>JAWLCQ010000135.1:0-13697 GCA_041687095.1 Phycisphaerae bacterium | reverse complement strand
GTTGGATATCACTACGCGGGCAAACAGCCAATTCCCGCGGCCGGACTTTCACCGGCAAGACACGCAGCCTTACAGGCTGCACGCAAACCACGGCACCCGCTTGGACGTGGCACCCGCTTGGACGTGGTTGCTCCGCTTCGCTTCGCAACCCACGGCACCCGCTCAGGACTCGGCGCCCGCCCAGAACTCTGTAGAACGCGGATGACGCCGCGGGGGGTCAGTGGGGCTGTTCGAGGGAGACCCAGGCGATGGCCTGCTTGCGGAGTTCGTTTGAGTCCACGGTCCCCAGCTTGGCCTTGATGTTCTCGCGGTGGGAGTCCACGGTCTTGGGGCTGATCTTGAGGCGCTCGGCGATCTCGCGGAGGCTCAGGCCCCGGCCGATCAGCTCGAACACCTCGAACTCGCGGTCGGAGAGCTGCTCCGTCTGCGGGCGTGCGCCCCGCTCGCCCACGAACGTCCCCAGCACCTGCGACGCCAGATCGCTGCTGACGTACGCCTCCCCGCGGAGGACCTTGCGGACGGCGGTGACGAGTTCCTGACCGGCGGAGCACTTGCTGACGTAGGCTCGCGCCCCGGCCCGCAGCGCCCGCAGGGCCACGAAGGGCTCGCCGCGCATGGTGTAGACCACCACGGGCAGTCCGACCCAGCGATAGCGGATGTCCTTGATCAGGTCCAGCCCGCTCCGCCCGGGCAGGACGAGGTCGGTCACCACCACGCCCGGCCGCAGCGTGTCGATGGACCGCAGGGCGTCGGCGGCGTCATCGGCGAATCCCAGAACCTCCAGGCCCGGCTCCCGCGTCAGCAGGGTGGAAATCCCCTCCCGCATCGCCGGATGATCGTCCACTACCAGTATTCCATGCATGAAGCTCTCAATGCCTCCCTGACTTCGTCTAAACCCGTGGACGCAGGCAAAGGCCGCGCGTTACGAAGCACTATGTTCGAGGGATTCTATGCGTGAAGATGGGCAATGCGGGTCTTCGGGCAATTTCCCCCCTTCAAAGAGGGCAAAATAGGGGTTGTCCCCTACTGTTTCGCCCCAATTTGCGGCAGCATGTCCCCGATGAAGCCTACTCCATTGCCCGAATGCAGTCGGCGAGGGCGGAGGCGGAGGCGTTCTGGAGCTTCAGCAGGTACCACGCGGCCATGGTCGGCACCTGGGGGGCGTAGCGGTTGGGATGCGTCACCAGTTCCGTCAGTCGGGCTTGGGCGGCGGGGTCGGAGAAGCGGGCGAGCGTCATCGCGGCCGTGACGTGCAGCTCGTCGTAGGGGCTGTCGAGCAGCGGCAGGGCGAGGCGGGCGGCGGCGGGGTTGGTGGTGTTGACGAGCCCGGCGATGGCAACGGAGCGGAGATCGCGGTTGCGCTGGGCGAGGGTGGCGCGGAGGGCTTCGAGGGCCTCGGGGCTTCCCAGGTCGGCCAGGAGCGTCCCGGCGCGGGCGGAGAGAACCTGGCTCGCCGTCGCGCGGTCGTTGCGCTGGGGGACGGAGCGGAGCAGGTCGATGAGGACGGGGGTGTAGAAGGCGGCCTTGGCGCGATCGGCGGGGACGTCCTTCTCGGCGGCCCCGAGGACATGGATGACGACGACGGGGTGGCCGGTGGCGATGGCGGCGGCGGCGGCCTGGGTGGCGGCGGATCCGCCCTGGAGACGGGCGCGCTCAAAGCGGGCGAGGGCGCCGACGGCATCGGTGCGTTGGGTGAGTTCGGCGACGAGTTCGGTCCCCTGGTCGCTGAGCATGAGGATGCGGAAGAGGTAGACGCGGTAGACGAGGTCGTCGGAGGCGGGGAGGGCCTGGAGGACGGAGCGCGGGCCCGTCAGGGACGCCATCGCCACCGCCCGCCACGCCAGCAGGCGGAGCTTGTCGGGGCGGTCGGAGGTGGCGAGGGCTTCGGCGAAGGCGGCGGCGGGGGCGATCTTCTCCTCGGCGATCTGGGCCAGCAGCAGATCCAGCAGCGCCGGGTCGGTCTGGGGGTTGCGGAGCAGGTCCTGCAGGTGGGCCCGGTGGTCGTCGCGTCCGAGCCCCAGGAGGCTCATGCGGGCGAGGGCGGCGGTGCGGGGGTCCTGGGAGGCGGCGAGGGCGCGGAGGGTCTCGATGGCCTCCTCCCCGCGGCGGCGGATGACGAGGCCGCGGCTCGCCAGCAGTCGCAGCCGCTCGCTGGGCGTCTGGAGCAGTTGGAGCAGCAGGTCGTCGGGGGCGGCGTCGGATTCGAGGAGCATGACGAGGGCCTGGGTGCGGACGTCGTCATCGGGATCCTGCAGCGCGGCGGTGCGGAGGGCGGCGAGGGCGTCGTCCCCGCCGATGTGCTGGAGGGCGGCGGCGGCGAGGAGACGGAGGGGCTTTTCGCCCTTCTGGCACAGGGCGGCGAAGAGCGGGACCAGCTCGCGGTCCTTCGTCGCCTGCAGGGCCATCAGCGTCCGCAGGCGCGAGTCGTCCTGGCGGAGGGCTTCGCGGAGGAAGGCCTGGGCCTCGGCGGCGGGGTCGGCGGCGAGGGCGGCCGCGGCGGCGGGGAGCACCCCCGCCAGGAGCGCCACCAGCCATACCGCTCGCGCGGGCCCGCGTCGGCAGGGGGCACCGTCCCCCCCCCGCCGCGGTCCGGGGGCGTTGGGGGTCCGAGTCAGAGGGATCGTCTGGGAACCCCACGCAGCGCGATTATCAAGACGCATCGGCGGTGACCGTCGCTTCCTTGTAGTCCTCGGGGCGGGGTTCGGGAACCTGCTTGAGGAGCATGTCGATGACGTTGTCGGGGCGGACGGACTCGGCATCGGCGTTGAAGTTGGTGAAGATGCGGTGGCGGAGGACGGGATGGGCGACCCCGCGGACGTCCTCGCAGGAGACCTGCATGCGGCCATGGAGGAGGGCCCGGCTCTTGGCGCCCAGGACGAGGTATTGGGCGGCGCGGGGCCCGGCGCCCCAGGTGAGGTAGTCCTTCACGAACGCCGGGGCCGTCGGGTCCCCCGGGCGCGTGGCGCGGGCGAGGTTGACGGCGTAGTCGACGACGTGCTGGGACGTGGGGATCTTCCGCACGATCCGCTGCAGGGCGAGGATGTCCTGCCCGCTGAGGACGGGCTCGGGCTCGCCCTTGACGTCCATGGTCGTGGTCTTGACGATCAGCCGCTCCTCGTCCCGCGTGGGGTAGTCGATGTGGACCATGAACATGAAGCGGTCCAACTGCGCCTCGGGCAGCGGGTAGGTCCCCTCCTGCTCGATGGGGTTCTGCGTGGCGAGGACGAAGAACGGCAGGTCGAGTTCGTACGTGTTCCCCCCCGCCGACACGTGGTACTCCTGCATCGCCTGCAGCAGGGCGGACTGGGTCTTGGGGGGCGTGCGGTTGATCTCGTCGGCGAGGATGATGTTGGAGAAAACGGGGCCCTTGACGAACCGGAAGGCCCGGCGGCCCGTCGTGAGGTCCTCCTCGATCACGTCCGTGCCCGTGATGTCGGAGGGCATGAGGTCGGGGGTGAACTGGATGCGGTTGAAGGAGAGCTTCAGGACCTGCGCGAGGGTGGAGATCATGAGCGTCTTGGCCAGGCCCGGGACGCCCACGAGCAGGCAGTGCCCGCGGGAGAGCATGGCCTGCATGAGCAGCTCGATGGCCGCGTCCTGCCCGATGATCACCTTGTGCAGTTCCGCGAGCATCTGGGCCTTGGCCTTGTTGAGGTTCTCGATGATGCGCAGGTCGGCCGATGGCTTGTGGGGGTCGTTCATGCGTCTCTCCTCGATGCGTCTGGGCGGGCCCGCGAGCCCACCCTCCTACAACACGCCTCGGTGGGGATAGGTTACTCTATCGACGAGCGAAACGGAATGGGCCGGTGGCCTCCGCGAGGTCCAAATCCGAAGCACGAAACTCGAAATCCGAAACAGATTCAAAGCACCAAATCCGAAGGACCAAAACGGGTCTCCCCCTGCACGCATTGAGAGCATCGGAACGTCCGGAGGTCAAAGTTTTGGATTTCGATCCTTCGGATCTGGGATTTGTTTCGGATTTCGTGCTTCGAATTTCGGATTTGATCCTTCCCCCCTTCCCCCATCGCTCTCGCCCGAAACCCTCACACACCAGAAGCCAAATCCGAAATCCGAAATCCAAAATCCGAAATTCCTAGCTCTCCCCGAACTCGTCGCGGACGATCTCGATGTCGGGCAGGGCGGAGAGGAACTGGCGGCCGTAGGACTTGGTGGCGATGCGGTGGTCCAGGACGACCACGAACCCGGTATCCGTCCGCGAGCGGATAAGGCGGCCGAAGCCCTGCTTGAACAGGATGACCGCCTCGGGGAGCTGGTAGTCCCCGAAGGGGTTTCCGCCCTCGGCGCGGACGGCTTCGATGCGGGCTTCGGTGAGGGGTTCGTCGGGGACGGCGAAGGGGAGCTTGGTGATGATGACGTTCGACAGCGCCTCCCCCGCCACGTCCACGCCCTGCCAGAAGCTCATGGTCCCCAGCAGCACGCAGCGGTTGCGGGTGCGGAAGCGGTCGAGCATGGCGGTGCGGGAGTACTCGCGGCCCTGGGCGAGGAGTTCGTAGCCCTCCTCGGCGAGGAGGAAGTCGAGTTCGTTGGCGACGGCGTCGAGGAGGGAGTAGCTGGTGAACAGGACGAAGCAGCGGCCCTCGGTCTTGCGGGCGTAGTGGGCGACGGCGGAGGCGACGGCGGGGGGAAAGCGGTCGCGGTCGTTGGGCTCGCCCAGGCGGGTCTCGAGGTAGAGCGTCGCCTGGCGGCGGTAGTCGAAGGGGCTGGTGAGGAGCAGTTCCTCGCCCTCCTCCAGGCCCAGGCGGCGGCGGACGTAGTCGAACCCGTGGGCCCCGGAGCGGGCGGTGGCGAGGGTGGCGCTGGTGAGGACGACGGAGCGGATGGAGTCGAACACGTGCTGGCGGACGATGGGGGCCACGTTCACCGGGGCGGAGGCGAGCGTCACCAGCGGCCCGCCGCGGAGTTGGCGGGCGCTGGCCCAGTAGGCGTGGCCCTCCTCCGTCTGGTCGATGAGCGAGGCGGTCTCGTCGGCGAGGTCGCGGAGGCGGTCGATGTAGCCCCGCAGCTCGTCCGTCGCCTTGCCCGGGGTGTCGGCGGTCAGGCGTTCGAGCTGGGCGCTGACGGCGTGCAGGGCGGGGGTGAGTTCGTTGGGCACCACGCCGCCGGCGGTGATCCGGCCGCTGGAGCGGACGGCTGGCCCGCGGGCGTTGGCGAGGGCGTCGAAGAAGTGGTCGCTCGCCTGGTGGGCGCGGCGGACGGAGGCGATGGAGCCCGCGTCGCCCAGCAGCGACAGCAGCCCGCGGTCGTTGTCGGCGTCGTACAGCTCCCGCAGGGCGGAGGCGATGCGGGCGCTGGACACGCTATGGCCGAAGTGGTCGCTGACGACGCGTTCGACGGTGTGGGCCTCGTCGAGGACGACGAGGTCGTAGTCGCCCAGCAGCCGCCCCGCCTCGGCGGGGATGGCGAGGTCGGAGAAGAACAGGGCGTGGTTGGCGACGACGAGGTCGGACTCCAGGATCCGCTTGCGGGCGCGGCGGAGGAAGCAGATCTCGGTCTTGTCGCACTTGCCCGGGGAGCACAGCCCGCTCTCGCTGCGGACCTTCGCCCACACGGTGGGGTCCACGGGGAAGTCCACGTCCTGCAGCGACCCGTCCTCCGTCCGCTGGGCCCAGTCCGCGAGCCCTTCGAGCTGCTCCTGCTGGCGGTCGGTGGCGAAAAGGGCCTCGCGGTTCCGCAGCGCCAGCGCCAGGCGGTGGAGGCAGAGGTAGTTGGTCCGCCCCTTGGCCAGGGTGGCCGTGAGCTTCACCGGCAGGACCTCCTGCAGGAACGGGATGTCCCGCGCGATGAGCTGCTCCTGCAGGGCGATGGTGTAGGTGGAGACGACGCAGCGGGCCTCGTTGACGGCGCAGGAGAGCATGGCGGGCACGAGGTAGGCGAAGCTCTTGCCCACGCCGGTCCCGGCCTCGACGAGGAGGTGGTGCGGGGCATCGAAGGCCGCCTCGACCGCCCGGGCCATCTCGATCTGCTCGTCGCGGTGCTCGTAGCTCGGGAGGTGCTGCGAGATCAGCCCCCCGGGGGCGAGGATGTCGTCAACCGTCCAGGTCATCGTGCGGGCAAACCTCCGTGGTCAGGGGGCCCTGCCGGGCTTCCCGGAGAGTGAGCGGAGAGGAACGCAGGAAAAGGGGACTGGCTCCGCAGGGGCATGCTGTTCGCCCCGAAGGTGCCTGTCCCCTTTTCCGATGCACGCCGACGGGGTGCGGGAAAAGGAGCGGGATGAACGCAGACGCAGAAAGGCACTGGGGACTAGGGACCGGGCACTAGGAAGGCGAGGAACGGGTGGACCCGCGACAGACCTCCGCTTCTTCTCCCTAGTCCCTAGTGCCCAATCCCTAGTGCCTCTTCTCATCCGCGTTCATCCCCGCTGACGTTCTGGATGCTCTCTGTGCCTTCGCCCGGCGGGGGGACGGGGTGCGTGAGGTTCCGCGCGAAGTGCAGCGTGAACCAGATGGTGATGACCAGGGTCATGACCGTGATCCCCGTCGCCAGGATCGTGATGAACGTCCGCCCCCGCACAATCGCCGAACGCATCGACGAGGTGATCCGTTCCTTGGCGAGGGTGAGCATGGAGAGCATGATGGCCGCCACCGTGGGCCAGATGCTGATCGAGTGGATCCCGCTGTAGAGGAAGACCCACCGGGGCACCCCGTTGGGGTCGTCCCCGCGGGGGTGGAGGAAGTACCGCCCGTCGGTGGTGACCTCGCCCGTCACCGCCTCGCCCCCGAGGAACATGTACACGATGGTGTACAAAAAAAAGTTCCCCAGGCCCAGGAGGATGATCCAGATGCAGATTCTCGTGCGGCGGTCCATGGGAGAGCTTTCAGATCTCAGATCTCAGCTATCAGCTATCAGCGATCAGCTATCAGCGGTCAGGTATCAGCAGGCCGCGCTTTCGCTGCTTCTTCTGCTGTAGCTGAAAGCTGATTGCTGATGGCTGATAGCTGACAGCTTCTTCCGTCCTACGCCCCGATCACGCCCTCGATGGGGCTCGACGCGGTGGCATACAGTTTCCGCGGGATGCGGCCGGAGCGCTTCGCGAGATAGCCCGCCTCCATCGCCGCCCGCATCGCCCTGGCCATCGCGACGGGGTCCTGCGCTCCGGCGATTCCGGTGTTCAGCAGCACCCCGTCGGCGCCGAGTTCCATGGCGATCGTCACGTCGCTCGCCGTGCCCACGCCCGCGTCGACGATGATCGGGTAGTCCGGATCGTTCTCCTTGAGCTGCTCCAGGATGATGCGGATGTTCCAGGCGTTGAGGATGCCCTGCCCGCTGCCGATGGGGGCCCCGGCGGGCATGACCGACGCGGCTCCGGCCTCCTTCAGCCGCTGGGCCACGATGGGGTCGTCGCTCGTGTAGCACAGCACGCGGAAGCCCTCGGCCGTGAGGACCTTGAGGGCCTCCAGCGTCCCGATGGGGTCGGGCAGGAGCGTCTTGCGGTCGCCCAGGACCTCGAGCTTCACCCACCCCGCGCCCTTGTTGCCCAGCCCCTCCAGCAACTCCCGCCCCAGCCGGGCGGTGCGGATGGCGTCGTCGGCACTGAAGCAGCCCGCGGTGTTGGGCAGCAGCACGTAGCGCTTGGGGTCCAGGAAGTCCAGGATGTTCCGCCCGCCGGCGTCGACCATCCGCTCGCGGCGCACGGCCACCGTGACGACCTCGCACCCGCTGGCGTCGAGGGCGTCGCGCATCAGCTCGTACGTCGCATACTTGCCCGTTCCCACGAACAGGCGGTTGGAGACCTCGAAATCACCGATCTTCAGGGGTTCGATCTTCATGTATGTCTTCCTCTTTCCGAGGGGCAGTTGCCGTATGGTTCCATCGTGCGTCGAGGACGTCGGCGAGGTACAGGATGCTCCAAGCGACGACGACGTATCCGAGGATGCTCGCATCCACCATGCCCAAGTTGCCCAGGTTGAGTGCGAGTTGTATCAGCCCCACCGCCGTGAGCACACCCAAGGCGATCCTGATGCTCTTCCGTCTTCTCTGACTCATGTTCACAGCGTTCTCCGTTTTTCAGGAACCCCACCCGCAAACGCCGCCGTGGTCCCTTGAAACCCGAATCCTGACGATCTCACCCGCCCCCGACCAGCGTCACGATCTCGAGTTCGTCCTGGTCCTGGAGGGGGGTCTGGGCGTACTGGGCGCGGGGGAGGAGGGCCTTGTTCCGCTCGACGGCGACGCGGTCGGGGCGGAGGGACAGCTCCTGCAGCAGATCGGCCATCGTGGTTCCATCGGGCGCCTCGCGCCACTCGCCGTTCACTCGCACGCGCACGCTACACCTTCCTTCCGGGGTTCGCCATCGCGGGGATTATACCCTCCCCCCGCCCCGCGGGCCATACCCCGGAATCAGCCGTCCGGGGGATCGGCAGCCTGGGGAGGGTGCACGACCGTATCTGCGCAGTACCCCTCGCCGTGGGGTCCGGTCAGAGGAAGGGGAGAGAAAGGGATTGCACAGATTTATGGGATTACACAGATGAGATCATGTCCATCGGAGGTTGCGCCGAGGCGGAGGGCGCGCGGGCTACTTCCAATCTGTGTAATCTCTTAAATCTGCGTAATCCCCCTCTCTCCGGCCCCAATGGCTGGACCCTACGTTGCATGCAGGAACGGTCGTGCACCCGCCTGGGGCGCGGCGGTTGACAGGACCAGTTTGCCGCCGTATCATCCAGTGCCTCAAGAGAGGCTTGCAGGCTGGGTGATCCAGGGCCGGGCGGCGTGGAGGACGCATCGTCGGCTGTGGCGCGCAACACCCGGTCCGAGGTTCAAGGGAGAAGACCGTGACGGAATGCTCACTCCGCCGGGCGGTGTCTGCGTGGATCGTTGTTCCCGTGCTGTGCCTGGGGGTGGTCCCCTCGGAGGCGTGGGCGCTATCCTACGATTTCGGCTACATCCCATTGAGGCACGACCGCTTCTATCCGCACCCCGACAAGGACTTCCTGGGCGAGGGCTACGACTGGTCGGGCATCGCCTGGACGGACGGGGGATACGTGCTGACGATGATCTCCCCCACCTACTGGGTCGGAGCGAAGCACGCCCAGCCGCCGGGGACGGTCACATTCTACGAGACCAACGATTTCGACGGACCCAACCACACCTACTCCGTAGCGTCCCAGCGGTGGTACTTCGGGGACGACCTGGTGCTCGGAAAGCTCACGACCCCCCTCCGCCCCGAGGACAACATCTCCTACTACGCCGTCCCCAAGTTCGCCTCCACCTCCGATTACTACGCTCGCGAGGCCTTCTACTGGGGCAGGGGGCACAAGCTCGGGGTGACGGCCGTCTCGAGCCTGTCCTTCACCTCCTCCTCCCGCGTGTACTACTCCCGCTCCCTGACGGCGTCGAGCGACCGCGTGTACGGGACGAGCGGCGACTCGTCACATCCAAGTTTCCTCATCGGGCCGGACAACCGCCCGGCCGTTCTCGGGACGCACTACACGCAGACCTCCGACAACAGCGTGGTACGGTTCATCGACGACATCAACGCCATCCTCGCCGCCGACGGGGAACAGCTCACGCTGATGACCGACACCACCCTCCCCACGCCCCTCCCCCACCCCGAGCCCCCCACCGGGCACGGGCTGACGTTCACGTGGACGGGCGGGGGCGACGGGACCCGCTGGTCCGATCCCGCCAACTGGGACCAGGGCGCCTACACGCCGGGGACCGGCGACACGGTCCTCCTCACCAACGCCTCCACCGTGCAGGATATCCCCCGGCTCCAGATCGCGCACCTGGACGTGACGGTCTCCGACGGATCAGGGTACGCACTGGCGCTGGAGGAGAACCTCCGCGTGGACGACGGGGACAAGGCCCGCATCCCGCAGTTCCGCCTCACCGACGGGACGCTGCACTTCGACGTCAACGATCGCTGGTTCAGTTGGGACTCGGCGGGGACGGGGACGCATTTGGGGAACCTGCGGCTGGTGATCCCGGACGGGATGACCGTCGAGATGAACGACGGGGCCCTGGGCGAGGTCGGCGGGACGACCTGCCTCAAGGTCGCGTCGGGGGGCAAGATCACCGGGACGGGGGGCATCTACGGGACGAAGGGGAACCCGAACTGGACGGGCTTCAACGGGTTCATCCTCGAGGACGGGGCGACGATCCAGATCGGCGAGGGCGAGCTGTACTTCCAGGACGGGGCGAGCCAGGCGCAGCTCTACGGGAGCATCGTGGGGACGGGGGCGCAGTCGCGGCTGGAACTGGGGGCGGGCGGATCGTGGAACCTCTCCACCAGCGCCACGACCACCATCCGCGGGCTCTCCGAGCTGTACATCACGCCCGGAACCGTCACCTTCGGGCGCTTCGAGCCCGGGAGCGTGGACTTCTCGGGCACGACGATCATCCAGAACAAGCCCAGCACGCTGAAGTGGGAGGCGCAGACTACCATCGACGCCCTCGACGCCTTCCGCATCGGAGCCCTGGAGATGACCGGGCAGTTCTCGGGCTACAGCGTCATCTTCCAGCTCGTCGACAGCGGGACGGTGGACGACGACTTCGCCTACATCGGGCAGTTGGGGACGCTGGGGACGTACCAGTACGTGGACCTCAACGGGATCGCGCTGCTGACAGACATGGGCGAGAGCGAACTGGCGGCGATGCTGGGGGCGGGGGGCTTTCGGAACACGGGGCTCGGAGGCTCGCCCCTGGTGAAGTCGGTGGACCTCGGCGGGCGGACGTACTGGTACGTGGCCCCCGAGACAGTGGCGATCGTCCCGGAACCGGCGGCGATGGGCCTGCTGCTGGTGGGCATGCCCCTCCTGCTCCGCCGACGGCGGTGGCGAAGGTAGGGCGTGCAGGGGGCGGAGCGAAGCGCAGCCGCCTGCACGCGGAACCCGCACACCCCGTGAACCTGCGGGGACGACACCGGGGGATTCCAGTGGACGCCAAATGGCAAGCCACTGCCAACTCGTCAGCAAGTTCGGGGCCGGAGGTCCGGGGCGGTTTCTGCGCAGGAGGGGGTTCAGGAGCAGAGTTCGACGACGAGAACCTGCATCGCCGCCACGGGATCGGCCCCGCTCTTGATGGCGAGGTCGGCGGCGATGAGGCGGCGGAAGTCCTGGTTGACCTTGCGGAGCGAGCGGCGGCGGAGCAGCCCCGCGAACGCCCCCTGCTGGTGGTACGGGATGCGGAGCTGCTTCCAGACGTCGGGGGAGGGCTTGCCCCCGGGGCTGAGGCGTTTGGCGGCGGCGACCTTCCGCAGGTGCCACGCCAGCATGCCCAGGACCTTGAGTTCCTCCCCGCGGACGGTGAGCATGTCGTCCAGCGCCCCCAGCGCCGCCCGCGCATCCTGCATCGTCAGGGCGTTGGTGAGCGCGAACGCCACCGGGCCCGCCGACGCGACGACGAGCTTCGACACGTCGTCGCCCGTGATCGTCTCCCGCTCGCCCACGTACAGCGAGAGCTTCTCGATCTCCGAGTCCAGCAGGCCCAGGTCCTCCCCCACCCACTCGGTGAGCAGTTCGGCGGCGTCGGAGGCAAGGGTCTTGCCCCTGCGCTTCCCCGACGCGACGACCCAGCGGCGGAGCTCGGCCCCCCCGCTGATGGAGCACTCCAGGATCTCCCCCACCTTCTTGGCCGCCTTGTAGAGGCGGGTGTTGGAGGGGAAGGAGGAGACGAGCAGCACGAGCGACGCCGTCCTCGCGGGCTTCTCCAGGTAGGCCTCGAGGGCCTCCCGGTTGCCGGCGATGAAGGCGTCGGCGTCGCGGACGATGACGACCTTGTACGGGGCGAGGAAGGGCAGCGTGCGGAGTTCGTCGAGGACATCGGCGAGGGAGACGTCGGCGTCGAAGGTGGCGACGCAGAGCTGCGGATCGGCGTCGGCGACGAGGCGGGCGACGATGTCCTTGCGCATGGCGTCCTGCAGGAAGGCGTCCTTCCCGTGGAGCACGTACACCGGCTTGGTTTCGCGGTCACTCATCCGCCGCGGATTATACCGCAACAGCCCCCGGCCGTGCAGGGGGATGCGAAAAGCTGGAGACAGAAATCCGTAACCGTTCACGCCTTCGCAAACAGCAGCGAAGGCGTGAGAAAGAGGGTTCCCCGGGATGCGCAGGCGGGAAAGGCGAAGGCGGGGTAGGCGCAGGGAGCCTCGAAAAAGGGGACGGGCTCCGTAGCGGCATGCTTCTTGCCGCGCAGGTGCCGGTCCCCTTTTTCGAGGCGGTGCGGGATTCATCGCCCGCACTCCCGTGAACGGTTGCTCTGCTTCGATTCTGCAGGTTCATCCCCGGGCAACAGGGACGTCTTCTATCCCGTGCATCGCCTGCATCCCCGCTCGCCTCTCAGGCCAGCGCGCGGGTGCAGGCGATGGTGTTGCGGAGGAGGATGGCGACGGTGACGGGCCCGACGCCCCCGGGGACGGGGGTGATGGCCGAGGCGATCTCCTTGGCGGCGGCGAAGTCCACGTCGCCCACCGTCACCATGGCCGTCTTGCCCTTGTCGTTCAGCAGCGGGTTGCCCTCGGCGTCGAAGCCCTTGGGGATGCGGTTGATGGCGACGTCGATGACGATGGCGCCTTCGCGAACCATGTCGCCCTTGATGAGCGGGGACAGGTCGGGAAGCTGCACGTCCTCGCCCGCCTTCTTGCGGCGGGAGTAGCCCAGCCACTTCGCCTGGGACACGCCGGTGGCGACGAAGAGGATCTCGGCGCGGCGGGTGTGGGCGGCGAGGTCCTGGGTGGCGACGTGGCAGACGGTGACGGTCGGGCTTTCCCGCAGCGACTGCAGGAGCATCATCGCGATGGGCTTGCCGACGATCTCGCTGTGCCCGACGACGACGGCCTCCTTGCCCGCGAGGTCGGGGCAGGTGGCGGTGAGGAGTTCGACGGCGGCGGCGGCGGTGCAGGGGCTCACCACGCCGCCCCCGTAGAACAGCTTGCCCATGTTCTCGGGGTGCATGCCCTCGACGTCCTTGGCGGGGGCGATCCGCTGCTGGACGGTGCGGGCGTCGATCTGCTGGGGAACGGGCATCTGGAGGATGAGCCCGGTCACCGTTGGGTTGGCGTTGAGTTCGTCGATCTTCGCCAGCAGGTCGTCCTGGGAGATGTCGTCGGGGAGATTGAGCAGTTCGTACTCGATCCCGACGGCCTCGCAGCTCTTGGCCTGCATGTTGGTGTAGATCTTGCTGGCGGGGTTCTCCCCGACCTGGACGGCCGTCAGGTGGGGCGTGCGGCCCTGGGCCGTCAGTTCGGCGGCGTCGGCGGCGACCTGGTCGGTGATGCGCTTGGCGATAGCTTCGCCGTCAATGATCGTGGCGGGCACTGGCGTTCTCCTTTGCTGTGCGGTTTGCTGACGAGCGGGCACTGCTTGCGATCGGACTTCCAATTTCCAATTGCCGATTTCCCATTGGGGGACACGGATCTCGGACCTGCGGTCTCTGTCTTCTGCGCCGCGGGTCTCCTGACCCGCGGCGTGCGGGCCCGGCAGGGCCCGGGGAATCTCGCCAACCACGCCTCCGCGGCAGCGCGGCGGGGCTCGAAGGACGTTTCACTCGCAATCTCATCGCCACCGGGACGGTCTGCGCCCACAACGCTGCCGCGGAACGCCTTCTCACCGCTCCCGGGCGTCGGGGGTCAGGAGACCCCCGACGCAGGAGGTAGGCTTTTCCCAGTCCTGCCTTCCGGTTGTCACCTGACCGTTCTCGTCTTCCGGGCGCCCCCTCACCGCCTCGCTTCGCTCGGCACCTCT
>JAWLCQ010000134.1:0-13836 GCA_041687095.1 Phycisphaerae bacterium | reverse complement strand
CTGCGCTCGTCCTCCCTCCGCTCCGCCCCCTTGACGAGCCCGGGGGGTGACAGTTCTATTGAGACGTAAACCCCTGACACTTCTATTGAGACAGGACACGGCCCCGGTGCGGGCCCTGCAGGCCAAAGGCTGCAAACGCCATCGAGGTCTCGCCACCCGGCGTCGAAGGCGTACAATAGAGCGTATGAGAATCTACACGTATTCGCAGGCGAGGCAGAACCTCTCTGAGGTACTCAACCGCGCGAAGTCGGAGGACGTTCTCATCCGCAGGCGCGGCGGGGAAGTCTTTCGGATTTCCCGTCAGGCCCGTGAGGGTTCGCCTTTCGACGTCGAGGGTGTCGCCACGGAGGCCACGACCGCGGACATCCTTGCGGCGGTCCGCGAGGCCCGCGAGCGATAGCCCCCACAATCCCCTGCATCCCCTGCATCCCTGCCTGACCGCTGAAATGCGAAAAAAAAGCGGCGGGCCCCGAGGGACCCGCCGCGTGTGTGTGCATCCGGTTGGCCGGGCGTCAGGCGCTTTCCTTCTTCCGCTGCCGGGAGTTGAAGAGCGTGGGCTTGGCGTCGCCGACGACCATGTCGGAGGCGATCCGGTAGACCGCGCCCTCCTCGGACTTCTCAGGCAGCTCGAACATGAGGTCCACCATCAGCTCCTCCACCACCGCCCGCAGGGCCCGGGCCCCCACGTCCCGCTTGATCGCCTTGCGGCAGATCTCGCGGAGCGCCTCGGGCTCGAACTCCAGCGCGGCCTTCTCCATCTGGAACAGCTTCTGGTACTGCCGCACGATCGCGTTCTTCGGCTGGGTGAGGATCTGGATCATCGCCTCCTCGTCCAACTGGTCGAGGGCGGTGATGCCCGGCAGGCGGCCGATCATCTCGGGGATCATCCCGAACTCGACGAGGTCATGGGGCTGGACCTGCCGCAGCACGTTGGTGTGCTGCTGCGGGGTGACCTCGTCGGTCTCCTCCGAGCGGAAGCCGATGAGCTTGCGCCCGAGGCGCTTCTTGATGATGTCCTCGAGGCCCGTGAACGTCCCGCCGCAGATGAACAGGATGTGCGTCGTGTCCATCTGGATGTACTGCTGCTCGGGGTGCTTGCGCCCACCCTGGGGAGGGATGTTGGCGACGGTGCCCTCGAGCATCTTCAGCAGCGCCTGCTGCACGCCCTCCCCGCTGACGTCGCGGGTGATCGAGACGTTCTGCTGCGTCTTGCCGATCTTGTCGATCTCGTCGATGTAGACGATGCCCCGCTCGGCGGCCTCGATGTCGTAATCGGCCGCCTGCAGGAGCTTGAGGAGGATGTTCTCGACGTCCTCCCCGACGTACCCGGCCTCGGTGAGCGTCGTGGCGTCCCCGATGGCGAAGGGCACGTTGAGCACCCGGGCCATCGTCCGCGCCAGCAGCGTCTTGCCCGAGCCCGTGGGCCCGATGAGCAGGACGTTGGACTTCTCGATCTCGACGTCGTCGGTGTCGTCGGTGTCGGCCGACGTGAGCCGCTTGTAGTGGTTGTGCACCGCCACCGCCAGGACGCGCTTGGCGTGCTCCTGCCCGATGACGTACTGATCGAGGAATTCCTTGATCTGGCGGGGCGTGGGGATGGAGGAGAACAGCGGCCGCGACTGCGACTTCTTCCGCTGCTCCTCCCGCACGATGTTGTGGCACAGC
The DNA here is from genome assembly GCA_041687095.1 of Phycisphaerae bacterium. Taxonomy (GTDB): domain Bacteria; phylum Planctomycetota; class Phycisphaerae; order SM23-33; family SM23-33; genus JAWLCQ01. The sequence continues at coordinate 12,171 of JAWLCQ010000134.1, read as the reverse complement.
TCGACGCAGTTGGCGCAGATGAACACGCCGTCGGGCCCCTCGACGATGGGGCCCGTCTCCTCACTGCTTCGGTGGCAGAAACTACACGTATGAGGCCGGCGGGGGCGATTCCCGTCCCCAGTGCCGCGCGGGCCTCGTCCTCCGGTCGTGGATGAACTCATTCCCGTTCCTTGTCTCCAGGTCCGTTCGGGTCCGACTCGTTGCCTGTATCCTCATCGGCAGACGGCTCGGGCAGCCTTACGGAAGAATCACTCTCTTGCGCGGGTGTTTTCGACAGTCCCAGGGCTCGGCGGCGGATCGCGGCGAATTCCTCGTCGCTCAACTGCCCGCCCCGCCGAAGCTCGTCCAGTGCATCCATCGGGAACCCACGGTCCGCCCCGCCGCTCGCGTCGTCCAACCGACGCAGCATCCATCGCCGCAGCAGCAGCACCGCCAGTCCCAGCACCAACGCCGCCCCGATCAGCAGGCAGCCCAGAACCAGCACGTCGGTCACCGACGTGCCCACCGTCGCCAGCATCCATCGAAAGCACCCGTCCACCATGCGGGTATTGTAGCGGACACATATCGGGAACTCTACCCATACGACAATAAGAGTTCTTCCGTACCCGGTGCTCGCCATTGTCCCGCAACGCCCAAACGCGTATCGTACAGACTTAGGCCCCGGGTTTCCAAGCCTACCGTCAAAACCCCAGGGCATTCGCAAAGTTTGTTTCCGGGGCATGGGCGGCGTGCCCGTGCCCGACCAACGGACTTGGCGGGCAAGACACGGCCAGGACGGCCGTGGGACCTCCGGGCGGGACGCCCGTGTCACAACGTTGCGATGCCCCGTCCAAGACCCGGGCAAAACGCGAACAGGAGTTGCAAACCATGCTGCTGGCGAGTCTGTCCGTCCCCAAGGCCTTCGAGGCCCTCATGATCCTCTGCTTCGGGATCTCCTGGCCGTTCTCCATCCTGCGGGTCGTACGGACCAAGCGGACCGAGGGCAAAAGCGCGATCTTCATCTCCCTCGTCCTGATCGGATACCTCTCGGGCATCGCCTGGAAGATCCTCACCGCCACCTTCCAGGACGCCCCCGTCGAACCCATCACGCTCCTCTACGTCCTAAACGCCCTGCTGGTGGGGATCGACTTGGTGTTGCTGTTCCGGTATCGTTCCCGGGCGCAGGCCGTCGAGGTCCGCGAATAGACCCATCAGGAGATCCCCGCATGAAACCCGTCTTCCTCCCCGAGCCCCACCAGGCCGAGTTCGGTCGCGGCAGCTACACCATCCCCCGCAAGGGGACCATCGCCATCGGCGGCGAGGCCCTCTACCCCCCCGCCCTCGCCGCCCGCACCCTGTTCCCCCGGCACGAGATCGGCGTGACCGCGGCGGGCCTGAGCGATTCGCTCTCCATCGTCCTGGACGAGGGCCAGCGCCCCGACGGGTATCGGCTGGAGGTGACGAAGGAGGGCGTCCGCATCGCCGCCGCCTCCCCCGACGCCGCCGCCCACGCCCTCCGCACCCTCGACCAAGCCGCCCGCCAGTCCCCCAAGGGCACCCTGCCGGTGATGACCATCGAGGACTGGCCAGACTTCGCGGACCGCGGGATCTACTACGACGTCTGCCGCGGCCGCGTGCCCAACATCGAACGCCTCATGGAACTCGCGGCCGTCCTCTCCGACTACAAGATCAACCAGCTCCAGCTCTACGTCGAGCACACCTTCCGCTTCCGCGGCCACCCGGACATCGGCAAGGGCGCCTCGCCCCTGTCGGCCGAGGACGTGCTGGAACTCGACGCCCTCTGCGACGAGTACGGGATCGAGCTGGTGCCCTCGCTGGCGTCGTTCGGGCACATGGCGACCGTCCTCAAGCACCCGCAGTACCACCACCTCGCCGAGGACTGGGGCGTGGGCAAGTACGTCTCCCCCGACGCCAAGGGCCACTCCATCCACAAGGCCTGGTCGGTCTCGCCGGCCAACCCCGAGGTCTACCCCTTCCTCGACTCCCTCTACGCCGAGTTCCTCCCCCTCCACAGCTCCGAGCGGTTCAATGTCTGCTGCGATGAGACGTACGACCTGGGCCTGGGCCAGAGTTACGAGCTGTGCCAGAAGCTCGGGCGCGGACGGGTGTACCTGGAGCACATCCGCAAGCTCAACGAGCTGTCGAAGAAGCACGGCAAGCAGATCATGTTCTGGGGCGACATCATCCGCCACTACCCCGACCTGATCCCCGAGATCCCCAAGGACGCGATCGTCCTGGACTGGGGCTACAACTCCGACCACGCGTTCGAGAAGATCTCCGACTTCAAGGACGCGGGCCTGGAGTTCTACGCCTGCCCGGGCACGAGTTCGTGGGTGTCGCTCTTCCCCCGCCTCCACGAGGCCGCCGCCAACATCGCCGGGTTCGCCGCCGCCGCCAAGGCCAACGGGGGGACCGGGCTGCTCACCACCGACTGGGGCGACGGGGGGCACTACAACTTCATGGAGCTGTCCTGGCACGGGTTCCTGTACGGGGCGGAGCAGGCCTGGAACACGGGCGCCAACCGCAAGACCTTCACCCGCCGCTTCTGCAAGCTCTTCATGAACATCGACGACCCCGCCTTCGCGGCCGCCCTCGACTCGTTGGGCGACGTGACGCAGTACCGCTACGGGCGGTTCTACCAGAGCGTCCTCCGCCATGTCTTCTTCGCCGCGCCCGAGGACCCCGTCCTGCACCAGGAGCCCGACGGGGCCAACGTGATGAAAGGCGGCAAGCCCACCTACGTTAAGGCCCACCTCGACGCGAAGGTCGGGCTCTGGGCCCTGGAGAAGCTCGAGGTCGTTCGCGACCGCTTCGCCGCCGCCGCCAAGGACCGCCACGCCGACCCCCACAAGGTCCTACCGTACTGGCGATTCGCGGTGGACACGCTGGTGCACGCGGCCAGGAAGCTCACGATCCTCGGCCCCGGCGGAACCGACACCCCCGCCGCCCGCCGCGCCCTGAAGGCCGACATGACGAAGCTCCGCAAGCGCTTCGAGGACCTCTGGATGGAGCGCAACCGCCGCTCGGAAATCGAAATCACCCTCGCCCAGTACGACCGGGCCATCCGCTCCCTCTAGCAGGGATGCAGGAGATGCACGGGATGAGAGGACAGTGACAGGAGGCGGGTCGGACCCAGTCCGATCCGCCTCCTGTCCTGCGCGGACCGCTGCATGTGACTCTGCTGAGTGCGGGGCGGTCAGAGAGGCGATCAACGGACGCCAAATGGCAAGCCCAGGTCGGACCTTGCTCGCGATCTCCCCGGGGCTTGCCATTTGGCGTCCGTCCAGGGATCTCGCGGACGAGGCAGGACCCCTCTACTCCCGCAGTTCGACGTTCCAGTACGCGCTGTCGAGGAACTGCCGCCAGGACGCGTACTTCTCGCTGGTGAGGCGGAGAGCGATGACGGGGGAGCGGCGCGGTTTGACGGGGTCAGAGATGAGGCGCATGCCGGCCTCGAGCGGCAGGCGGCCGCCCTTGCGGGCGTTGCACGCCACGCAGCAGCAGACGATGTTCGTCCACTCCATCTTCCCGCCCCGCGACCGCGGGACGATGTGGTCGAGCGACAGCTCGGTCGTCGGGAACCTCTTGCCGCAGTACTGGCAGCGGTTGCGGTCGCGGGCATAGATGTTCCGGCGGTTGAACTTCACCGGCTGGATGGGCAGGCGGTCGTAGAACAGCAGGCGGATGATGCGGGGGACGGCGAGTTCGAACTTGACGCACTGCACCCACTCGTGGCGGTCGCGCTGGTAGCGGGAGCGGAACTCGCTGAGTTCCTTCCACGACTCGAAGTCGTAGGTCAGGTACTGCTCGTCCTCATAGGCGACGATTTCGGCGATCTCGCTGAAGAGCATGCGGAAGGCCCGGCGAGCGGAGACAACACGGACGGCCGCGAAGTGCTTGTTGAGCACCAGCACGTGGGAGTCCAACACACTGGTCTGGGCGGTGGTCATGCGAACAACCTCCGCGGGCGGGCGGCGGCGCCCACCCTGCGCCTACTCTCTTTATAACAGATTCGCCCCCCGTCGCAAGGCCCCCTGTGTCAAGACACGGTGAATTCCCTGCGAGGGTTTGATGAACAGACAACCCGGGGGGCGGGGGCTTTCGGGTTCGAGGATCCGCAGGTTGCCGGTTCCCAGGTTGCGTGGGGTGAGGTCCGAACGTCCGGCGATTGCGGGGCGCAAAAAAGAGGACGCCCAACGGCAAGCCACGGCCAGGTTCGTTAACGAACTTGGTGGTGGCTTGCCATTGGGCGTCCGTTGCGATTCGCTTCGCCTCAGCGTCCGACCCCGTCGCGGGACCTCAGGCCTCACCCGCGCGGACTCGCACGCCGATATCCCCGGTCCGCGATCTTTAGTATCCGCGGACGTCGAGCTGGCGGAGGAAGTCGTCGTTGCTGGGGAACTTCTCCAGGGCCTTGAGGAGTTGGGGCATCTCCTCGTCGACGCTCAGCGTGCTCAGGAAGCGGCGGAGCATGTGCATCTTGGGGAGCTTCCAGGGCTCGACGAGGAGTTCCTCCTTGCGCGTGCCGGAGCGGGGGATGTCGATCGCCGGCCAGATGCGGCGTTCGGCAAGCTTGCGGTCAAGCTGGAGTTCCATGTTGCCCGTGCCCTTGAACTCCTCGAAGATGAGGTCGTCCATACGGGAGCCGGTCTCGATGAGGGCGGTGGCGAGGATCGTGAGGGACCCGCCGTTCTCGACCTTGCGGGCGGCGCCGAACTGGCGCTTGGGGGTCTCGAGGGCCCGGATGTCCATCCCGCCCGTCATCGTCCGCCCGCTGGTGGAGATGCCGCGGTTATAGGCCCGGCCCAGGCGGGTGAGGGAGTCCAGCAGGATCACCACGTCCTGCCCGAACTCGACCATCCGCTTGGCGCGCTCGGAGGTGAATTCGGCGACGCGGATGTGGTTGGCGACCTCCTGGTCGTTGTTCGACGCCACGATCTCCGCCCGGGGGCACTTGCGGCGGAAGTCCGTGACCTCCTCAGGCCGCTCATCCACCAGCAGGATGATCAGGGTGCACTCGGGGTTGTTGGTGGTGATGGAGTTGGCGATCTGCTGCAGGAGGATGGTCTTGCCCGAGCGGGGCGGGGCGACCAGCAGGCCGCGCTGCCCCTTGCCCACCGGGCAGACGAGGTCCAGGACCCGCATCTCCATGGGCCCGCCCTTGGTCTCCAGCTTGAGCTGCGGGTGGGGGTCCACCACGGTCAGTTCCTGGAAGGGGATGATGTCGGTGTACTCCCCGGCGGGCTTGCCATTGATCTTGCTGATGTCCTCGAGCTTCGGGCCGCCCTTCTTCTTGCTCGGGGGGGCGACCTTGCCCTCGATGTGCAGGCCGGTTCGCAACCCGCCATGGCGCACGAAGTCCTTGCCCACGAACACGTCCCCGGGGGTCGCCCGGTAGTCGTTCTTGGCCTGGCGGAGGAAGCCGTAACCCTTCTCCGTTATCTCCAGGACCCCCGATCCGATCATCAGATCCTGGTCGGTTGTCGATGCAGGTGTATCCATCACAGAGCCCTTCCTTGCCCGTGAACGGGAAAACCATTCACTTCGAGACCGCGGACCCTCCGCGGCGATTTAGAGACCCGTCTCCACCCCTTACCGCATCATAGCGAGATCTTCGCTACGGCCAAACAATTTTCTAGCGGCAAGGGATCAATTTGTCAACGGTCCTGGGCGATCGCCAGGGCCTGCTCGAGATCGATGCGGCCCTCGTACCACGCCCGGCCCACGATCACGCCCGCGCAGCCGGCGTCGCGGCAGCGGCGGACATCGTCCAGCGACCCCACTCCGCCCGAGGCGATCACCGGCACGTCCGTCGCCGCGATCACCTGCCCCGTCGCGTCCACGTTCACCCCCGTCAACATCCCGTCGCGGGCGATGTCCGTGTAGATGATGGCCGCCAGCGGCCACCCGCGCACGCGCGACGCCACGTACACCGCCGTCGCCTCCAACTGCTCCTCCCATCCGTGGATGGCGAGCTTCCCGCCCCGGGCGTCCAGGCCCAACGCCACGCGGTGGGCGAACTCGTCCTCCCGCATCAGCGCCTCGAACCAGTCCCAGTCCTCCATCGCCGCCGAGCCCACGATCACGCGCTCCACCCCGGTGCGGAGCATGGCGCGGACGGCGTCGGTGGAGCGGACGCCCCCGCCCAGCTCGATCCGCACGTCGACGGCGGCGCGGATGGCGCGGACGGCCAGGGTGTTGGTGGGCTTGCCGGTCCGGGCGGCGTCGAGGTCCACCACGTGGATCCAGTTGACCCCGGCGCGGGCGAACCGCTCGGCGATCCCGGCGGGGTCGGTCGCGTACGTCGTCTGCCGCGCGTAGTCGCCCTTCTCCAGCCGAACGACCGCACCGTCGCGAAGGTCAATCGCGGGTAGTATCTCCATGCCAAAACCGTCCTTGGGAACCATCCGCAGACTGCGCGGAGGGACGTTGAAACCCGGGGGAACAGAACTGCATCCGCCAAGGCCGTCCGCCCCGAAGAGGCCGACCCGCCGCGGTCAGACGTTCACGAAGTTCTGCAGCAGCCGCAGACCCACCGCCTGCGACTTTTCCGGGTGAAACTGCGAAGCGAACACGTTGTCCCGCCACACCGACGAGGTGAACGTGATCCCGTAGTCCGTCGTCGTGCATGTAATGCCGTCATCATCGGGGACTACGTAGTAGCTGTGCGCGAAGTACGTATACGCGCCCGGATCGATCCCGTCAAGGATCGGGCACGGGCGGGACCAGCGAATCTGGTTCCAGCCCATGTGCGGAACGCGGAGCGAGGCGTGCTCCGCTCCATCGAACTGGAAGCGGGCCACCCGCCCCCCGAACACGCCCAGCCCGGTGTGCTCCCCGTCCTCGTAGGAGACCTCGAAGAGCAACTGCAGGCCCAGGCAGATCGCCAGCAGCGGGGTGCCTTCGTTGGCGCAGCGGACCAGCGGATCCACCAGCCCCCCCGCCCGCAGGCGGTCGATGGCGTCCTGGAACGCCCCGACCCCGGGCAGGACGACCTTCTCGGCGTGGGCGAGTTCGGCGGGCGTGGAGACGATGCGCGCATCGCCTCCGACGCGCTGCAGAGCCTTCTGCACGCTTCGCAGGTTGCCCATGCCATAATCCACAATAGCAATCATGCACCGTTCCTGTGGATCGGGTGCCCGGCGGGAGAACAGCGGCCGGACGTCAGGACTCTCCCCCCCCGCTTCCGCTCGCGACTTGGCGAGTGCGAAGCGGAAACCTTACTGCTTTACCACGACGATGTCCACCCTGCGGTTGCGGGCTTTTGCCGCCCCCGTGTTGGGCCCCACCGGATGGTGTTCGCCCATCGCGACCGTCTCGATCCGCTTGGCGTCGACGCCCTTGCTGACAAGGAAGCGAGTGACGGCCATCGCGCGGTTGGCCGACAGGTCCAGGTTGTCCTGCCACAGGTTCTTCGTCTTGCGGATGGGATCGGTATCCGTGTGTCCGTAGACGCGGACGGGCAGGCCGCTGTAGGACCGCTTGATGTCGGCGACGATCTCGTTGAGGCGGGCTTGGCCCTGCGGGGTCAGCGAGGCGCTGCCCGCGCGGAACAGGATGTCGGTGGCCACCGTCACCATGTCGCCTCCGGGGACGGGGACCCAGCCGCTCGCGGCCGCCGGGGCGGGCGGGGGCGTGACGGGCTGCTGCATCTGGTCGCGGAGGGCCGCGAGTTCGCGGTCCTTCTGCGACAGCTGCGTGTTGCAGGCCATCACCTGTGAATCCGCGTCGGCGAGCTGCTGCTGCAGGTCCTTGTTCCGCGCGGACAGGTCGTTGTACTGCGCCTCGAGGTCGAGGATCCGCTGCTTTTCCTGCTGACAGCAGCCGGTCGTGGCAAGCGCCAACAGCCCAATCAGGACCGGGGCGGTGAGCGCCTTGAGAATCATCATCGCGTTCTCTCCTTACGTACCTGCACCAGGGATGCGAGCCGGGTGTTGCCGGATTATACCGCCCCCCGCGGAATGCAACAGAGAATTGCGGTGATTTTCAATTTTAAGTGACTCTCAGGAAAGCAGACGGCGTGGGTGCCACGGCGGCGCCGTTTGCCGCCGTGCTGCCCCGAAGGACACGGCTGCAGACGGCGCAGCCGTGGCACCCGGCCGTTTCCCCTCCCTAGTGCCCAGTGCCTATTCCCTAGTGCCTATTCCCCCGTCCCTCTCCTACGTTCCCGCCCCGGGCGTGCTGGGCGGGGCCTGCTTCTGCGAGCCCGGCTCCTGTCCGCCCTGCGCCTGCTGACGACGGGCCTCGTCCCGCGCCACCTGCCGCGCCGCCTCCAGGGTCCGCCGCTCCTCCCGCCGCTGCCGCCGCAACGTGCCCACCCCGTGGAAGAACTGCTTGACGACCCACAGCAGCAGGATCCCCCCCACCGCCGACGCCAGCATCAGCAGCCACGTCCCCACCGTCACCCATTTGCCGTACAGCGTGATGTCGGAGGTCGTGCTCCACTGCAGCAGCACCAGGACGATCGCGGCGAGGATCACCAGGCCCCCGAGAACCACCCGCGCGTACGCCTTGAACATAGGACCCGTCATGCGAGGCCTCCCTTCATTTCCCATTATTGACCGACAAGGAATTGTATGGCCTCGACGAGGGGGGCGAGGCGGGACGCGAAGGCGTCGTGGAAGAGCAGGACGATCAGGGTGGCCCCGGCGAGCCAGGGGCCGTACGGCAACTCGCGCTGCCGGCGGAAGATCCAGAGGAACATCGCCCACAGCAGGCCCAGGAACGGGGCGACGAAAAACGTCACGGTGGGGATGAACCATCCGGTGACGGCCCCGACGGCGGCGAGGAGGTGCACGTCGCCCATGCCCATCGCCTCCTTGTTGAACGCCAGCGTCCCCAGGATCCGCACCGCCCAGACGCACAGCCCGCCCACCAGCAGCCCGAAGACCGCCGCCCCCACCGCCGCCATCCGCGGGCCCAGCAGCGGGTGCGCGACGAAGTCGAACAGCCCCCCCCACACGGCCATCCCCCCCTCCCACCGCCGCAGCACCACCACCGTCGCCCCCGCCAGCAGCGCCGCCGGGGCCAGGTACGCCACCTCCCGCAGAATCTCCCGCCGCGGGGCCACCCCGTGCTCCGGCCCGAACGCCACCTGCGTCCCCGCCGTTGCGTCCCGCGAGGGGGCAACGGTCGCACCGTCCGGGGCCCCCGGGCGAGGCTCGGGGGCGAGGGGCGGTTCCACGGCGTCGATGAAGCTCGGGACCAGGTAGCCCCACCGCACCAGCAGGTGCGAGATCCCCAGCCCCACCCCCGCCGCCAGCGACGCGGCCACCCATTCCGGTGCGACCGCGACCTGCAGCAGGAACGGGTGCGGATCCACCCCCGCCGCCACGATCCCGATCCCCGCGCAGACCCACATCACCTCCAGGGGGATGATGAAGAACTTCGCGTCCACGATCGAGCACACCAGCAGCCCGCACAGCAGCGAGACGTGGGCCGTGTACATCGGCCAGTCCGTCAGGATGGACCCGGTCCCGCGGCGAACGTCGAACAGGAAGTACGCGACGTAGAGCCCCACGAAGATCCCCGCCCCTCCCGCCTCGACCAGCAGGTAACGGGGCGAGATCCGCACCCCGCAGTCGCGGCAGCGCCCGCGGAGGATCAGCCAGCTCAGCAGGGGGATGTTGTCCCACGCGCGGATGGTCCGCCCGCAGGCGGGGCAGAAGCTCCTGGCGGGGAACAGCACGCTCCCCCCGCGGGGCAGGCGGTAGATGGCGACGTTGAGGAAGCTCCCCGTCGCCGCCCCCAACCAGAACAGGAAGATGATGATGATCCATTCCATGTGATTCGGCATCCCGGGCCCGGGTGCGTGGGGCCGCTTGGACAGTAGCACCCCGAGGCGCCCGACGCAAGCGCCCGCGCGGGCGCGGACAATTCTCTGGCTATTTCAGGTCGAAAAACTTCTAATGCAAGTTCGAGGCGGAGTTGTGGAACTCCAGTCGCATCCTCAATATCATGTGCCATGAGCGGTGTCTCAGCCTCGTCCGCCGTTGCCATCGCCCGGAGGACCCGGGCGAGCGGCGGAGATCGTGGCAGGCCCGGCGCATGGTGGTGCTGTAATTGACTCCCAACGCTGCTCTCGACTCTTCGACGCTTGCGCGGACTGCGCGTAGCGATTCCAATGCTCTCCCCGGGGAGCACGGCTTTTCCTCGTCCCGGCGGGTGCTGCTGTGCAGCGTCTTCGGGCCCTACGCCCAGGACGACGAGTACGGCAGCCGCGTGATCAACCCCATGGAGCTGTGGCACAACCAGGTCACGCGCGTCCAGGGGCCGTTCTCGCTGCGGATGTTCCACCGCAGTTGGGGCCTCATGCTCATCCAGGCCAACATCGACGCCCCCTGCACCTGCCTGGACTTCGCCACGCGCGAGCGGTTCATCCAGGAACTCCAGCAGCACGAGTACGACGTGATCGGGATCGGGTCCATCATCCCCAACCTGCGCAAGGTGCAGGAGATGTGCTCGATCATCCGCCGCCTGCAGCCCAAGGCCCAGATCGTCATCGGCGGGCACATTGCCAACCTGCCCGACCTCGCCCAGCGGACGGGCGCGGACCACGTCGTCCGCGGGGACGGGGTGCGGTGGATGCGCGAGTTCCTCGGGGAGGACCCCGACCGCCCCATCCGCCACCCGGAGATCTGGTCCGGCATCAACCGCCGCAGCTTTGGGGTGGAGCTGCCCTTCGACCCCAAGAACTCCGCCGCCGCCCTGATCCCCTCCGTGGGCTGCCCGCTGGGCTGCAACTTCTGCTCCACCTCCGCCATGTTCGGGGGCAAGGGGCACTGCGTGAACTTCTACGATTCCGCCGAAGAGCTCTTCGCCGTCATGTGCCAGCTCGAGGCGTCGATGAAGGTCCAGTCGTTCTTCGTCATGGACGAGAACTTCCTGCTCCGCAAGGACCGGGCCCTGCGCCTGCTGGAACTCATGCAGCAGAACGACAAGGCCTGGTCGCTGTACGTCTTCAGCTCGGCCAACGCGATCCGCCAGTACACCATGGAGCAGCTCGCGGGGTTGGGCGTGAGCTGGCTGTGGCTGGGGCTGGAGGGCAAGAACAGCCAGTACGGCAAGCTGCGCAACACCGACACCTACCAGCTCGTCCGCGAGCTGCAGGAGCACGGGGTCCGCGTGCTGGGCTCGAGCATCATCGGCCTGGAGGAGCACACCCCGGAGAACATCGACGAGGCCATCGCCTTCGCCGTCGGGCACGCGACGGACTTCCACCAGTTCATGCTCTACACGCCCGCCCCGGGGACCCCGCTCTACGCCCAGCTCGACGCCAACGGGGCCATGCTCAGCGAGAACGACATCGCCCTGGAGGACACGCACGGGCAGTGGCGCTTCAACTACCGCCACCCGCACATCCACGAGGGGCAGGAAACCGAGTTCCTCCTGCGGGCGTTCGAGACCGACTTCCAGACCAACGGGCCCAGCACCGCCCGTATGGTCCGCACCGTGCTCCAGGGCTACCGGCGCTACCGCAACCATCCCGAGGCCCGCCTCCGCCGGCGGTTCGCCGCCGACGCCGCCGGGCTCGCCACCGTCCTCGCCGGGGCCGTCTGGGCCACCCGCAAGTGGTTCCGCGACAACCCCGCCGTCCGCGGCAGCATGGACAGCCTGCTGCGCGACGTGTACGCCACCTGCGGGCTCAAGAGCCGCCTCGCCGCCCCGCTCATCGGGCGCTACCTGTACGGCAAGCTCCGCCGCGAGGAAGCCCGCCTCGCCGCCGGCCAGACCTACGAGCCCCCGACGTTCTACGACCGCAACTTCGTGGACCCCGCCGCCAACGACGGCGCGGCCCTGCTCCGCTCGGTCCCGGGCCTGGCTGAAACGACGGCCGCCACGGCGAAGTAGCGGGCGAGTTCGCGAACCGCACGGTCGCCAGAGCGAACGCCAGGGCAAGCGGCATCCAGGCGTGCATCAAACGCCGCGATCCGCTTGCCCTTTTGGCGTCAGCGCGGATTTCCCTCACACCCGTCCCAGAGATTTCGTGCGCGGCCCGGTTCGACGTGGTTGCTCCGCTTCGCTCCGCAAACCACGGCACCCTTGCAAGGATCAAGTGGAACGCGTATAGGACTAGAGCGCTTTGCACTTGGGTCTAGCGCCACCACAACATGTTGTGTAGGCTTGCTGCCGGCGAAAGGAGAACGGCATGGAAGCCTACTCGATGGACTT
>JAWLCQ010000133.1:0-13878 GCA_041687095.1 Phycisphaerae bacterium | reverse complement strand
CAAGCGAATCCTCCGCGCCTCCGCAACCCCCCGCAAGATCTACGGAAACCGCCACCGATTCGAGCACTGGTACGTCGACAACCAGGTCTACTTCCTCACCGCCCGCTGCCGCACCCGCTACCCCGCCTTCGCGTCGGAGGACGCCAAGGGGGTCTTCTGGGACCGCTTCGAACACTATACCGCGGAGGCAGGGTTCACCCCCTGGGTCACCTCGCTGCTGGGAACGCACTACCACTGCCTGGGCTACTGCCGGCACGGAGAGAAGCTGGGGCGGATGATGCAGCGAATCCACGGATCCGTCGCAAAGCTCGTGAACGACCTGCTCCCCGTCCGCCGCGTGCCCTTCTGGGTGGACAAGGGCCACCAGGACTACTACGACGGGTGCATCCGCGACGAGGTCCAGGGGAGGCGGACGTATCGGTACGTGCTCACGCAGAGCGTGAGGCATGGGCTGTGCTCGGACTGGCGCCAGTACCCACACACCCGCGTCCGCGTGGAACTGGAGCGGGCGATCGCACGGGCGCACGAGCTGCGGGCGTTCCTGGAGGGCGTGCGGTACAAGAAGTACGATGGGTGAACGCGTGGGGTTTCGGACCGTGCGGTCCGCTGCGTGAAGGGGGACCTGGGTCGCTGAAGCGACCAGGCCAAATGCTGCCACAGCGTGTCCGCTCGAACACCGGGGTCCGTTCCAGTCGTCAGACCCTCAGACCGCATCCCGTTCGTGAGCGTCCCCGTCCTCACACGTCGGGCATGGATGGTTTGCGGTGGGAGAGCACGGAGGGGACCACGAGGTTGACGATGCCCAGGACGAGGACCACGAGGTAGAGCACGAGGGAGGCGACGGCGGCGGGGGCGGGGGCGGCGTGGAGCCTGGGCGAGACGGGGCCGATCTCCCGCTCCAGCGCCCCGCCCAGCGAGGGGATGTCCTGCTGCAGCTCGGGGTAGTCCACGTTCATGGCCATCACCATCAACACCGCCCCGACGAGGCCCAGGACGACCAGCGAGGCCCCCACGAACCCGGGGGCCATCCGGCCCACGAGGCCCAGCAGGCCCGTGACCGCGATGGCGGCGGCGGCGAGCAGGCAGAGGAAGAACCACGGGCGTGCGTCGGGGCCCTCGCGATCGTCCGCCGCCTCGGCGCGGTCCTGGGCGTCGTCCTCGATGGCGAGTTCGCCCGTCGAAAGCTGCAGGCCGGTGGCCTGGGCGACTCGCTCGGTGCGCCCCGCGCTGGTGCAGTTCACCTCCAGCCAGGGCAGGAAGAACAGGACCACCAGGACCACGCCCAGCAGCCCCGAGAGGCCCGCGTCGAGGCGGGGGATCGTTTGCTTCGTGTTCATCGGATGCGCTCTCCTTTCCCGCGGCCGAGCGTACATCGGCCACATGGAATGATATGCGCCCCCCGACGCGCGGGGCAGATCCACGCCCCCACCGGCTTCATGCCAGTGGAGCGAGGGTCGGGCCAGCTTCCGGGCGAAGCGAGGAGGGCAGGGCCCTCGGGGAGTAGCTGTCCCGACCTTCGTTCCCCCGGAGCAGGTCCGGGGGGGACGGAAAGAAGAAGAGAAGATGGGGGCGTCGCGGGTAGCTGGCCCGACCCTCGCTCCCCCGGGGCAAGCCCGGGCGGGGGCGGAGAGGCCGAGATGTTGGGAACAACGAGGGGGCAGCACCCCCAAGCCGCGAACAGCATGCGGCTTGAGGGTGGCACCCACACCAAGGCTCCGTCCCGTGAACGGTCAGGAACAGCCAGGCCCCGAGATCCGCGGCCGTGGGCGGAGGGCCTACTTGGAACCCGACGCGGCGGCCGTGGGCTGGGCGGCGGGGCTGGCGGCGTTCGGGAGCGGGGAATCCGTCGGGGAGTGGGCGGCGTCGGGGGTTTCGCTGGCGGCGGGTTCGGGTTGGCCTGAGCGCATGGCCCCGATCGCTCCGAACAGTCCGATCACCATGTACAGGACGAGCGAGAACCAGACGGTCGTGCGGGGGCGGGTGTGGGGCCCGGCATTGGCGAGGCGGGCCTTCTCCAAGCTCTCGCGCACCGTCGCCTCGTACGTCTGCATCGCCGCCTCGATCTGGGCGGGGGGGAGGTTCTGGGCGGCGAGTTCGGCGTGCTTCATCTGCCGCCCCTGCGCCAGCAGGTCCTCCGTGTAGTCCGTGTTCGACGCGGTGATGACGGCGAACAGGCCCAGAACGGCGGCCGCCACCATGCACCACGCCACCGCCCCCGCGGGCAGGCGGCCGAGGAGCCCGGCGGCCCCGGCGACGATGAGCAGCGCCGGGGCAATCAGCCCCGCCAGCAGCCACGGCCGAGCGGAGACGGCCGCGTTGTTCTGCGCGACGGCGGCAGGATCGGCGACCCGGTACTGCTTGCCCTCCTCGTCCTTGGAGTACTGCGCCATCTCCCCCATCGCCGCCTGCCAACCGGTGGCGATCCCGAGCAGTTCCTCCTTGCCGTCGGGCGTGCGGCAGGAGAACTCCAGCCAGGGCAGGAAGAACACGAACAGCAGCAGCGCCCCGAGGGGCAGCGACAGACCGGCACCAATCTTCATGGCAGTACACCTTTCCTTCGTTCGTGGCGGCCTCCATTCTGGCGTGCGAGGGCTCGCGATACAAGCCTTTGCCCCACACGTTGCATCGCGGACGCCCACCGCATATCCTGTTCCCTGCTGACTGCGGGACCCGCTTGCCGATCGCCTACCGGGTGCAGCCGGGGGCGTTGCGCAAGGGTCCCCCCCGCGCACTGAACGCCCAAGGAGCTACGCATGGCCGCACCGACAGGATACGCCACCGAGACCGACCTCACCGCCGCCGTCCGCCAGATCGTCCAGGAAACCACCGTCACCGACATCCACACGCACCTGTTCCCCCCCTCGAACGGGGACCTGCTGCTGTGGGGCGTGGACGAGTTGGTGACCTACCACTACCTCGTCGCCGAACTGTTCACCCTCGCCCCGCGAGACCTCACGCCCGCGAAGTTCTGGGCCCTGCCCAAGACCCAGCAGGCTGACCTGATCTGGGAGCACGTGTTCGTCCGCCACGGGGCCCTCAGCGAAGCGGCCCGCGGGGTCCTCACCACGCTGCAGGTCCTCGGGCTCGACGTCGCCAGCCGCGACCTCAACGCCTACCGCCAGTGGTTCGCCCAGCAGAACGTCGAGGACTACCTCCAGAAGGTCCTCGATACCGCCCGCATCGACTACGCGGTGATGACCAATGACCCGTTCCAGGCCCCGGAGGTCGAGTTCTGGAAGGCGAAGGCGGCCATCCCCGACCGCCTCAAGCCCGCCCTGCGGATCGACAGCCTCATCGTCAACTGGCCCCAGGCGGCCCAGGTCATGCAGGCGCAGGGCTACGCGGCGGACCAGCCCGACGAGCGGAGCTTCGCCCAGGCCCGCCGCTTCCTCAACGACTGGGCGGACCGCATGCACCCGCTGTACCTGGCGGCATCGCTGCCGCCGAGCTTCGCCTACCCCGCCGACGCCCTCGACGCCCGCGTCGTCCGCGAGGTCGTCCTGCCCTTCGCCCGCGAGCGCTCGCTCCCGGTGGCCATGATGATCGGGGTCCGCAAGCGCGTCAACCCCGCCCTGGGCGACGGGGGCGACGCGGTCGGCGTCGCGGACGTGTCGGCCGTCCTGAACCTCTGCGCGGAGAACCCCGACGTGAAGTTCCTCGTAACGATGCTCTCGCGGGTGAACCAGCACGAGCTGTGCGTGACGGCCCGCAAGTTCGGGAACCTGCACCTGTTCGGGTGCTGGTGGTTCTGCAACAACCCGAGCATCATCGACGAACTCACCCGCATGCGCCTGGAGCTGCTGGGGGCGACCTTCACCGCCAACCACAGCGACGCCCGCGTCCTCGACCAGCTCCTGTACAAGTGGACCCACACCCGGACCGTCCTCGCCGACGTCCTCGCCGACAAGTACGCCCTCCAGTACCGCACCGGCTGGCGCGCCACCGAACCCGAACTCCGCCGCGACATCCGCAACCTGCTCGGCGGGGCGTTCGAGGAGTTTCTGGCGAAGTGAGGAAGGCAGCAGGGACTAGGGAATAGGCACTAGGGAATAGGCAATAGGCGGACGGAAGGACCGGGAGACGGGAACCAGGAAAAGGGGACTGGCTCCGGAGCGGCATGCTTCTCGCCGCGCAGGTGCCTGTCCCCTTTTCCCGAAGCCCAGGCAACCAAGGAACCCAGAACCGGGAGACAAGAACCCGTCGGAAGGCAGCGGCCGGAGCGGTCCCTGCCCCCGCGCAAACAATGCCCACGGGGCGCTGTCCCGCCCCGTGGGACGGCACGGCCGCGCTTCCCCGCGTTGACTCCGCCGCCCCAACCTACGATACTCCCATGATGATGCGATTCGCCCTCGATGCTCTCTACGCCGCCGCGCTGGTGCTTTCCAGTCCGATGTGGCTGTACCGGATGGTCCGCCACGGGCGGTACCGGACCGACAACGCCGCGCGCTTCGGGGCCGTCCCCCCCCGCTACGGCCTCCAGCCGGTCATCTGGATCCACGCCGTCTCCCTCGGGGAGATCAACGGGGCGCGGTCCCTCGTGGAGGAACTCCACGCCCAACTGCCCGACTACCGCATCGTGATCTCCACGACCACCGACACGGGCATGGCCGCGGCCCGCAAGCTCTACGCCCCCGACCATCTCGTCTTCCGCTGGCCGCTCGACTTCTCCTTCGCCGTCGCCCGCGCCCTGCGGCGGATCCGCCCCGCCCTGGTGATCCTGATGGAGGGCGAGGTCTGGCCCAACTTCCTCGCCGCCTGCAACCGCCGCGGGATCCCCGTCGCCATCGTCAACGGCCGCCTGTCGCCCGACAAGGGCTACCCCCGCTACCGCAAGCTCGGGCCCATCGCCCGCGCCCTGTTCAACCGCCTCGCCGCCGTCGGAGCCCAGACCGAGGAGTACGCCCAGCGCTACCGCGCCCTGGGCGTGGCCGCGGACAAGGTCCACGTGACGGGCATGCTGAAGTTCGACACCGTGCACGTCTCCGACCACATCCACGGGCAGGAGGCGCTGGCGGGGGCGGTGGGGCTCGCGGACGGCGACCGCCTGCTCGTCGCGGGCGGGACGGGTCCGGGGGAGGAGGAGATCCTCCTCGACGTCTACGCGAAGCTCCGCGAGCAGCACCCCGACCTCCGCCTCGCCCTCGTGCCCCGCAAGCCCGAACGGTTCGACGAGGTCGCCCGCCTCCTCGCCGCCCGCGGGCTGCCCTGCATCCGCCGCAGCCAGCACCCCGACGGGGCGGCCCCCGACGGTCCGCGCGACGCGGTGATCCTGGGCGACACCATGGGCGAGCTGCGGAAGTTCTACTCGCTGTCGTTCGCCTCGTTCGTCGGGCGCTCCCTCGTGCCCATGGGCGGGTCGGACATGATCGAGGCGGCCGCCCTGGGCAAGCCCACGGCCTTCGGCCCCCACACGTTCAATTTCCCCCAGGCCGACGACCTCGCCTCCCACGGGGCCGCCCGCGTGCCGGACGCGGACGGTCTGCGGACGCAGCTCGACGCCTGGCTGCGCGACCCCGCCTCCGCCGCCTCCGCCGCCCAACACGCCAAACAGTACGTCGTCTCCCAACAGGGCGCGACGCGGCGGAACGTGGCCATGCTCTGCCGCCTCCTCCACCGCCGCCCCGCCATCAGCCCGGGGGGGATTGCCACCGACGAGTTGGCGAAGGCGTAGACCATGCTGCAAGGAATTGCGGATTGCGGATTGCGGATTGCGGATTCCTGCGAGTCCGGGAGCGCGGGACTCGAGGATGACGCCTCCGTGTGCTCCAGTAGACGTTTGGTGACCGCCCCGCTCCGGAACTCGCTGACGATCCGCCGCAGGCTTGCCATTTGGCGTCCGTTCTCGGCGAGCGGATCGCTGCAGTCCACCCGCACTCCCGATCCCGCGACAATCCGCAATCCGCAATCCACAATCCGCAATCAATGAGGACACCCATGCCCGGGACCCAACTCCGTCACAACGCCATCAACTCCGCCCGCCGCATCGTCGTGAAGGTGGGCACCGCGTCGATCACCGACCCCGCCGGCCGCGTCGATGCCGCCATCATCCGCGACCTCGCCTCCCAGATCGCCGCCCTCCGCCGCGACGGACGCTCCGTCGCCCTCGTCGCCAGCGGGGCCATCGGGGCCGGGATGGCCGAGATGGACCTCCCCGAACGCCCCAAGTCCCTCCCCATGCTCCAGGCCGTCGCCGCCGTCGGCCAGGGCCAGCTCATGCGGACCTTCCACGATGTCTTCGCCCGCAAGGACATCCGCGTCGCCCAGGTGCTCGTCACCCGCGACGACTTCGAGGACCGCACCCGCTACCTCAACATCCGCAACACCCTCACCACCCTGCTGGACCTGGGCGTCCTGCCGATCCTCAACGAGAACGACGTCGTCGCCGTCGACGAGATCCGCTTCGGCGATAACGACATCATCGCCGCCCACGTCACCAACCTCCTCAACGCCAACCTCCTCGTCCTGCTCACCACCGCCGACGGGGTGCTCAAGGAGGGCAAGGTCCTCGACGTCATCGAGCAGGTGGACGAGGACACCCTCGCCCTGGCCAACGGCAAGTCGCGCCTGGGCTCGGGGGGGATGGCGTCGAAGATGACGGCCGCCAACCTCGTCGTCCGCGCCGGGCTCCCCGTCGCCATCGCCGGGGCCCGCCTCCCCAACGTCCTGCCGCGCCTCCTGGCGGGCGAGACGCTGGGGACCGTCTTCGTCCCCGCCCAACGCAAACTCTCCTCCCGCCGCCGCTGGATCGGCCAGGCCTCCCGCCCCCGGGGCCGGCTCACCGTCGACGCCGGCGCCGCCCGCGCCATCCGCGATCAGGGCAAGTCGCTCCTGCCCTCGGGCGTCACGCACGTCACCGGGCGGTTCCCCAAGGGCGCCACCCTCGCCCTGCTCGACCCGCAGGGCAACGAGATCGCCCGCGGGCTGACGAACTACTCCTCCGAGCAGATCGAGCAGATCAAGGGCTGCCAGACCCACCAGATCGCCGACCTCCTCGGCGACAAGCCCTACGACGAGGTCATCCACCGCAACAACCTCACCGTCGTCTGAACGCCTCGGAAAGGGGACTGGCTCCGCAGGGGCACGCTGTCGAAAACGGGGACTGGCTCCGGAGCGGCCGCTGTTCGCCGCGCAGGTGCCTGTCCCCGTTTTCGAGCCCTGCGGGGGGGCTTTCCGAGGTTCTGCGGGTGAACCGCCAGGAAAAGGGGACAGGCACCGCCAAACAGCATCGGCGCCAGTCCCCTTTTCCCCGCCTGCTCCCCTCCCGCCCCTACTTCCCCCCACTCCTTGTGGTCCCCAAGTCCCGCCCCCGCAACGGGCTGGGGAAAGCCTGAAGCCCCCTCCGCCCCCCGGCCGATAGTGTGTGAGGCCCACGGGCTGGTGGTGAGCCCAGCCCGCCGACAGTGGATCTTGTGGTCCGGCGGGCGGAAGAGCCTCCCGATCGCTCGCGGAAGACCGAGGGGCGAACAAAACCCGAAAAAGGCTCATCTTTGGATTGACGTTCGGACGATGTTAGGGTAGGCTGACATGCGAACAGAACCCGAAAAGCCGAATACGCCCCCCACCGGTGCGACTGCCGGGCGGGAGAGCATGCGGTGCGGCGGGAACGGGGTTCGCAGGTCGGCGCTTCCGCGTCCACGGGACGAGGACGTGCCCCGCGGACGAGACCCCGAAAGGCCGTAACCATGATGAACTCTCCCCTGTGCAAATTCGGACCGGGCGGAACGTACGTGCGAACCTGGCCGGCGGATCGATCGGCGTCGGCGGATGAGGCCGTTGCCTCCGCCCAGTTGAGGCCGCTGCCCAACGTCGGGCCCTGGAGCGCCCAGGGCCGGCGACTGCAAGCGGGCCTCTGGACCCGGTTCGTGCGGAATCTGGGCGGGCTGTTCGGCCGCGGCGGCGGCGAGCGGAACGGTGCGGGCGTGATCGCCCAGGCCACGCTGTCGCTGGCGGAACTGGACGCCCTGCTGCACCAGCAGACCGCCCCGGCGGCGGGCGGCGGAACGGTGCGGGCGAGGACCGCCCACTCCCCCACCCACCGCGCCCCCGCCGCCCTGCGCGAGGAGAAGGACCATGCGGACCATTACGCCCAGACAAATGCAGATCCTGCGGTTCATTCGGGACTTCCGGCAGCACCACGGCTATTCCCCGACGATGCAGGAGATTGGCGACGCGCTGAGCCTCGCGAAGGTGACCGCGTTCGAGCACGTCACGGCGCTCGCGCGAAAAGGCCTGCTCACCCGCGGGCCGAAGCATCATGCCCGCTCTTTGGAGGTCAACCCTGACTTCGCGTTCCCGGATGAGGAGACGGCCCGCCTGCCCCTCGTCGGCCGCATCGCCGCCGGACGCCCCATCGAGGCGATCGAGGACTACGAGGAGATCGACCTCGAGGAGATGTTCTCCTCCCGCTCGGAGACCTTCGTCCTGGAGGTCACCGGGGAGAGCATGATCGACGAGGGCATCCGCGACGGGGACTACGTCATCTGCGAGCGGCGCAACACTCCCCGCAACGGGGAGACCGTCGTGGCCGTCCTCGACGACGGGGAGGCGACGCTCAAGAAGTTCTACCGCGAGCGGGACCGCATCCGCCTCCAGCCCGCCAACCCCGCCTTCCAGCCCATCTACGCCCGCAACGTGGAGATCCGCGGGGTGGTGATCGGGGTCATCCGAAGGGTCTGACCAAGGCTACCGTTCGCGCACCACCCGCGCCACCTCGCCCGTCAGCGCGGCCAGCGGCACGCGGGGCAGGCCCACGCGGACGTGGGGCTTGATCCGCCCGTGGAAGTCGCTCCCGCCCGACACGCCCATCCCCAGCCGCCTCGCCAGGTCCAGGAACATCCGCGTCTCGGCGGGGCTGTGCTCGGAGTGGTAGCACTCGATCGCGTCGACGCCCTCCCCGCGGAGGGAGCGGATCTGCCGCTCGAGCTGGGCGCGGTTGTCGTACTTGAGGTGCACGGGGTGCGCGAGCACCACCGCCCCGCCGGCGGAGTGGATGGCGGAGGCGGCGGCGGCGGGGCGGACGCGCTCCTTGGGGACGTACCCGGGCTTTCCGGGCCCGATGTACTTCTCGAACGCCTCCTGAATGCTCCGCACGTATCCCTTGCGCATCAGGAGCTGCGCGAAGTGCCCGCGGGAGACCACGAGCTTCCCGTCGGGCGATCCGTTCTCGGCGGCGAGGGCGGTGGCTTCATCGAGGCTCACGTCGAGCCCGATCTCGCGGAGGCGGGCGGCCATGCGGGGGTTGCGCTCGTTCCGCGCCGCCCGCAGCCGCTCGCACAGGGTCCGCAGGTCGGGGCTCCGCGGGTCGATCCCGAGCCCCAGGAGGTGCAGCGTGCCCGACGGGAATGCCGCCGACATCTCCACCCCGGGCAGGAACCGCAGGTGCGGGAACTCGCTCGCCGCCTCGATGGCCGAGGGCAGCCCGTCGAGCGTGTCGTGGTCGGTGAGCGCGACGGCGACGAGGCCATGGCGGGCGGCGAGGCGGACGACGTCGGCGGGATCGAGCGATCCGTCGGAGGCGTTGCTGTGCGTGTGCAGATCGACCAGTTGCGGTGCGGTCATTGGGGGGATCCCTGGAGGTATTCGAATCGCCGCTGTCCGCAGCACGGGCAGTCGGGGCGGCGGGCGGCGGAGACGTCGAGGCGTTGGATCGTGTTGCCCCACAGGTCCAGCTTCAGCAGATGGGGACTGACCGCGTCCAGACGCCCGCAGAGGATCTTGAACGCCTCCATGCACAGCAGCGAGGCGATCGTCGCGACGGCGGGAGGCAGGACGCCGGCGGTGGCGGCGGTGTCGGAGCTTTCGGGGGGCGAATCGTAGAGGCAGCGGAGGCAGGGCGTGCGTCCGGGGAGGATGGCGAGGATTTGGCCCTCGGCGCGGACGACCCCTGCGAAGACCCAGGGGATGTTGTGCTTCACGGCCACGTCGTTGAGGAGGAACCGCGTGGGGAAGTTGTCCGTCCCGTCGAGGAGGCAGTGCATCCCGGCGGCGAGTTGCTCGATGTTCTCGCGCGTGGCGCGGACGTCGAGGGGTTCGAGCGTGACGTTGCTGTTGTGGGCCTCCAGGCGATCGGCCGCCATGGAGGCCTTCGGCATCCGCATCAGCGCCATGCCCTCCGTGAACAGGCCCTGGCGGTGGAGGTTGGCGAGTTCGATGCGGTCGCTGTCGACCAGCCGCAGCGTCCCGATCCCGCTGCGGACGAGCAGGTCGGCGGCCCAGGTGCCCAGCCCCCCCACGCCCACGAGCAGCGCCTTGGCGCCCTGCAGCGCCCGCTGGCCCTCGGACCCGAAGGGGACGAAGGCCGTCTGGCGGATGTAACGGGACGGATCGATCAGCCGTGTGCTCATGCGCACGAGTGTAGACGCCAGACCCCGCCGATGCCAACTGCCTCTGGCCCCCGCTGTCCGCATGTCCTGCCCCGCCTCACGCGCCTGCGCCGGGGGTCTCCTGACCCCCGGCGTCCTGGAGGGGCGAGGGGTGCCTCCGCGTCAGCGTCTTTGGAGCGATCCCATCGCGGCGGCCCTTCGACAGGCTCAGGACCAGCCCGTCGACAGGCTCAGGACAGGTCCCCGCCGCGACCGAAGCGCCGCCATAACGCTGTCGCGGAAGCGCTTGTTGGCCTTCCCGGACGTTGGGGGTCAGGAGACCCCCAACGCTCGCGCTTGGGGCATCCCACGCGCGCGGGGCAGCGCGGGCGCTGGCGGCCGCCGGTGCCCGGGACGCCCCGGGCGGGGGAATCGTAACGGGCCCCAACATCCCCGGGAACCCGCCCTACCGCCCGGTCGTCTGAAGAGGAAGGCCCACCGTCCGACCGGGGCGTTTGGGTATAATGATGCAACACCGGCGCCCGCCGCGGGCCCTGAAAAAGGCAGTACCATGAACGTGAAGCATCGAACTCCACAGGCCGCCGCTCTTGTCCTTCTGGCGGCCTTGCTCGTTTCGGGAGCGGGGGTGCGGGCGGAGGACCTGGTGGTCCTGAACGAACCGGCCTCGCAGCCCGCCACGCGCCCCGCCGCCGCGCCCACCTCACGCCCGACCACGCAGCCCACCTCCCAGCCCACCACGCAGTGCGCCAGCCCCGACACGCTGGAGGGCTGCGACGACGCCTTCCGCCGCGGGCAGTACGAGCCCGCCCTCTGCGGGTATCGCAAGCTGGTGGAGTCGCCCGCGTCGGCCGTCCCAGCCGCCATCGGGCTCTCGCGGGCCCTGCGGATGACCGGGGAGTACGAGGACGCCCGCGATGCCCTGCTCCGCGTCGAGGAGCAGGCGAAGGGCGACCCGCAGTGGCACGTCGCGATGGCCGACGCGCTCGCCGTCGTCGGGCAGTACGATGACGCCCTCGCCCACGCGGTCCAGGCCGCCGAGCTGCGCCCGCTGTGGGCGACGGCGATTCTCCTCCGCGGGCGGCTGCTGGAGACGGTCGGCCGCAAGGACGACGCGCTGGCCGTCTACCGCGAGGTCGCGGACGTCATCGACCGCGGGGCGTACCTTAAGGACGCCTCCGAGACGCTCGCCATCGGGCAGATCATGGACCGCGAGGCCCAGCTCAAGGGGCGCAAGGCGTCGCAGTCCGCGGACAACATCCTCAACAACTACCTCGTCGCCGCCTACCGCCTCGACGGGCGGATGTGGGAGGCGCACCTGGCGACGGGGTTCTTCGCGCTGAGCAAGCACCGCCCGAAGACGGCCGCCGACGAGTTCCAGAAGGCCCTGGCGCTCAACGCCAACCTCCCCGACGCGCACGTGGGGTTGGGCATGGTCCAGCTCAGCGGGTGGAACTTCGAGGCGGGCATCGCGGCGGCGGACAAGGCGCTGGCGGTCAATCCGCGGCACGCGGACGCCCTGCTGCTCAAGGCCGTCTGCTCCATGCAGTGGCGGAAGTACGAGGAGGTCCCCCCCCTGGTCGAGCAGGTGCTGGCCTTCAACCCCCACCACCTGGAGGCGCTGGCGACGATGGCGGCGGCGTACACCCGCATGTACGCCCCGGACAAGGCCCAGCCCTTCCTCGACCGTGCCGAGGCCGTCTGCCCCCACTCCGCCGACCTCTACGACATCCTGGGCCAGTGGCTGTCGGCGGGGCGGCAGTTCGAGGAGGCGGAGGCGTGCTTCCTCAAGGCCGTCGAGCGCGCCCCCGAGAACGCCTCGCCCCTGGCGAGCCTCGGGGCCCTGTACATGCAGACGGGGGAGGAGGACGAGGCCCGCACCGTCCTCCAGCGGGCCCACGAACTCGACGACTTCCGCGCCGACGTCATCAACTACCTCAACGTCCTGGCGAAGCTCGACGACTTCGCCGTCCGCGAGACCGAGCACTTCATCATCAAGGTCGAGCCCAAACGCGACGCCGTCCTCCTCGACCAGGTCGCCGAGTACATGGAGGAGATCCACGAGCAGATCGCCCTGGACTACTCCCATGAGCCCGACGAGAAGACGATCATCGAGATCCTCCCCACCCAGACGCAGTTCTCCGCCCGCCTGTCGGGGCGCGGGTGGATCCCCACCGTCGGGGCATGCACCGGGCGCGTCATCGCCCTCGCCGCCCCCGACCCCATCGGGGAGCGCACGCCCCTGGGGACGCACAACTGGGCCGTCGTCCTCCGCCACGAGTACACCCACGCGGTGACGCTCTCGGCGACGCGGAACCGCATCCCCCACTGGTTCACCGAAGCCTGCGCGGTCTGGCAGCAGCCCGACAAACGCTCCTACCAGAACATCTCCGTCCTCGTCAACGCCGTCCGCACCGACCACCTCTTCAAGGTCAAGGACCTCGACTGGGGCTTCATCCGCCCCAAGCGCCCCGGCGACCGGCACCTGGCGTACGCGCAGTCGGAGTGGATCCTCGAGTACCTCATCAGCACGCAGGGCTACGGCGTGGTGACGAGGATGCTCGAGGGCTTCCGCGACGGGAGGACCCAGCCGCAGGTCTTCGAGACGATCCTCGGGCACACCGAGGAGGAGTTCGACACCGTCTTCGCCGCCTGGGCCCGCACCCAGGTGGAGTCGTGGGGCTTCCAGCCCGACCCGCCCCCCAAGGTCAGCGACGCGCAGAAGCTCGCCAAGGACGCCCCCGACGACCCCAACGCCCACGCCGAACTCGCCATCGCCTACTACTACGCCCGCAACCTGGCAGCCGCCGAGGCGTCGGCCCGCAAGGCGCTGGAGCTGGCGGAGGAGCATCCCAAGGCCCTGGCGGTCCTGGCGACGGTGCAGCAGGGGCAGAAGAAGCACGACGACGCCATCGCCACCGCCCTGCGGTTGGAGGCGGCGAACCCCGAATCCACGACGGCCCCGCGGGTGCTGGCGCAGTGCTACCTGGAGAAGAAGGACCCCGAGAGCTACGCCCGCGCCATCGCCGCCCTCGAACTGCTCAAGCAGCGCCTGCCCATGGAGCAGTACGCCTACGAGCAGTTGGCGATGCTCTACACCCGCTTCGGGGCGCCCGAGAAGGCCCTGCCCAACCTCATCCACCTCCACCGCCACACGATGAACGACCCCAAGTACGCCAAGCAGGTCGCCGAGATCTTCCGCTCCCTCGGGCAGGACGACCTGGCGTGCAAGTACTACCGCGAGGTGCTGTACATCAACCCCTACGACGCGAGCGTCTACGACGCCCTCGCCGCCCTCTACCGCCGCCAGCGCCAGTACCCCCCGGCCGTGTCGGCGATGCGGAGCCTCACGCTCCTGTCCCCCGATTCCTCCGACGCCTGGAGCAAGTACGCGATCATCCAGTATCATGCGTGGAAGGCCGAGGGCGACGCGGACGGCAAGGACGACGCGCTCGTGCAGGCCCACGCCGCCGCCGCCAAGGCCGTGCAGCTCGACGCGAGCCCGCAGGCCCAGCGGGTCCTGCAGATCATCGAAGCGGCGATGGCGGACTGAAGACGG
>JAWLCQ010000132.1:0-13902 GCA_041687095.1 Phycisphaerae bacterium | reverse complement strand
CGCGCCGCATCCCGCGCCCTCGATCCGCGGCCTCCCGATCGTATCCCGCCCCCGTCCGGCTTGTCCGGGCGGAGCGAAGGCTTGTAAGCTACCCCGGCGCCCCCCGGCCTCTTCCTGCTGTTTCTTCTTCTTCCCGCCCCCGTCCGCTTCATGCGGGCGGAGCGAAGGCCTATAAGCTTCCGGCCCGCCGGGGGGGAGGGCCTGCCGGTAGCTTATAGGCCTTCGCTCCGCCGGGACAAGCCCGACGGCGGCGAGAAGAAGAAGAAGAAGCAAGAGAGGGGGCGGGCCTGCTGGTAGCTTACAAGCCTTCGCTCCGCCGGGGCGAGCCCGACGGGGGCGGGCACGCGGCCCAGGCCACAGGGGCATCCGGCGGCGATCCGCCCGCCGAGATGTGTGGAACAACGAGGTCAGGAGACCCCCGGCGTCCGGGAAGGGCGAGGGCCGCCTCCGCGCCAGCGCCGTTGGAGCGATCCCTTCGCGGCGGTCCTTCGACGGGCTCAGGACCCGCCCTTCGACAGGCTCAGGACAGGTCCCCTCCGCGACCGAAGCGCCGCCGTAACGCTATCGCGGAACCGTTCCGCTCGTTCCGGGACGTTGGGGGTCAGGAGACCCCCAACGCTCGCGCTCGAGGCGTCCGCCGTGCTTGGGGCGTATCACGCGCTTGAGGCGTCACGCTCCTACGCCGCGGGGCGCGCGACCCGTCCCACGCGCTTGGGACGTCGCTTGCAAGCGCTGCGCCCCCCGGCTGCTCTCCGTCGCCCCCTGCGGGGCGAAGAGGCCGCCTACTCCGAGATCTCGTACCCCCTGCGCTCCAGCACTCGCCCGAGGACGATGCTGCTGACGATCACCAGCGGGATGGAGACGGCGAGGCGGACGGTGGTGAAGAGCCCACCCATGAACGACGCCTCGAAGAGCGTCATGGGGATGCGGCAGACCCCGGCGAACCCGACGTAGGCGAAGATCACGCTCAGGTGGGCCCCCTTGCGGAACAGCGAGTACGCCACCGGGAACGCCACGTACATCCCCCCCACGCTCATGCCCCCCAGCAGCATGCCCCACAGGTAGCCCCGCACGCCCGACCCCTTCCCGAAGTGCCGCTCCACCGTTTCACGCTTCACCCACACGTCGAACAGGGCGATCAGCACGAACGCGCAGGGCAGCAGGGCGAGCATCTCCAGCAGGACCGACGCGAACGCCGCCCCCATCCGCTCGCCCGGGGCGAAGTCGAGGGCGAAGGAGGCGGCGACGAAGAGCCCGAAGGCCGCGACGGCGGCGAGTTGGGCGATCCTGCGGGCGCGGGGCTTCTTTCCCGCGGTGGGGGGCGGTTTGCCGGGGGCGGGCGGGTGCCTGTCGGAACCGCCGGTGGGGGGGAGGGGGGCGGTCGGCGCCATCAGCGGACCTCCCCGAAGACCAGGCCCATGACGAGGGCGACGAGCAGGGCGATGGCGAGGCCGATGAGGTTGCGGAGGATCGTCACCGCCCGCCCGAAGTACTGCCGCTCCAGCGGGTACGTCAGGACGCCCACCATCATCAGCGTGGTGGTGAAGGCCGCGAGGACCATGTAGGGCACGCCCTGGCGGAGCAGCGCCCCGCTGAGCGGGAAGGCGATGAACCCGGGCATGAGCGTGACGGACCCGGCGAGGGCGGCGAGGGCGAGCCCGGCCGGTCCGCTCTCCGTCCCCAGCAGGCGGCGGATGAGCTCGGGGGGCACGAGGGTGATCCCGACGGCGAACAGGGCGAGCATGAGCCCGAACGCGGGCAGGATGTTCGCGAGGCGCTTGGCGGCGAGTTGCAGTGCGGCCCACGTCTTGGGCGGGCTCGCCGCCAGCGACGCCACCACGCACGCGGCGGTGACGATGTACAGGATGATCATGCCGGAGTCTCGCCCGCCTCGTCGCTCTGCGTCCACCCGAACCGCGCGTCGCTCCCGCGGCCCTCGAGGCCGAACTCGATGCTCCCGCGGATGATGGTGTCGGTCCCGAGGTCCACGACGTGCTCGCGGACCTCCTGGAAGAGCGTGTCGAGGACGAAGGTCTTGCGGGCGTTCTCGGCGATGAGGATGCCCACGGGCGTGAAGGACAGGAGGTTGTCGGCGAGGAGGGTGTGGGAGGCGGCGGTGCGGCCGGTGGGGGCGGGGCGGTCGGAGTGCTTGTGCGCCTGCCGCTTGCGCCGCGGGGACTCGTAGAGGAACAGCGGGTTGCCCACCTGCAGGCCCCCATGCATGACGACGCGGCGGTCGAAGCCCGTGCGGGCCATGTGGGGCTGGCGGATCTTGCAGTGGACCCACGCGTTGGCGAAGGCGGGCACGCCGCGGAGCGGGCTGTCGGAGCGGGCCTCGGCGTAGAGGTGGCCCAGGGCCCCGTCCATCCACCCGTTGAGGACGAGGTTGTAGTAGGCGGGGAGCATTCCGCGGCCCCACCCGCGGGGGGAGTCCGGGTCGTTGGGGCGGGTCCAGTCCCCGCCCCAGATGTCCATGCCCTTCGAGAACTCGTCGCGGTGCATCTCCACGAGCGTCCCGATGGTGTCCAGCCACAGCGACATCCGCAGGGGGGTGGAGTTGAGGTTGGCGTAGAAGACGTTGTCGGTGTACATCCGCGCCACGACGTACTCGCTCGTCCCGTCGGGCTCGACCCGCCAGGGGCGGTCGAGCGTGAGCGTGTCGGGGGTGTTGGACAGCACCCGCCGGTACTGTCCGAAGCCCCGCCCGGCCGTGATGAGCACGGTGCAGTCCGCCAGCAGCCCGGGCTTCCACGCCACGGCAGAATCGGTGAGCGTGCGGGGGGTGGCGGAGGCGACGGTCCCGACGGTGCGCGGTTCCTCCTCCCCGAAGTAGTGCCCGTACGACCCGTGGACGAGGTAGACCTCCTCGGCGTTGGTCCAGGTTCCGCGGAACGCCCCGTGGATCTCGTTGAAGCGGATGCAGCAGTGGCGGACGGGGTAGAAGCACAGGCGGCCCGGGGTGTCGACGAAGCGGTTGGCGTCCAGGAGCGAGTCGACGGCCCATCCGTGGATGGACACGAGGATGGTGCCCGTCGTGTCCCGCCACGTGTTGCCCACGATCTCCATGCGTTCGCCGCGGTAGAAGAAGAGCGACCCGAAGATCTCGCACTCGTGGATGCGGACGCGGCGGCAGCGGCCGAAGGTGTCGTGCCCGACGTGGATGGCCTTGGTGTACCACAGCGCCCCGCCCCCGGGGGGTTCGCTGAGGGCGCGGAGGCGGCAGTCGAGGATCGACACGTCCTCGACGACCCCGCCTTCGCTCGCGGGCAGCAGGCGGATCAGGGCGTCGGCGGACATGTCGGACCGCTCGCAGCGCGTCGAGGGCACGCCCGTCGCGACCGCGCCGGTGACGGTGAGGGCGGACAGGGCGGTGCGGTCGGTGAGGGCCAGCACGGCCGCGGGGGGCTCGTCGCTGGCCGAATCGTACCCGTCCCCGCGGACGATGGTGTTCTCGCGGTCCGCGCCCCGCAGCGTGACCCCGCGGGGGAGGCGGAGCGTCCGCGTGATGCGGTACGTGCCCGGGGGCAGGTGGATGATGGCGCTCGCAGGAGTGGTCTCTGCGCTTGCGGGAGCGCGGTGGGAGGCTGCGGGAGTGTCCGGGAAACTCGCGGAGGGGTCCTGCGAGCGTAGAGACGTGTCCGTGGAATCCGCGGGGGGATCCTGCGGATTCGCAGACATGTCTTTCCCAAGCCCACCGACTGCGTCGGTGGGATCTTCAGGAGTACGGGAACCGCTGGTATGCGAGGGAATCCCACCGACGCAGTCGGTGGGCTTGGGCATGCGGTCTGCCTCGCTGGTAACCGTCTGCGGAAGCAGCGCGTGCGCTTGCGCCAGGGCCGCCTCCAGCGCGTCGGAGTCATCCGTGAGCCCGTCGCCCGTCGCCCCGAAGTCGCGGGCGTTGAGGACGATGGGCTGGGCCTGCTCGGTGGGCCCGACGCGGAGGGCGCCCACGCGGACCCACCCGTGCTGCCCGCCCTGCCCGTTGTGGATGTGCAGGGCGTAGTCGCCCGGAGGGGTGGAGCGCGGGATGCGGGCGTAGATCAGGTGCGGGGTCGTCACCCATTGGGTGGAGCGGCCCTCGTAGAGTTCCTCCAGCAGGTGCGTGCCCTGGTCATTGGCGAGCGCGAGGCGGCCGATGCCCTCCGTGGGACCCTTGAAGCCATACAGCATCCGGTAGTCCGGCCGCAGGCCCATCCCGAACACGTGCACCATCTCCCCCGCGCGCACCGCCTCGCAGGAGCACCAGAAGGGGCGGGCGATGTTGAGGAGGTACGGGGCGGACCAGCCCGCGTCGGTGCGGGCCCACAGGACGTTGCCCGTGAGGCGGGCGACGAGGACCTGGGATTCGACGTCGAGGGGCTCGATCCGTACGGCGTCCTGGGGCGGGGTGGCGGGCAGGGGCGGGGCGGCCGCGGGGTCGTGGAGGCGCGGGAGTTCACCGAGGATCGTGTCGTCATCGCGCGGGGGCGCCCAGGTCCACAGTTCCAGGTGGGGCGCGTCGAAGTTCTCGCCCACGATGGTGTGCGGAACGGCCGGGCGGGTGAGGTAGTCGGGGTGTACGTGCGAGATCGCGGGCGCGGGGACGTTGCGGTTCGTGGATGTACTCATACAGCTCTATGCCTCCGGAATCGCAGAGGGTGTACCGTGAGAGGGTTGGGATTGCACGGAAAAAGCGTCTGAGTGCCCTCATGGGAAGTCCGACGGCGGGTGCCACGGCGGATATTGCGCGAGGGGCTCCGACGGCAGTTCCCAACGCCCCCCGACTGCGTCGGGGGGGTGCCCGGGAACACCAGAAGGGACGCTTTCTCCGCGCCAAGGCACCCCCCGGACGCCCGTCTCCGCTTCGCTTCGTCGTGACAAGCAGTCCGGGGGCGTTGGAGGCGATGCCCTGCAAGAGACCCGGACCCTTTGATTGCAAACCACTGAGGTCCTGACGGTTACGTCAGATTCCTCTGGGGTTCGCGCACAATCCTCCACGGCTGCGCCGTCACTTGGCTTTCCGAGACGCCGTAGTGGGCGTGGTTGCCCCGCTGCGCTCCGCAAGCCACGGCACCCGGCCGAGAATTGACACCCGCCCGAGAATTGAGCCAAACGCGTCTGGCGCCCGGGCCTACCACAGCAGGAAGCTGATCGCCAGCAGGACCAGGACCACGCCGCCGGCGATCTCGGCGGGTCGGCCGATGGCGGTCCCGATCCGCTTGCCGATGAACACCCCGCTCCACGCCATCGCTCCCGCGACGAGCCCGATGATGGCGGCGGCGGACCAGATGTTGTCCCCCCGCAGGCCCAGCGAAACGCCCACGACGAGGGCGTCGATGCTGGTGGCGAGGGCGAGGCCCACGAGCGACCACCCGCGGGTGGGGTCCTTGGCGTGCAGGTGCTTCTGCTCCCAGTCGGCGGCGTGCTCGGCCGTCGCCCCGGGGTGGCTCTTGAGGGCCTCGTAGAGCATCTTGACGGCGATGGCGAGGACGAGGGCGGAGGCGATGTACGTGCCCACGCCCTGCAGCACGCCCGCCAGGTGCGACCCCGCGAACCAGCCCAGGACGGGCATGAGGGCCTGGAAGAGCCCCATGTGCCACGCCATGCGGAAGGTCTGGCGCGGCCCGTGCCAGCGGACGCCGATGGCGATGCAGACGCTCATGGCGTCGGCGCCGAGTCCAACGGCGAGGGCGAGGAGTTCCCAGGGCATGGGGCTATCCGAGGGCGACGTCGAGGGTCATCATGATCGCGAACCCGACGATGACGCCCATCGTCGCCAGGCCCACGCTGCCGTGCCGCTGGGACTCGGGGATGAGTTCCTCGCCCCCAACGCCGTCACGCCCCACGTGAACAGCGTCGCGAGCAACGCCTGCACCATGGGATTCAACTGCCGAAACCACTCCATGGGCTGGGCTCCTACCGCCCCTGTGTGCGGTACTGCTCGGTTGTGTCGGCGATCTCGGCGGCGAGGCGGGCCTCGAGGTTGGCGTCGCGGCCGAGGGGGACCATCCCGGGCGGGGTGACGTTCACCGCGCGGAGGCGCTCCTCGTCGTCGGGGGGTCCGACGACGTCGAGGTCCCGCGGACCGGTGTTCATGCGGGCGTCGGCGGGGGCGGCCCCGAAGACGGCCATGATGTCGGCGCTGCTGGTGGCCTGGGGGGTTCCGCGGTCGGCCCGCAGGACGTTTACGCGGACGGCGGGGACGTAGCGGTTGGGGTCGGATTCGCTGGGGCTCAGGGTGACGGTGGCGGTGCGGAAGATCGTCTGGACGGTGCCCTCGGCGAGGTTGGAGGAGGTGACGGCGTCCTTTCGCCACAGTTCCAGCCCGTGTGCCCCGGTGAGGGGGAGGGTGGAGAGGATCCCGGCGCGGCGGTCCTGGCGGTCGAGGGTGAAGTCGTACTCCCGCAGCACGTCGTGGGCGGCGAACCAGGCGGACTCGAAGTTCCGCTCCTGCTCCGTTCTCGCCCGCTCGGGCGCCGTGGGGGTCGTGTAGTTCGCGCAGCCGCCGATCGCGACGGCGGCCAGGGTCAGGAGGATCGTCAGTGGTTTTCTCATGATGGTTTCCGTCGGGCGGCGGCGGGTGTGCTCCAGGAATCCGACTCGCCGGGGGCCGCGGCTGCGCTGTCGGCAGCCGTGTCCCCAGAACGGTCGGGTTCTGCGAACCCATGGTCCTGGGCCCTTCGCATTCCTGCGAGGCCGCAAAAAAACGCGCGGCCGTGCGGACGCCGCTCGCCCGGGCCGCCATTGTATCCTACCGTTCCGTTGACGCAACGAGCGATCCTGACCCCTGGCCGATCGTCGGCCCTGCACCAATGCCCCGCCCCGGCCTTCCCACCTCCAACGGCCGGGGCACTTTTTTGCGCCGCGGGCGGATGGGGCAAGCCCATCGGGCCGCGCGCCCTTCGGGGCGAGGGCCCTGGAAGCGAAACATCCCCAGGCCCGAGCGGTTATAGTATGGTCATGCACATACTTGCCGGAGAATTCAAGGGCCGCCGCCTGCTCTCGCCCCCGGGCACGGGAACGCGCCCGATGACCGGGCTCGCCCGGAAGTCCCTCTTCGACATCCTCGCCCCGGACCTGCCCGACGCGAACGTCCTGGATCTGTACAGCGGGACCGGAACGCTGGGGCTGGAGGCCCTGTCGCGCGGGGCGCGCCACGCGTACTTCGCCGAGCGCGAACCCGCGGTGGTCTCGCGGCTGCGGCGGAACATCGACGACCTGGGCGTGCGGGAGCAGTGCACGATCTGGGTGGGCGACATCGAGCGGCGGCTGCGGGGGTGGCTGGGCGAGGTGGCCGGGTCGGTGGACGTGGCGTTCGTGGACCCGCCGTTCCCGGCGATCCGGGCGTGGGACTGGTCGGCCATCGCGGCCGCCCTCTTCGCCCCGCTGCACGAGCGCCTGGCGGAGGACGGGACGGTGGTGCTCCGCGTCGAGGGCCATACCGACCTGCCCCTGCCGCTGGGCGGGCTTTCCCTGCGGCGGAAGAAGGAGTATGGTGCTATGGCGGTGTACCTGCTGGAGCGGCAGGGCCCGGTTTCACCGCAGAGCCCGCAGAGCGCGCAGTGAGGAGGCGAGGCGGAAGGAGCCTTGCGTCACCCTCTCCGCGTCCCCTGCGATCTTTGCGGTGAGCGGTGAGCCCGTCGCGGGATGGAATCCTGGAGCCCCGAGGACCCATGGCCAAGTCATCGTACCTGTACTTCGAGCCCGAGCGGATCGAGAAGCTCAGCAACCTGAACCTGCTGGCGCGGCAGGCGGTGGAGGGGTTCGTCTCGGGGCTGCACCGCAGCCCGCACAAGGGGTTCAGCGTCGAGTTCAGCGAGCACCGCGAGTACGTCCCCGGGGACGACATCCGCCACCTCGACTGGGTCGCCTGGGGGCGGAGCGACCGCTGCTACATCAAACAGTACGAGCAGGAGACCAACCTCCGCGCGTACGTCCTGCTGGACGCGTCGGCGTCGATGAACTACCGCCACACGGGCGAGGTGACGAAGTTCGCCTACGGGTGCTACCTCGCCGCCTGCCTCAGCTACCTCATGTGCCGCCAGCAAGACGCCGTCGGCGTGATCGCCTTCGACAACGACATCCGCTTCCACCTCCCCCCCGCCAGCACCCCCGCGCACCTCGACCGCGTCTTCCGCGAACTGGAGAAGACCCGCCCGGGCCGCAAGACGACCATGGCCCCCGTCTTCCACCGCCTCGCCGACACCCTCGCCAAGCGCGGGCTCGTCATCGTCATCAGCGACCTCTACGACGAGCAGTCCGAGGTCCTCAAGGCCCTGCAGCACTTCGCCTACCGCAAGCACCAGCTCATCCTGCTGCACCTCATGGACCCCGCCGAACTCACCTTCCCCTTCCGCAAGATCTTCACCTTCGTGGACCTGGAGACCGACGAGAAACTCCAGGTCGATCCCCGCGGGATCCGCGACGCCTACGTCCAGGAGGTCCAGGCCTTCACCGCCCGCTACCGCAAGGAGTGCAGCGACCGCAACATCGAGTACGTCCTCACCCCCACCGACACCCCGTACGACCAGATGCTCCTGACGTACCTCGCCAAGCGAAGGGCCCTGCTGCGATGATCCTGGGACTGACCTTCGCCACGCCCCTGCTGCTGCTGGGCCTGCTCGCCGTCGCCATCCCGCCCCTGCTGCACCTGCTCGCCCGCGCGCGGGCCCAGGAGGTCCTCTTCCCCACCCTCCGCTTCCTCCGCGCCAGCGTCGAGAAAACCGCCCGCCGCCGCCGCTTCCAGAACGTCCTGCTCATGGCGCTGCGAATGCTCCTGCTGCTCCTGCTCGCCCTCGCCGTCGCCGAACCCATCACCCAGGCCCTCGGGTCCTGGGTCGCCTCCCCCCGCTACGCCGCCGCCGTCCTCTTCGACAACTCCCTCTCCATGGGCGCCCGCCAAGGCGCCGCCACCCGCCTCGACCGCGCCCGCCAACAGGCCCAGCTCCTGCTCTCCGGGACCGACAAACCCGCCCTCGCCGCCCTCCTCCCCACCAACGCCGGAGCGGCCCCCCGCGAACTCACCGGACGCCTCGATACCCTCCGCGAGCAGCTCCGCAACGTCCCGCTCTCCTTCGGCCGCGCCCCCCTCGCCGCCCAGGTCGCCACCGCCCTGGACCTGCTCCGCAACGACACCAGCCCCCAGAAGGTCATCTACGTCTTCAGCGACCTGCAGCGCGCGAGCTTCGAGGAACTCCTCGCCTCCGACGCCCTCGCCCGCGATGAGGACGTCCACCTCATCGTCGTCCACGCCAACGACGGACCCGTCGAGAACGTCGGCCTCCGCGACCTCCGCGTCCAGGGCCAGCGCGTCGTCGGGCAGACGCTGGACCTGACGGCCGTGCTGACGAACTCCTCCCCCACCGACCGCACCGTCGACGTCCGCCTGCAGGTCAACGGGGCCCCCGTGGGCGCCCGGGTGCGGCGGACGCTGTCGCCCGTGGGGTCCGAGGGCAGCAGCGCCACCGTCCGCTTCCGCCTCCCGCTCACCGAGAGCGGCCCGCTGGCGGGGGAGGTGATCCTCGAGCAGACCGACGACCTGCTGCCCGACAACGTCCGCCGCTTCGCCCTCGACGTCGCCTCCGGCGTCCGCGCCCTCATCGTCCGCGGGCCCTCGCGGGAGACCGACCCGCTCTACCTCGCCCCCGACGCCCTGCTCCGCATCGCCCTGGACCCCTTCGGGCCCCAGCGCCCCTGGTCCGTCCGCCCCCAGGTCGTCGAGTCCGACCGCTTCGACCCCGCCTCCCTCCAGGCCGCGGACATCGTCTTCTGCACCGACGTGCCCGCCTTCACGCCCGAGCAGGCCGACGCCCTCGCCCGCTTCGCCGCCGCCGGGGGAACCGTGTTCTTCTTCCTCGGGCCCGACGTCGACCCCGCCAACTACAACGAGCGGTTCGTCCAGGCCATCGAGCAGGAGGGCGGGTTGCTCCCCGGGCGGATCGAGGCGGCCGTGGGGGAGATCGGCCCCTCCGCCGACGCGACGCCCATCGACTGGGTGGACATGGCCCACCCGTACCTCGCGGGGCTGTACGACAGCCTCAACGAGTACCTCGACGTCATCGTGCAGCGCCACTACCGCCTCGCCGACTCCGCCCGCCCTCCCCGCGTCCTGCTCCGCCTGGAGACCGGGGACCCGCTGGTGGTGCACAAAGCGTTTGGGTCCGGGCAAGTCGTGCTGTGCACGACGGGGGCGTCGCGGCGGTGGAGCAACCTGCCGATGGCCCGCCTGTTCGTGCCCCTGGTGCTGCGGGCGGCGCTGCTGTCGCGCCCGGGGTCGCAGGCGCCTGAGAGCTACCTCGCCGGGTCCCCCGTCGTCCTCCGCCCCGACCTGCCCCCCACGGCCACAACCGCCAGCCTCGACGTGATCCTCCCCCCCGACGACAGCGGGACCAGCGAGGTCGTCACCGTCCCCGTCCGCCCGTCGAAGGAGGGCCCCGTCGCCGCCTTCGACCGCACCGAGCGGTGCGGGATCTACCAGTGGCGGCTCGGCGGGACGGGGGAGTCCGAAACGCCCGTCCGCGGGGCCTTCGCCGTCAACCCCAGCGGGGCGGAGTGCGATCTGCAGCCCTTCGACCCCGACGCCTTCCGCCAGGGCATGCGCAACCGCGGGCTCCAGCGGACGTACGTCGGAGCGGACCTCGCCTCCGCCCACGCCTCCGCCCTCACCGACGCCCAGGGCGCCAACTGGTGGGACCTGCTGCTCGTCCTCGCCATCCTCACCCTCGTCGCCGAGTCCGTCGTCGCCAACCGCCTCCGCGCCCGCGCCGACGCCGTCCCCGCCCACCTCAACCCCAGGCTCCGGGACGAGCACCCCCCCGCGTAACGCCCGGGGCCCCGGCTCCCGGCTCCTGGTTCTTGGCTTGCCTGCGCTTCGGAAAAGGGGACAGGCACCTGCGCGGCGAACGGCGTGCCGCTCCGGAGCCAGTCCCCTTTTTCGAGGCGGGGCGGGACGCCTCGCCCGCACTCCCGTGAACGGTTACCGAAATCCGAAATCCGAAACTCGAAACCCGAAACAAATCCGAAACCCGAAACTCTAAATCCAAAACGGGCCCCCCGGTGCGCCGGACCTCCCGGCTCTCGGATCTGTCTCTTTGTCACATTTTGTCGCTTTTGGATTTGGAGGACCCGCACACCCCGCCGGCGCATCGCCCGCCCCCGCCCGGCTTGCCCGGGCGGAGCGAAGGTTTCTAAGCTACAAGCGAGCCCCTCGGGCGTCAAAGCTTCGCGTCCACCGGCGCGAAGCCGGTGGACGCGAAAAGAAGAAGAAACAGCAGGAAGAGAGGGGACAGGGGGCCGCCGACTAGCTTAGAAACCTTCGCTCCCCCGGGACGAGCCCGGGTGGGGGCGGGAGCGCTTCGGGCAAGCCCGGGCAAGCCCGGTGGAGGCGGGAGCGGGCGGCGAAAATGTGACAAAGACAGGCTCTCGGAGAGCGCCCACGGTGCGCCGCCGTTTGGGATTTCGCATTTTCGATTTTGAATTTGTTTCGGATTTCGTGCTTCCGATTTCGGATTTGGACAGATGAGGGTGCTGCGGTCGGTGACGGTCACCTCCCCGCATAGCGCCCCACCCTCTGCCGCCCCCCCTTCCGTCCGTTCCGTTTGTGCCGCCGAGGCAAAATAGGGGGCTTGGATCAAGTAAACCTCCCCTGCGATTTGCCCGATACGGGTTATGTTCGCCCGGTGTGCCCCTGGGGCTCCGGGCGCCGGGTCGCGGGCCTTACGCCCGGACCGATCGTTCGCCAGGAAAGGGTGTCACTATGAAACGTGCCTTGCTGTGCCTTGCGGCGCTGCTGCTGATGGCCCCGAGTGTTGCGCTGGGGCAGCGGATCTGCCCGGCCCCCCCGCTGCAGCCGGACTACATCTTCATCACCCTCCACGACGGGGAGCGGATCCACGGGGAGACGGACGTGGGCGCCTTCACCGTCCGCCTGCCCTACGGGACGGTGGACATCCCGGCGAGGAAGATCCACACCGCCCGGCAGAACCGCGCCAACCGCGACGTCAAGGTCGTGCTGCACAACGGCGATGAGTTGCAGGGGACGGTCGTGGGGCCCCAGACCGTGGTGGTGAACACCCCGGCGGGGTCCATCACCGTGCCCGTGTGCGAGATCGCCCAGTGGTCGTGCCTCTCCTGGCAGGAGAAGCGCGGGATGCTGCTGTGGAACGTCGGGGACCCCCGCGGGTCGCTGATCGGCCCCGAGGTCGCCATCGTCACCCCCTTCGAGTTCGTCAAGGGGCTGGCGGGGGACGGTATTCGCGTGGCGGGGGCGGACGAGCACGGGCTGCGGATCCCCATCAGCATGCTCAAGGGCGCCCCGAGCGGGACCATCTCGTTCTACGTCAAGTTCCTCGACAAGTCCG
Source organism: Phycisphaerae bacterium (assembly GCA_041687095.1). Classification (GTDB taxonomy): domain Bacteria; phylum Planctomycetota; class Phycisphaerae; order SM23-33; family SM23-33; genus JAWLCQ01. The sequence continues at coordinate 1,564 of JAWLCQ010000132.1, read as the reverse complement.
AGGTCGTCTCGGCCGACTCGGTGTACTACGAGTTCCTCTGGGGCCCCCTGCGGTACTGGTTCACCGCCGATGACGGGTGGAACCATGGGGGGTTCGTGGTGCACTCCAACAAGCACGTCGCCGCCTCCGACCGCTACGCGCCCCGCAAGAGCACCGACGCCCTGGGCGACCTGGGCCGCTGGTACCACCACATGGTCGTCTGGGACAACGCCGGGATTCCCTCCGCCAACGGGGCCCGCCTGGCGGTCTTCATCGACGGGCGGCTGCACTCGGCCTACGACGCCAGCTTCGCTGAGCGGCCCGACTCGTTCGTCGTGGACAACGTCCCCGAGTACCTCTACGTGCACCGCAACCGCAACGGGTTCCGCAGCGTGGCGGTGTACGACGAGCTGAAGATCTGGGACCGCGCGCTGGCGCCCGAGATCGGGGACCTCCCCGAGGGCCTGGTGCTGTGGAACCAGCTCGACGGCAGCCCGTCGATCGTCGGGCCCGACGTGGACCTGCTGGGTGTGACGAAGGTCATCCCGGGCAAGGAGGGGCAGGCGGTGGAGATGGCCGGGGCGGACACGCCCGGGCTGCGGGCGCCCTTCGCCGCCCTCCGCGTCGCCGACCGCGGGACCATCGAGTACTGGGTCAAGGTGCTGGAGAAGGATGACACCTACGGGCGCGAGGGCGTGTACTACTACGACCTGGCGTACGGCCCGCTGCAGTTGGCGTGGGGGAACGACAACGACAAGTGCAACGGCGGGTCCAGCCTGCGGACGCGCCACTTCGCCGTCACCACCCCGCCCAAGGAGCACTGCTACCGCCTGCTGTCGACCCCCTGCACGTGGTACCACCACGCGATCGTGTGGGACAAGAACGGGATCGAGGGGCTCAAGGGCCAGAAGCTGGCGTTCTACCTCAACGGCAAGCTGCACGGGACGTACCAGGAACTGCCCCGCGACGAGAAGGCCAAGCAGGGCAAGGACGCCCCGCCGGTCCTCGACCCCGAGAGCGAGTTCCTGTACCTGCACCGCAACACCCGCGGATACCGCAGCATCGTCGCCTACGATGAGCTGAAGGTCTGGAACCGCGCCAAGACGGACTGGAAGCCCTTCGGCCCCACGGTGTCGTGCGATGCGGCGAGCGGCCCCTGCGCCCCGTGCCCGCCCGTTCCCTGCCCGCCCGCGGCGTGCCCGCCGATGCCCTGCCCGCCGGCGGCGTGCCCGCCCGCTCCGTGCCCCCCGGCCGCGTGCCCCCCAGTGCCGCAGCCGGCGGCGCCCTGCGGGACGCCCGGGACGTTCCGCGGCACCGGTGCGATCGCCCCGGCCCCCGCCCCCGCCACGGGCAACCCGAACATCTACTACGCCCCGCAGCCCCCGGCCCCGACGCCCGGGGTGTACCCGGCGCCGGCGATGGGCCCGGCGCCGATGGCGGCTCCGGGTGTGCCGCCCGCCCCGACGGGCGCCCCGGCGAGCCCGGGGGGGCAGGCCCCCGCCCCCCTGTGCCCGTACCAGCAGGCCGGGCAGGTCCCGCCCGCCCCGGCCGGGCAGCCCGCTCCGCAGACGGTACAGCCCGCGCC
>JAWLCQ010000131.1:0-14100 GCA_041687095.1 Phycisphaerae bacterium | reverse complement strand
TGGCGCTGACGCGGAGGCGTCCCTCGCCCCTCCCGGACGCCGGGGGTCAGGAGACCCCCGGCGCAGACGCGCGGGACGGGTCAGAAGACCCGCGGCGCAGACGCGCGAGACGGCTCAGGAGACCCCCGGCGTAAGCGAACTGCGCCGCCAAGTAACCCGCGAGGCGGAAGGCTGGACGCAGCGTCTCTCGCAGCGTATACTTAGCTTAGCTAAGCTAGGAGCACCACCATGGTCCGCGTCAACACCCATCAGGCCAAGACGGAACTCTCCAAACTGCTCGCCCAAGTCGAGAGCGGGGAGGAGGTGCTCATCTGCCGCAACGGCAAGCCCGTCGCCAGGCTCACGGCTGTGCGCGAGACATCGCGGGATCCGTTCCGCCAGCACCCCAAGCTGCGCAACGTCGTGTGCCACGAGGACCCCTGCGCCCCGCTGGACGAGTCCTTCTGGCCGGAGGCGTAGCCCTGCATGCTGCTGGACACCTGCACGCTGATCTGGCTGACGAGCGATCAGGATCGGCTCTCGCCCGTCGCCAGGGAGGCCATTGACGTCAATCGCGAGAACCTCTTCGTCTGCGCTGTCTCCGCCTTTGAGCTGGCCCTCAAGCACACGATCGGCAAGCTGGACCTCGGGCTCCCGCCCCTCGAGTGGTACGAGGCCGTTCTCTCTCACCACGGGCTCGTGGAGATTCCTATCGACGGGACCTGTGCATCGCTCGCGGGGCGACTCCCGCTGATCCACCGCGACCCGTGCGACCGCTTCCTCATCGCCGCCGCCCAGGTCCACAACCTGCCCATCCTCACCCCCGACCCGTGGATCTCCCGCTACCCCGACGTCCGCGTCGTCTGGTAGCCGGCCGTGGAACATGGTTGCTCCGCTCCGCCCGGTGCCGTGGTCTGCAAAGGCCCCAAAGGCCGCAGCAACCACGGCCGGCACGGCCGCGAGGGCCGGTCAGGGACTCTCACGTCCGTGGAACGTGGTTGCTGCGCAAACCACGGCACCTGGCTCAGCCCTCCGGGCTGAGCGGATCGTCTCCGTTCCAGCAGATCGTCTCGGTTCCATGCGCTGCGTCTTGGGGTGGACGCTCCACTACGCGCGGCCGCCTACCACAGGCCCACGTTCACGCGGTCGATGGTCAGTTCGCGGGCGGTGCGGTTGGTGATGCGGACGCGCGTCTCGCCGCTGCCGATCCTCTCTGGGGCGAGGCGGAAGATGCGGCAGGTGTCAGGGGCGGGGCGGACGTCAGTCATCCAGTAGCGGTCCACGTACTCGACGAACAGTTCGCTCCGCCCGCCGGGGCCGGGGCGGGTGTGGTCGGCGTTGCGGTAGGGCATGAGGCGGCCGTCCGAGTCGCCGATGCGGAGCGAGATGTCCGGGGCGTCGGCGGGGGGGAAGGCCGCCGCGGCAGGGGCGGTGGTCCTGTCGGCCGATGAGGATTCGTCGGCGTTGGCAGAAGACGCGCCGGCGGGACCGTTGTCGTCTCCCGAATGCTCAGATGACGAGGGTGCCACGGCTGCGCTGTTCGCAGCCGTGTCCTTCCCGGCGGCACGGCTGCGAACGGCGCAGCCGTGGCACCCGGCTTTCGGCGCTTCACTGGCCTGTGGGGAAGTTGTCCGGGGGAGCGGGGCGGCGTCGTTCGCCAGGACGTTCACCAGCGCCAGGCACCGCCGGGCGGGCTGGGCGGAGGGGGGGACGTCGATCGTCAGGGCCACTGACGCACCGGGGGCGAGGGCGACGGGGACCTGGGCGGGACCGTCGACGAAGGTTTGGCGGTTGCGGGCGTGGGGGAGGGCGACGAGGAGCGGTGTTTCGCCGGCCATCGCGGGGTCGTCCAGGCCGCGGAGCCAGTGGAAGGGGCTCGCGGCGATCCGTTCGTGCCAGCACGGGAAGTTGAAGACGTAGATCCCATCGGCGCCCTGGTCGTAGAGGCTCGCGGTGACGCCTCGGAGGGACTCGGGGTGGTGGGCGGCGGTCCCGTAGTTGAAGTCGAACCCGCCGTACAGCGGCGGGGCCCCGTCGCCCATCCAGCGGCGGAACTCGGCGAAGGGGATGGTCCAGTTGGTCGTCAGGAACGGGCAGGGCGTGAGGAAGTCCACGAGCTTCCCCCGCGTCCAGGCCGGCAGGTCCATGCCGGTCCCGCGGCAGGTCTCGAGGGTGGGGGGGACGCGGGCGGCGAGTTGCAGGTGCGGGGCGACGGAGCGGAGCGTGTCGCGGGCGGCGGCGGTGAAGGCGGTGAGGGCGTCGCGGTGGGCCCAGATGGCCTCGGGCGTGGCGCCCGGCAGGTGGCGGGGGAAGCGCATCCAGTCGAGCTGGATCCCGTCGAGGGTGTCGGCGTAGCGGGTGGCGAGTTCGCGCAAGAGGGCGAGGAAGTACGCCTGCACGGGCGGGCGGGTGTAGTCGAGGCACCACGCCATCCAGCCGCCGGTTCCGGCGGCCGCTTCGTCGGGGGCGACGATGTAGTCGGGGTGCTCGCGGCGGATGGGGGGCGTGTTCCAGGCGTCGGCGGCGGTGGGGTTGTGGACGTCGTTCATCCGCACGGTGACGAACGTCTCGCGCCCGCTCGCCTTGATGCCGCGCAGCAGCATCCCGAACACGTCCCTCCCCCCGAGGCCCTCGACGAACTCGCGGGCCCGCGGCGCCATGACGCCCACCTCCGTGGGGAAGTAGCACGTGCCCGCGTTGGAGCACAGGAGGTAGGTGGTGACCTCCGGGGCGCACTCGCCCACGGTTTCGGCGACGACCTGCTCGGCGCTTTCGTACGCCTGCGGGGGCGTCCAGAAGACGTTCGACCCGTCGCTGTCGAGGAGGAACCTTCGCTTCGCCACGCGCGTCTCCTTTCACGGCCGGCCCGGCCGGGTGGGGGATGTCATACCAGAAGACGGGTGGGTATGGACAGTATGGACAGTATGGACGGAATGGACAGTATGGACGGAATGGACAGTATGGACTTGATGGACGGGATAGACCGGACGGTTCCGCTCCGTCCATACCGTCCATACTGTCCATGGAGTCCATACCGTCCATCCCGGATGGTAGAATACCCCCGCGACACAGCAGCGTGTCGCAGGTTGGAGCTTGCATGACGACAACGGAGTTACTGAGGGCCGATCGCGAGCGGTGCGGCCAGTGTACGTGCGACGACGCACCGCCGCCCAGCACGTATCTGGCGTACGGGGACCCCATGCGCGTGCTGGGCGTGCTGGCGGTGCTGCTGGTGCACACGTGCGACATGATCCTCTTCGCCCGCCCCGTCGGGTCCGAAGGGTGGGACCTCGCCAACGTCCTCGACGCCGCCGGCCGCTGGGCCGTGCCCGTGTTCATCATGCTCTCGGGGGCGCTGCTGCTGCACCCCTCGCGGGTGGAGTCGGCCCGGGCGTTCTATCGCCGCCGGCTGACCCGCCTCGGGACGGCCGTCGTGTTCTGGTCGGTGTTCTTCATGACCTTCAGCGTGCTGTACACCGGGTGGGGCTCCGTCCGCTGGGACGCTCCGAACAGCATCTGGCGCGGCGTGCTGCACGGGGCCCCGTACGTGCACCTGCACTTCGTCTTCCGCCTGCTGGGCCTCTACGCCATCACCCCGATGCTGCGGGTGTACGTCCGCCACGCGTCGCTTCGCCTGCGGACGGCGATGGCGGTGCTGGTGCTGGGACTGGGGATGGGGCACTCGATCATCGCGGGCGTACTGGGCGTGCCCACGACGGCCTTCACCTCGCTCTGGCCGTTCCTGGGCCTGTACCTGCTGGGCAACGTCATGCGGGACCTCCGCGTCACGCGGCGGATGGCCGGGATCGCGGGCGTGGGCTTCGCCGCCTGCGTCGCCCTCATGGCCGGGGGTACGCGGGCGCTCGTCGGGACCGGGGAACTGCCGCAAGCGTACCCCTCCGTGGACATGCTGCTCTACGACTTCCTGAACCCCGTCCGCGTGGCGATGGCCATTTGCGCCTGGCTGGTCTTCGCGGGGACGCTGGGGGGGCTGCGGCGGGAGTCGCGATCCGGGCGGGTCTTCGCCGCCCTCGCCCCCCTCACCTTGGGCGTGTACCTCGTCCACCCGCTGTTCCGCGAGATCCTCTACACCGACGGCTGGCGGCTGATCCCCGGCGTGCGCGACGGCGGGGAGCTGTTCCGCTGGCCCACCCCGGCCGTCGGGATCCCGCTCGTCTTCGCCGTCACCATCGTTGCCAGTTTCGCCACGACGTGGCTCCTCGCCCGCATCCCGTTCGTTCGCAAGGTGGTCGGGTAATGGGGACGGAGGATTTTCGATTTTCGGTTTTCGAATTGCGATTGGGGCGGACGTCCATGCCCGCTCCCCGGGTGCTGGACAAGGCGCTGGGTTGTGACTCGATCGCACCCCCCGGACGCAGTCCGGGGGCGTTGCTCCTTTCGGCTGCGTGCGCATTGTTCGTCTTCGTGGCGGTCGCCCGCACGTCCGCCGCTTCGCCACCGTCCTCACAACCCGCGTCCCCACCGTCCTCGCAGCCCGCCTCCGCCCCCGCTCCGCTTCCGCAGACGCCCGGGGAGCATCGCCTCTTCCATCCCGCCGCGCGCGACGGGCAGCCGTGGGGGATGCCCTACATCGTCCGCCTCCCGAAGGATTACCGGGCGGACCGCGGGCATTGGCCGCTCGTCCTGTTCCTCTCCGGGGGGGGCGAGCGGGGCGAGGATCACGACGCCCTCTACACGCACGGGCCGCTGACGGCGATGCAGGGCGACGCGAAGCTCGCCGCCTGGGCCCCGTTCGTCGTCCTCGCCCCCCAGTGCCCCCACGGCCGCGAGTGGCAGTCCGAGGACGTCGCGCGGGCGGTGCTCGATCTCACCCGCTTCGCCCTCGACACCTGGCGGATCGACCGCGACCGCGTCTGCGTCACCGGTCTGAGCATGGGGGGGCGGGGCTGCTGGCAGATGATCCTCGACGGAGGCGGGCTCTTCGCGGCGGCGGCCGTCGTCTCGGCGGGGGAGGTCGCGCCCGACCGCATGGGCCCCGCTGCCCGGGGCATGACGGTCTGGATCATCACCGGGGCGGAGGACGGCGGGTACGTCACGGGCTCGCGGGAGATGGCGAAGCGCCTGCGCGAAGCGGGCGTGGACGTGATCCACACCAACGTGCCCGAGCGCGAGCACATCGTCTGGATGCCGTTCTACGCCTCGCGGGCGTTCTACGAGTTCCTCCTCCTGCACCGCCGCCGCGCCCCCGCCCCCGCCTCGCGCCCCGCCCCCGAGGCCCTGCTCGCCATCGCCTACGCCCCGCCCCCGACCGCCGACGCCCGCCTTGTCGAACCGCTCAAGCAGTTCCTCCCCTGGTGGCAGGTCGTCAACTGCCTCGACGACATGGACCCCGGGCTGCGCGAGGAGTGGGGCGGGCGGAGGAACGTCTTCGTCACCCATCCACTCAGCCGGCGGACCGCCTGCGTTCTCATGACCCGCCAACCCCTCCCCGCCGACCAACACTCCGCCCTCCGCCTGACCGTGGGGCACCACCCCGAGGGCGACTGGGACCTGATCGTCCGCGCCGACAAGAAGGAGCTGCTCCGCCGCACCGTCGGACGCGAAGCGGCGAAGGACGGGTGGCTGGAGGTCGAGGTGGACCTGTCGGAGTACAACGGCCGCGAGGTGTTCCTCGAACTGGAGAACCGCGCGACGGGCTGGAACTGCGAGGCGGGGTACTGGGGGAAGGTCGAGCTTGTGCACCGGACGGTGGGGGAGGGGGAGTGACGGATTGGGGGGCGGGTCTGATGCGTCAGGGGTCTGCGTGCAGGGAGCGGGGAACAACGGACGCCGAATGGCAAGCCACTCCCCAGCTCTCGCGACACGCCTTCCCGGGGCTTGCCATTTGGCGTCCGTTGTCCATCGCTACCGCTCATACCCCGGCAGGCAGAACGGACTCGCCAACCGACACAGCCCGGGAATCACCTGGAACGTTCGCGCAACCACCTCTCAAGCGACGCCTGACTCTCCGCGGAGGGTTTTCCCGCGAGCAGCCCCACGACGCTGATGTCCTCGTCCAGTCCTTCCCAGTGAATCCCCTCGCCGTGTCCGAGCAGGCGCCAGTGATTCCGCTCGTCCGCAGTCGCGTGCAGCAATCGCGGGAACCACGCCAGCGGAACCGAAATACTTCGCCCGTCGCTGAGATCCACGCTGAGCGTATCCTCGGTGACGCGGACCTCCTGGGCGTCCGGGACTCGCAATTCAACCGTGGAAATAATCATAATCATTCCAGCCTCCAGGGTATTCTACCGCTCAAACCCCGGCAGACAGAACGGACTCGCCTTCCCGATCGGTGTGAGCTTCGTCCCGTCGGTGAACCCCTCCGGCCGGCCGGCGAGTTCCTGCACCATCCGCGCCCGCCACGTCGCCAGTTCGTCCGCCCAGGCGGGGTCCGTGGACAGCTCGTGCAGCTCGCGCGGGTCGTGTTCCAGGTCGAAGAGCTGCTCGGCGCCCGTCCCGGGATACCAGATGTACTTGCGCTTCCCGTCGGTGAGGTACTGCTGCCCGCTGCCCAGCGAGGGGACCTCGGCGCACTCCCCGTGGAGGTACTCCCGCCACTCGTCGCTCTCGCCCCGCAGCAGGGGCAGCAGCGAGCGGCCGTCCACGCCCTCGGGCGTCGGGGCCCCCGCCAGGTCCAACAGCGTGGGCATGACGTCCATCAGCTCGACGACCTCGCTCCGCACGCTCCGCTGCTGCACGCCCAGGTGCCCGGGGAAGCGGGCGAGGAACGGCACGTTCGCCGACCCCTCGAACGCCGAGCGCTTGCGGATCCACTGGTGATCGAACAGCATCTCCCCGTGGTCGCTCACGAACAGCACCACCGTGTTGTGCGGGATCGCGTGCAGGATCCGGCCGATCTGGTCGTCGATGTGGTTGATGACCCCGTAGTAGCCCGCCTGGAACTGCTTGCGAAGCGCCGGGGTCAGCCACGTGCGCCACGACGCCACCGGCAGCCCGCGCTGCGGTTCGTCGAACACGCGGGCCCAGTCGCCCACGACGGGCTCGGGCAGGTCCATGTGGATGTAGCGGTCCCAGTACGCCATCGGGGGCGTGCAGGGCTGGTGCGGCTGATGGTAGCTGACCTTCAGGAAGAACGGGGTCGTCGGGTCGCGGCGCTCCAGGAACTCCAGCGCGCAGTCCGTCGCCCAGTTGGTGAAATGCAGCCGCTCCTCCAAATGCCACGGCCGGGCGACCCACCCGTTGCGGTCCGCCCCATGGGCGAGCCCCGCCTCGGGGATGTGCACGCCCTGCTTCGCCAGCCAGCGGTAGTAGTCCCCCCCGTGCCCGGGCCCGTCGGACCAGTCCGCCGAGTCGAACCCGTAGAGCTTCCGCTCCGGCCACAGGTGCAGCTTGCCCACGAGGTGCGTCTGGTAGCCCGCCGCCGACAGCTCGCCCGGGAGCGTGCGCCCGTGCAGCCACGCGTCGTAGTTCATCGTCACCCCGTGCGAGGCGGGCGTCTTGCCCGTCATGAGCGTACGCCGCGCGGGGATACAGACGGGGCAGGCGGTGTAGGCGCGGGGGAAGTACACGCCCTCGGAGGCAAGCTGGTCGAGGTAGGGCGTCTGGACGACGGGGTGCCCGGCGATCCCGAGGCAGTCCCCGCGCATCTGGTCGGTCATGAGGAGCAGGAGGTTCGGCCGCTGGTCCGGGGCGGGTTGAGGCATGGTTCGTCCTCTGGGGCTGGGGCTACTTGTTTTCGGCCACCATCCCGCGCCGCCGCATCTCCTCCGCGAGCTTGGCGGGAAGGGGGCGGCAGGCGCAGTGGCGAGAGTGCTCCACGTGCCACGCGATGCGCTGCTCGATGGTCGCGTTGAGCGGCATGCGGTGGGCGAGGTGCCACTCGCGGTTGAGCTTCGGACGCGCGTCGGCCATGGGGGCTCCTTGGGGTCGGTTCACGTTGGCGTCCCATTGTCGCGGGATCGGGGCGATTCCTCAACCCCTTGATGCGGCCCCCTCGGCCCTCGCATCTCCGTGGCACGGGCGTCTCGCCCGTGTGTCGCAGGGGCGTCTCGCCCCTGCGGAGAGGTGAGAACGGCCTTGCTGCGAGGTCAGCCGCCCCCCAACATATGGAGGTTTCTTCGCCGAAGGCCACGGGCAGGATGCCCGTGGGACCCATGGGCGAGACGCCCATGCCGCGGAAAACCGACGTTGCGATGGCCCCGCAGAATTCCGTGGGGGAAGGGCTTGTAGCGCCGTTCCGGCGGCATTACCATTCCGCCGGGATCTGTTGATATTGACAAATGGAGGTTGTGGACCGTGACTGCAACCGATGACCCAGGCTCATTCGGGGGCGTCCCGCTGGGGGCGATTATCGAGCAATTGCCCGTCGGGGTCGGGGTCATCGACACCGAGGGGCGGTTCGTGCAGGCCAACTCGCTCATGCGGGAGTTCGTGCCCCGCAACGTGATCCCCTCCCGCGACCCGGAGCAGTTGGAGCGCTGGCAGGCCGTCGATCCGCAGAACCACCCCCTGCCGCTCGACCAGTGGCCGGGCGAGCGGGCGCTGCGGGGGGAGACGGTCAGCCCCGCGATCGAGTTCTGCGTCACCGACGAGCAGGGGAGCGAGCGAAGCGTCCTGGTATCGGCGATTCCGCTGCGGTCACCGGAGGGTGCGATCGTGGGGGCGGTCGCGACCGCCCAGGATATCACCGTCCGCAGGTCCGTTCAGGAGGCGCTGCGGGACAGCGAGCGGCGGTTGAACCTCGCTCTCGACAGCGGACAGATGGGCATGTGGGAATGGGACGTGCGGAACAGCCGGTCCGTCTGGAACGCCAAGGAGTACGAGCTGCTGGGCCTGCCCGTCGGGGACGGGCGGGAACCGACCTCGCGCTTCTTCGACAGCGTACACCCCGATGACTTGCCCTCGCTGCACCGCGGGCTCGCCGCCGTCATGCAGGAGGGAACCGACTGGCGCGACGAGTGCCGCATCCTCCGCCCCGACGGGGAGGAGCGCTGGCTGGCGGCGGTCGGACGGGTGTTTCGCGACCCCGCAGGCCGCGTCGAACGCATGATCGGCGTCAACTACGACATCACCGAGCGCAAACGGGTCGAGGCGGAACGGCAGAAGTTCGTCTCCCTCGTGGAGCACAGCGCGGAGTTCATCGGCCTCGCCGACCTGGAGTTCCGCCCGCTGTACCTGAACGAGGCGGGGCGGCGGATGGTCGGATTCGATTCGTTCGAGGAAACCAAGCGCCACGTCGTGCAGGACTACCTCTTCCCCGAGGACCTCCCGTTCGCCATCGAGGAGTTCCTGCCCCGCGTCCTCCGCGAAGGCAGCGCCGAAACCGAAATCCGCTTTCGCCACTTCAAGACCGGCGAGCCCATCTGGGTCATCTGGAACGTGTTCCGGGTGCTCGGGGAGGACGGGTCGCCCGTCGGATACGCCACCGCGAGCCACGACATCACCGAGCGCAAACGCTCCGAGGAAGCCTTGCGGGAACTGAACGACACGCTCGAGCAGCGGGTTGCCCAGCGGACCGACGAGGTCCGGCGGAAGGCCAACCAGCTCCGCGCCCTCGCCGCCCAACTCAGCCGCACCGAGCAGCGCGAGCGCAAACGCCTCGCCAAGATCCTCCATGACCACATTCAGCAACTCCTCGTCGCCGCCCGCATGCAGCTCGAATCGATGAGGACCGCCTCCCCGCCGGAGCGGATCCACGAGGTGGCGCAGGGGGTGGACAGCATCCTGGAAGAGGCGGTGCAGGCGTCGCGCGACCTGACGATGGACCTCAGCCCCCCGGTCCTCCACGAATCGGGACTCGTCGCCGGGCTCCACTGGCTCGCCGCCCGCATGCAGGAGAAGCACCGCCTCGCCGTCCAACTCCGCACCGACGGCTCCGCCGAGCCGCGTCTGGAGGAGACCCGGATGCTGCTGTTCGAGTGCGTTCGCGAACTCCTGTTCAACATCGTGAAGCACGCGGGCGTGTCGGAGGCGGAGATCGCCCTTACCCGCGCTCCGGGCGGCGAGATCCAACTCGTCGTGGCGGACAGGGGCAGGGGGGCCGACCCTGACGTGCTCGACGGCCGCGGGTCCTCCCCCGCCACCTTCGGGCTCTTCAGCATCCAGGAGCGCATTGCGTACATCGGGGGGCGGATGGGGATCGAGACCGCCCCGGGGAGGGGAACGCGGATCACCCTCCTGGTGCCCGAGGGCCCGGTCCCGGCCGTCGCCCCCGCCGAAACCCCCGATGCGAGAGCCGCCGAGGCGGAGGAGGGCGGAGGCCCCGCCGCTCTCCGCAAGGAGCGGGCCCTCCGCGTGCTGATCGTGGACGACCACGAAATCCTCCGCACCGGACTGGTGGGCCTGCTGCAGTCCGAGCCCGACATCGACATCGCCGGGGAGGCCGCCGACGGGCCCTCCGCCGTCCGGTTGGCCCAGCGGACGGAGCCTGACGTGGTGGTGATGGACGTGAGCCTCACCGCGGAGATGAACGGGATCGAGGCGACGCGGCGGATCCTCGCGGCCCATCCGGGAACCCGCGTGATCGGCCTGTCCATGTACGACGACCCCGACTTCGCCCGCTCGATGTGCGACGCGGGGGCGGAGGCGTACCTGACCAAGGGCGGGCCCTCCGACGACCTCATCGCCGCCATCCGCGCTCCCCGCACCGCGTAGCCCCGGCGGCGGAAGGGAACAGAAGGGCCCGGGAGCAAAGGCCCCGGTCGAGGCAGAGCAGGCCAGGAACCCTTCCCGACGATGGGGCACGTACCCGTCGCCCCGCCCCCATCCACCGCACGATCAGGCGGAACGCCAGGCGGTTCACAGACCCAGGCTGCCCCTGCGTCTCGGCGGCGCGGTCTTCAACGCGCCCATAAACACACCAGGCCGGGGGTCATGTCCCGGCCACACCAGCCCTGGATCATGGTGAACCGGGGGCTATGAGGGGGCCTGTGAGGGACGGTTCCTCATTTCAGGCTCCCGTCGCATGACGAGAAATCCGTAAGCTGTCCCCAGATATTGACCCTCCGACTGCGAGGGATTGGTTCCCCAACCATCAAATTCACAATCATGCTCGTAGCCGAGCTTGCACATCTGTCGGGTCCAGTCCAGCACGGTGGGATCGTCCATCTTCAAAGGTGTCGTCCAGCCGTTGACGAGGAACAGCTTGTCATCCCCGGCCGAGGGTCCGGCCTCCGCTTGATAGCCCATGGCCTTGAGGGCCTCGGCAAGGGATTCGGCCTTGGGCTCGGTATCGGTGTAGAAGAAGAATTCGAGCCGCAGCGTCGAGGTCTGGGTGACCCCATGTTTCCGCAACTGGGCCACGGTCTGCGGCGTCATCGACACCTGCTTGGCGAGGTTGTCCTTGTACGCCTGCTCGGCCACGTAGCGAGTCGGGCCACCGCCATCGCTGTCCCTCTTCGAACAACCGAAGAAGGAGAACAGGAATCCCATGACCATAATCACTCCTACCTGTCGCACGTGGAACTCCTTCAGCTCAACACCGCCTACCAGAACTTCCACCATGGTTTCGGCTTGGCCCGGGGAGAAGGAGGGACGGTTACTGGTTTCGCATCTTACTGCGTGCTGCGATACATGGAACCGTCCCTCCTCTCGTCTAATCGATGTCGAAAAGGGCTTGAATCCGGCGTTCTTTCTCAACGGATGCCGGCACGAAAACAATCGGCCCCTTCGTGCCGTCCAAGCGTCCCAGGTACTCCCCAGGACCGGCAAGAGCGCCCGTAAGCTGCTCCGCTGGCGCGTCATCCACGGAAACAGACACCTGACCATCCCCTTCCGAGGTCCAGCTAATGGAGGGGGATTCGCTCTCCAGGTCGCCCGCGTAGGGGATGCCCTCCTCACGTACGATGAGACGCGAGACCCGCCTCCTCAGATCAATGAGAGTCTCGCCCCGACGATCCTGGAGGCGCAGAAAGGGGCCGGTGCCATTCGTCTCGCCATAGAAGTAGACGTTGATCTCGGTCCGGCCGCCCACGTTCATCGGGAGAGGAAGCTCGACCTGCGGCAAGCCCGGAGGGGAGATGATGGCTTTCTGGTGGTACTCCGCGAGGACAGGATGGGCAACCTGGAAGCTGGCGGCAACAGTCGTGCCATCCCTCGCCGTGTAGAAAACACAGCTCTGCCACCCCTCATCTTCCTGTTTCCACGTCTCGGCGACCCAGAACCGCCCAACTACCAGGTAGAGCGCCACGATCTCCGCTTTCGAGAGCTTACTGAAAGCCTTTTCGCTCGGGCCGCGATGGCTGCTGTACTCGCTCTCAAGCCGGGCCAGGTGCTCTGGCGGGATCTGCGGATATCCCTTCGCAATCTCCTGTCCTCCCCGCTCAAGAAAGACCCGCGCCAGTCCGGTAATGTCCTCGTGCTCCCAAGGCGTCTGGAACTGCTGTGCCCGCTGCGTGGTCGCAGCGCCGCCGACGCTGCCTGTCTCTTGTGTCTGCGCCTGTTCAGCCGGCTTTGCGTCATCGGACGTCCGACGCCTCGAACAACCGGGCAGCGTAAGAATCAGCCCCACGGTCACGGCTGCGCAAACGACGCCGCCAGGCCCGAGTTTGATCATACTGTCTCTCCTTTGAATTGGGGAAGAACAAAGGGATCAGGAACCGTTGCGCGAGGTCACAGCCTCGGCTATTCAACCGCGCGAGTCGGCATGACGTCAGATGGTTCCCAGACCCAAGCTGCCCCTGCGGCTCGTCGCCGCGATCTTCGGCGCCGTCTTCGCTGCGATCTTCGACGCGCCCAGAAACACAGCAGGCCGTCCCATCGGGACGGCCTGCCGTCTGTCGTATGTCGGGGCGAAAGGATTTGAACCTTCGACCTCTGCGTCCCGAACGCAGCGCTCTAGCCAAGCTGAGCTACGCCCCGATCGCGCAAGTCATCAGTCTAGCAGATTCGCCCCCCGGGTCAATGCCATTCGGTGAGGAATTTGGGGGCCGCATCCTTTCACGCGGGCAACCGCCGTCGGGTCCCCGCCGGCGCGGCGGATCTCCGCAGTTCGCCTCCCCAGCGAACCCGCCGAAGATCGGCTGCCCGCTGGAGGGGGGATCTCCTCTCGCCCTCGCCGTCGCTCTCGCCCACGCCGCCGGGCGTTTTTTGGGAGAATCCTTCTGGCGTTCTGCCGCCGGCAGTATTACGATTTGGAAAGTCGTAGGAACACCGAGGCTCCAGACGAAAGGACCGCCGCCCGTGACCGCTCCCCTCGCCATGCACATGGCCAACGAACTGCTGGACGTTCCCCTCGCCGCCGTCACGCTCGGCCTGGCCGCGTTGGCCGTTGCGGCGGGGTCGTGGCGGGCGCGGCGGACGCTGGACCCCGAGCGCCTGCCGCTGATGGGCGTCATGGGCGCGTTCGTCTTCGCGGCCCAGATGATCAACTTCACCCTCCCGGGCATGCCCGGGACGAGCGGGCATCTCGGGGGCGGGGTGCTGCTGGCCATTCTGCTGGGGCCCGGGGCGGGCATCGTCACGATGGCGGGCATCCTCATCGTCCAGTGCCTCATCTTTCAGGATGGGGGGCTGCTGGCGCTGGGGGCGAACATCCTCAACATGGGCGTCGTGCCCTGCCTGCTGGGCTGGGGCCTCTACCGCGCCATCACCGGGACGGGGGCGGGGGTCCCGGCGTGGCGGATGTACCTGGGGGCGTGGGCGGCGTCGCTGGTGGGGGTGACGGGGGGGGCGGCGCTGGTGCCGATCCAGTCCGCCCTCGCGGGGCGGCTGGTCATTCCCCTCCCCGACTTCCTCGCCGTCATGCTCGTCGTCCATCTCGTCATCGGGGCGATCGAGGGCGTCATCACCTTCGCCGTTCTCGCGTGGCTGCGGAGCGTTCGTCCCGGGCTGGTGGGCCTGGACCGCCCCGATGCCCGCCCCGCCCTCCCTCGCCGCACCGTTGCGCTCTCGCTGCTGGTGTCGGCGGGGCTGTTGGCGGGGGTGGTCTCGTGGTTCGCCTCGCCCCATCCCGACGGGCTGGAGTGGAGCTACCTGGAGCACCGCTACGGCGAGCGCGAGTCCGCCCTCGCCCCCGCGTCCCCCGCCGTCGCCGCCGTCGATGACCTCCAGGGCCGCTTCTCGCCCCTGCCCGACTACACCCGCCGCTCGGCGCCCCTCGGCGGCACGGCTCCGGAGGCGCCCGCCCCCGCCGAGACCGAAGCCGCCGCACCCCAAACCGCC
>JAWLCQ010000130.1:0-14127 GCA_041687095.1 Phycisphaerae bacterium | reverse complement strand
GAATCCATGCCCACAGGAGCCGGATGCGGTAGTCCCGCACGTCCGGATCTGAGGGGGCCGGGGGCGGGCAACCGCCCTCGGCTACCCGATCGCTGCGCTTCGCAAACCACGGCACCCGGCTATCCTTCGCATACAGGGACCTCCAAGTGGGGTCCCCTGTGAGCCCGGGGCTGCTCGCGGGGGGGGCATGTGGTCATCCTGAGCCGTCCCACGGGACCGCCCCGTTGGGGCTTGTCCCGTGGGCATTCGCGTCCGTTCGGCGAACCGCATCTTCAAGCGTTGGGAACCGCATCTTCAAGCGCTGGGAACTGCGCTGTATTGTGACGCGGGATCCACTTCCTCGGTGCGGCCTACTCCACCTCCGCCACCGAGTTGAGCGTGCCCAGGGTGTTGACGGCCATGGAGCTGTTGTCGGGGTCGGTCACCCATTCGCCGTCCACGACGTACTTGTACTGGTGGGCGCCCGGGGGGGCTTCGACGATGGCGACGTAGTCGCCGTTCTTCTGCTTCCGCATGGGCATGGGGGCCCAGCCGTTGAAGTCCCCGGCGACGGCGACGTCGCGGATGCCCTTGCGGGGGGGGCGGACGGCGAAACGGATCGTGCCTTTCTTGCGGCCTTTGCTGACCATACGCGTAGTGTCCTCTATCCTGATCGGGGGTCTCGGTTGGCCGCCCGGCCATCCCCGGCCGGGCGGGCTGTGGGAAATACTATGCGCCCCATTGCGGGATTTCCCCATCGACCGCGAGGGAGCCGATTCGCCAGGGCCATCGCAACGTCGCAGCCGCGGGCCCCACGGGGGCGCAGAACCCGTGTCCCGCCGGGCGGTCGTGCGTGCACGGCTGTGAACAGCGCAGCCGTGGCGCCCGCGGGGGCGACTGTGCGATGGTTCTGCCTGTTCTCGGCGGCCGGGGATGGGGGGAGTCGCACGTCCGTCAGGGTCGGCCGCGGCAGTCCCAAGGCCCGAGGCGGCTCGCGCGTGCCGCGCATCGCGGCGAGTTGGGGAGGGGGGGCGTTTTCGCCGCCGTCGCATATAGACTGGTGAGGGTCGGCGGTGGGTCCTTGCCCGTCGGGGGCGGGGCTGCTATGCTGCCGCATCTTTAGCGAATGTACGGAGTATCGGAATGAACATACTGATCACGGGCGGAGCGGGATTCATCGGGTCGCACCTCGCCGAGGCCCTTCTCAACGACGGCCATCGCGTGGTGCTCGTGGACGATCTGTCCACGGGGTCGATGGACAACATCAACCACCTGCTGCACCGCCCGGAGGCGGCGTTTATCCGCGAGTCCGTCCGCAACGAGGTCACCATGACGTCCCTGGTGGACCGCTGCGACGTGGTCTTTCACCTCGCCGCCGCGGTGGGGGTGCAGCTCATCGTCGACCGCCCCGTGCACACGATCGAGACGAACATCCACGGGTCGGAGGTGATGCTGAACCTCGCGAACAAGTTCCGCCGCAAGATCTTCATCGCCTCGACGTCGGAGGTGTACGGCAAGAGCACGAAGATGCCGTTCAGCGAGGACGACGACGTGGTCCTGGGCTCGACGCGGTTCACGCGGTGGAGCTACGCGTGCAGCAAGATGGTGGACGAGTTCCTGGCCCTGGCGTACTGCGACCAGTACGGGCTGGACACCATCGTGGGGCGGTTCTTCAACACGATCGGCCCGCGGCAGACGGGGATGTACGGCATGGTCGTGCCGCGCTTCGTCACCCGGGCCCTGCGGAACGAGCCCATCGAGATCTACGGCACGGGCGACCAGACGCGGTGCTTCTGCAACGTCGCCGACGTCGTCGGGGCGCTGCCGCGGCTCCTCGACTGCCCGGCGGCGGTGGGGGAGGTCATCAACATCGGCTGCGACGAGCCCGTCTCCATCAACCAACTCGCCGACCTGGTCATCGAGATGACCGGCTCGAAGTCCGAAAAGAGGTATCTGAGCTACGAGGAAGCGTACGGCCGGGCGTTCGACGACATGCTCGCCCGCAAGCCCGACCTGCGGAAGATCCGCACGCTGATCGACTTCGAGCCCCAGTACTCGCTCCGCCAGACGCTGGAGCAGATCATCGAGGATCAGAAGCGGCGGATGAAACGCTAAAGGATGAACATGGCGAAATACTGCGTGACCGGCGGGGCCGGTTTCATCGGGTGCAACCTGGTCCGCTTCCTGCTGGGCAAGGGCCAGCAGGTCGCGGTCCTGGACGACTTCTCGACGGGCAAGCGGGAGAACCTCGACGAGGTGCGGGACCGCATCGAGCTGATCGAGGGCGACATCCGCGACCGCGCCGCCGCCGATCGCGCGGTGGCGGGCTGTGCGGCGATCTTCCACGAGGCCGCGCTGGGGTCCGTTCCGCGCAGCGTCGCCGATCCCCTCGCCACCCATGACGTGAACGTCAACGGGACGGTGACGATCCTGGAGGCCGCCCGCGCCGCCGGGGTCCGCCGCGTGGTGTTCGCCGCATCCTCGTCGGCGTATGGCAACCAGCAGGAGTCGCCCAAGCACGAGGGCATGACGCCCGCCCCCATCAGCCCCTACGCCGCCAGCAAGCTCGCCTGCGAGTCCTACCTCCAGGCGTACGCGGGATCGTACGGGATGGAGACGGTGGCGCTGCGGTACTTCAACGTCTTCGGGCCCCACCAGGACCCCTACAGCACCTACGCCGCCGTCATCCCCGCCTTCGTCCACAACCTCCTCCGCGGTAAGCCCCCGGTGGTGTACGGGGACGGCGAGCAGAGCCGCGACTTCTGCTTCATCGACAACGTCTGCCACGCCAACTGGCTCGCCGCCACCGCCCCCCCGGCCGCCTGCGACGGGCAGCCGCTCAACATCGCCTGCAACCAGAGCACCACGCTCAACGAGATCCTCGCCAAGCTCCAGCAACTGCTGGGCACGAACGTCCAGCCCGAGTACGCCCCCGAGCGTGCGGGCGACGTCAAGCACTCCCTCGCCGACATCTCCCGCGCCCACAAGGTCCTCGGATACACCCCGCAGGTGTACTTCGAGGACGGGCTCGAACGGGCGATCGAGTGGTATCGGGAGAACCTGGGGTAGGGGGGGAGACGGAAGACCGGAAGACCGGGGACCGAAGGCTGGGGATCGCCAACCCCTCTCCCCCGGGGGAGAGGTGCCGAGCGCAGCGAGGCGGTGAGGGGGCGCCCGGAGCGCAAGTAAGGTCTGCCGGCGAGTCTGAACGCCTGTGGTCCGCGAAGGCCCCCCTCATCTGTCGCTTCGCGACATCTTCTCCCCCAGGGGAGAAGGGTTCACGCCTCGCCTCCGAATTCGATCTTCCGCTCGGCGATCCTCGATCTTCCGCCCGGCGGTCCTCGGCCTTCCGCTCGGCGATCTACCGTTTCCCGTCACACCGTGCCCGTGTTCAGGAACTCGTGCTGCACCTCGGCCGTGACCTTCTTGCCCGTGACCGACGTGAACGTCACCTCGCCCTTGCCGAAGGCCGCGCTGCGGACCTTGCGGAACCCGCGGGGGACCTTCACCACGCCCTGGATGTAGTTGACCGCCAGCGGGGTCTTGGGGGAGAGCTGGATGCTCGTGGGGATGCCCTGCTCGTTGAGCGGGTTCTTCTTCGCCGACGCCGCGATCCCCTCCGCGAAGTACCCGCACACGTCCTCCAGGCCCAGGCAGCGGTTGCGCCCGTTCCACGGCGCCATGTGCCGCCCGCGGTTGCTCACCCACAGCAGCGTCGTCGGGAGCACCCCGACGTCCTTGAGCGAGAACCACAGGTACCCTTCGCTGTCCACCGTCGCCGTCGTCCACCCCGGGGTGCGGGAGGGCTTGTTGAAGACGGCCAACAGGTCGGTGAACCCCGTCCGCGCGGGGTGCTGGGCGGCGTCGTCGGTGGCGGGGGCCTTCCAGATCGTCGGGACCCGGGACAGGCTGGTGAACCGCTCGCCCGGGGGCAGGGAGCTGTACTCGCCCGTGGTGGGGTCGGGGACGGTGGGGTTGGTCATCCCGAACTGGATCGGGCTCGTCGCCACCTCCAGCGAGCGTTCCTTGTCGGGCACGGCGAGGGTGGCGTGGTGGCCCAGCGAGGTGCGGGCCCTGTACCCCTCCAGCACGTGCTGCACGTAGACCACGTTCTGCCCGTCCACGAGCGTGAGGCGCTTGGTCACCTTTCCGGGCAGGGCGGTGGTCTGCATGCCCAGGATCAGCGTGCTCGCCCGCCCCGCGGACTCCTGGGCCTCGAAGCGCCACTTCGCCCCGGCCGGTTCGCCGTGCACGCGGTGCATCGTCCCGCGATACATCCCGTTGCCGCCGAACGGCAGGCAGAAGAAGTCGCCCCGCAGGGGCACGAGGACGGGCTCGTCGATCTTCTGCTTCTCGCCCTGCCAGGGGCTGACGTAGTACGGCTGCACGGGGCTTGCGCTGTTGCGGTAGAACGTCACCGGGGCCATGTGCCCCCCGAGCTGGGTGACGGCGAGTTCGACCTCATCGCTGCGGAGGGTCCAGGCGGGCTGATGGACGACGGCCTTGACGGAGGCGGCGGACATGCGGGGCTCCTTTCGTTGCCGGATCATTCCCGCCTTCGCGCAAAGCTGCGAAGGCGGGAACGAGGGAGACGCGGACGTTCCAAAACCGTTACGGTTGAATGGATTCTACTGCTGGATGCCCGGACTGCACAGGGGAAAGAGGCCCGCCGTCCGCCCTACGCCCCGCGTGACTGGGCCGCCGCCTCGCGGAGGGCGGAGACGGCGTCGGCGGGGAGGGGCTGGACGTCGCTTCCCCCGCGGACGATCACGCCGCAGGCGAGTTCGAAGAAGACGGCCTTCTGGATGGCGTCGTCGATGGTCGTCCCCACGACGACCTGCCCGTGGGAGCGGAGGACGGCGAGGTCGTGGGTGGCGAGGGCGGAGATGACCTTCTCCGCCAGCGCGGGCGTGCCGGGCTGGACGTAGGGCACGACGGCGACGTCCCCGATGTAGTAGGGGATCTCGGGCAGCACGTGGAACGCGGGGAGGGTCTGGCGGCAGCACAGCGTGGTGGCGAAGGGCGTCTGGAAGTGCAGCACCACCCGCATGTCGGGGCGCTGGCGGAGCACCCCGGTGTGGAACCCGGCCTCCACGCTGGGGCGGGGCCCGGCGAGGTGGGCGCCGTCGGAGAAGCGGCACAGCGCGACCTGGTCGGTCCGCAGCTCGCACAGCCAGCTCCGCGTCGCCGTGATCAGGACGTTCCCGTCGTCCACCCGCCACGAGAGGTTCCCGCTGGAGCACAGCATGAGCCCGAAGCTTGCCGCCCGCCTCGCCCCGGCCGCGAACTGCTCCACCACCGCCGCATTCATTGGAAAGTCGCTCATGGGGTGGGATTCTACTCGCCGAGCCCCTTGCCTCGCCACTCGTCCTCGCGTAGGTTCTGCGCCCGTCGCACCAGTCATCGGAGGCCGCCATGAACGTTCCGCTCTCAGAGTTCCTCGCCAACGACGCCCGCTACCGCGCGGCGTGCGAGTTCGCGGACCCGCTGATCATCCCTACCGGCAGGGACGTCGCCGACCGCGCCCTCGCGGGCGAGATCGCGTTCCGCCACACGGGCGTGCGGTTCCTCCACGTGGGACGCTCGGGCGTGGACTGGAGCGGGGGACACGAGGTGCACCAGGAGTGGCGGGCGCAGCTCAATCGGTTCTTCCACCTCACGCCCCTCGCTTCCGCGTACACCGAGACGCGTGACGAGCGTTACGCCCAGGCGGCCGCCGATTACCTCCGCGACTGGCTGACCGCCCATCCCAGTGCGACGTACACGCTCCCGCCCTACGACAACACGCTCAACCTGCCCATCCGCGTCCAGCAGTGGCTGCAGGCGCTGCCCGCCTTCGCGTCCAGCCCCGCCTTCGATGACGCGCTCGTGCAGGCCGTGTTCGCCTCGGTGCGGGCGCAGCTCGCGTACCTGCTCGATCATCTGACGCCCAGCGGCAACTGGCGCATCGCCCAGGCCGACGCCCTCCTCTCCACCGGCCTGCGCCTCTCCATGCTCCCCGAGTCCACCGCCTGGCGCACCCGCGCGGTCCGCATCCTCAACGATGCCTACCACCGCCAGGTCCTCCCCGACGGGGCCCACATCGAGCGCAACCCGTCCTACCACACCTGGATGACGCGAGTGTTCGAACGCTACTGGCGGCTGGGGCGGAACATGCCCGAACTGGGCCTCGCCATGACCGCCGACGTCGTCGCCCGCATGCACGACTACGCCCTGGGCTCGACGCTGCCCAACGGTGACGGGAACCGCCTGCACGACGGCGGGGGGCGGTTCACGGGCGAGTACATCGACGACCGCCGCCGCGAACGCTCCGCCTTCCGCCAGTCCGCCGGCCTTCCCGACGACCTGCCCCCGACGTCCCTGTTCTTCCCCGCGGCCGGGCAGGCGAACCTCCGCACCTCCTGGGACCCCGATGCGACGTACCTCAGCTTCGACGCGACCACCTGGGGCGGGGGGCACTGCCACCTCAGCCGCAACGCCATCCAACTCCACGCGTTCGGGCGGTCGCTGCTCATCGATGTCGGAACGCTCACGTACGAGCGAAGCGACCCGATGCTGGCGCACGGCAAGCGATCGGCCGCCCACAACACGCTGAACCTCAACGGCTGGAACCAGTCCATCGTGGACCCCCGGTCCCGCTTCGATACGACGGATGGGTACGATCTCGTCGCGTCGCTGTACGACGGAGGGTACTGGCCGGGCGAGTACGGGTGGGCCTTCATGCGGGGTCATGGGGCGGGCCTGTACGCCGAGCATCACCGCACGCTGCTGTGGGTGCGCGGGCGGTTCGCGCTGATCCTCGATCACCTCCACCACACCGCCACCGATGAGGCCAAGCCCTCCCTGGAGAGCAACTGGCAGTTCGCTCCGGGAGAACTGCACGTGGACTTCCCCGCCCGCCGGGCCGTCACCGCGCACCCCGACGCCAACGTGCTGATGCTCTTCCCGCTGCTCGCCGACGGGATGGCCGCCCACGTGTACGCGGGGCAGGCCGATCCGCCCCGCGGGTGGGTGCAGGGCGAGGGCGGATACGCGAAGGCCCCGCAGCTATGTCTGCGGACCGACCGCCATGAACCGTGGGACGTGCAACTCGCGACCGTGCTGGCGCCCTTCCGCGGAACGGAAGCGCCCGACGTATCGGCCGAGATCGTACCCTCTGGCGGACCGGCGGCGCCGTCCCGCCTCACGCTGCGCTGGGGCAGCGGGGAGACGGACACCGTCTGGTGGACCCGCCGCCTGGGCACGGCGGTCGGAACCGTGAGCGAGACCGACGCGACAGCAGCAGGGCGGGGAGCGGTCCCTGCGTCAGTCATCGAGACCGACGCCTCGCTCCTGCACCTCCGCCGCGACGCCGCCGGGAAGCTCGCCCAGGGCGTCTGCGTGGACGCGACGTACTGCGCCCCCCTGACCGCAAGCGTCTCTCCTGCGCCCGGTCTGATCCGTCTGGGGTAGAGGCGGGGTGGCGTAGCGGAGCGAACCGTCTTCGCCAAAGCGTGGCATCTGACGCTTTGCTCAGCCCTTCGGGCTCAGCCCCTGCAGTGTGTAGGGCGTGCGTGTGACGGAGCGCAGCGGAGTCACGTGCGCGGAAGGCACACCGGTGATCCTCCCGCGCGCACACGGTTGCGCTTCGCTTCACCCTGCCCCTCACCCTACGCCTCCCTACACAGGCGGGTGCAGTACCAGAGCATGCGGGGAAGGTGGAACGGGCCCTTCCAATTGCCAATTGTGGATTTTCGATTGGGGCCGTGGCAGGGGCGACAGCCCAATCGAAAATCGAAAACCGACAATCGAAATTGGGAGCGGGCGCAGCCCGCGCTGTGCCTCTGCGGCCCATCCCGGGGGGAGCCTGATGCCTCTAACCGTTCGCGGGGCGCCACCCTCAAGCGGCGCCGTTTGCCGCTTGGAGGTGCTGCGGCGTAGTGGCCCCAACACCCCCAAGCCGCAAACAGCATGCGGCTTGAGGGTGGCACCCTGTTCGCGCCGTCCCGTGAACGGTTGCTGATGCTCAGTACGCGTTTGGGTTCTCCGAAGGCTTGCCTCCGCAGAGGACGGGCGTGGTCGTCGATCCCACGCCCAGGCGGGTGCAGCCCATTGCCAGGAACCGCTCGGCCGTCGCCAGATCGCGAATGCCGCCCGACGCCTTGACCTCGATGCGTCCGTTGGCGGCGGCGAGCATGGTTTGGACGGCCTCGACGGTGGCCCCCCCGGAGGCGAAGCCGGTGGAGGTCTTGACCCAGTCCGCTCCGGCGGCGAGGGCGAGTTCGGTGGCGCGGGCGACGTGGGGGAGTTCGAGTTCGCTGGTTTCGAGGATGACCTTGAGCTTCACGCCCGCGGGGCGGGTGACGGCGGTGACGGCCTGGAGGTCCTCCAGGACCGCGTCCCACAGTTCGGAGCGGATGAAGGCGTAGTTGGCGACCATATCGATCTCGCGGGCGCCGAGTTCGACGTAGCGGCGGGCCTCGTCGGCTTTGCTGGCCGGCAGATGCGTGCCGTGGGGGAAGGCGAGGACGGCCCCGGGGAGCGTGTTGGTGTTGCGGCAGAGCGCGACGGTGAGTTCGAGGTCGCACGGGCGGACGCAGACGGTCCGCACGTTATGCTCCAGGCCCACGCGGATCTCTCGTTCGGCGTCGGCGCGGGTGAAGGAGGGTTTGAGGACGGCGTGGTCGAGGTAGCGGGCGATGGGTTGTCGGGTCATGCGGCGATTCCTTGGGTGCCGAGGGCCTGGCCGGCGGGGCCATCGCAAAGTTCAATTCGCCGGGTGCCACGGGTTCGCAGAACCCGTGTTCCGCCTCGCGCTCGTACGAGCACGGCTGTAAACAGCACAGCCGTGGCACCCACGACGGCGACTTTGCGATCGCCGAGGGCCTGGCCGGCGGGCATGTCGCGTCCAATCGGTCCTCCGGTATACCGGAAAGAGGCGGCAGCGCCTATGGTTTCGGGGGTGTCATGAGAGCCCCGAAACCGGTTTTCGCAGGGGCCGTGCGGCTTGGCATCCTCAGAGGTACTCAGTATACTGAGTAAAATTACTCAGCATGTTGAGTAAAAACCTTGGATGGAGAGATCCATGTTCAGACGCCCGATGTACGAGGTCCTGATGGCCCGCCTGCGCGAACCGCGAAGGTTCATGCAGGTTCTCTTCGGTGCACGTCAGACGGGCAAGACCACGCTGGTCCGCCAGGCGCTTGATGCCCTGCCCGGGCAGGGGCACTACGCGTCCGCCGATGAACCGACGCTGAAGGACCCGATCTGGATTGAGCAACAGTGGGAGGTTGCCCGCCTGCTCCCGGCGGAGCCTTCCCGCCCGGCGGTCCTGGTCCTCGACGAAATCCAGAAGATTCCCGGCTGGTCGGAGACGGTGAAGCGACTGTGGGACGAGGACACCGCGAAGCGGAGGGGGCTGCACGTGGTGCTCCTGGGGTCTGCTCCGCTGCTGGTGCAGAGCGGGCTCACCGAGAGCCTCGCGGGTCGCTTCGAGACCGTCCGCATGCCGCACTGGTCGCTGGGAGAGATGCAGGCGGCGTTCGGGTGGACGGTGGAGCAGTACGTGTACTACGGGGGGTATCCCGGGGCGGCGGGACTGATCGGCGATCCAGTGCGTTGGCGGAGCTACGTCGTGGATTCGCTGATCGAGACGACGATCTCACGCGACGTGCTGCTGATGACGCGGGTGCAGAAACCCGCGCTGCTCCGGCGGTTGTTTGAGCTGGGGTGCGTGTATTCGGGGCGAGTGCTGTCGTACACGAAGATGCTCGGGCAGCTTCAGGATGCGGGGAACACGACGACGCTGGCGCACTACCTCGATCTGCTGCGGGGGGCGGGGTTGCTGGAGGGCCTGGACAAGTACGCCGGGCAGCAGGTCCGCCGTCGCGGTTCCAGCCCCAAGCTCCAGGTGCATAACACGGCGTTGCTGACGGCGCAGCTTGCGGAGTCCTTCGATGACGCCCGTGCCAATCCCGTGCAGTGGGGGAGGCTGGTGGAGTCCTGCGTAGGCGCGTGGTGCGTCAACGCCGCGAAGGGCGCCGAGATCACCGTGCAGTACTGGGCCGCGGGGGACAGGGAGGTGGACTTCGTCCTTGCCAAGGGGCGCAGGGTGGTGGCGCTGGAGGTGAAGAGTGGGGTGGTGCGGGAGAGCCTCAGCGGTATGGAGAGTTTCTCCCACGAGTTCCCCGTCCATCGCAAGCTCCTGGTCGGACCGTCGGGGATCCCGCTGGAGTCGTTCCTGCGGACGCCTCTGGAGACCTGGTTCGAGTAGGGCTGCGCGGGGAAACGCCTCCGCAACCTCTCGCACCGCCAAGCTCCCGTGGGGCCTTTGCACGCATCCCAGGTTATTCGTGCGCGACGTTGGTTTGACGTGGTTGCTCCGCTTCGCTTCGCAAACCGCGGCACCCGCGCATGGCGCCTCCGCATGACACCTGCGCATGAATCAGACGGGATGCGTCTTACACCACCCGCGCGAGTTGGTCGAGCCGGTGGCCCAGGAACGCGCGGACGTTGTCGAGGCAGCGGGCGGCCATGCGCGCGTTGCACTCGCGGGTGTTGGACCCGACGTGCGGGGTGAGCAGGACGTTGGGGAGCGTGCGGAGGTCCTTGTCCGGCGCGGCGGGCTGGTAGGGCTCGCGGGTGAAGACGTCGAGCGCCGCCCCGCCGAGGCGGCCGCTCGCGAGGGCGTCGTAGAGGGCGGGCTCGTCCACGAGCGAACCGCGCGCGGTGTTGACGAGCAGGGCCCCGGGCTTCATGGCCGCCAGGCGCTGGGCGCCCAGGAACCCGCGGGTGGTCTCGCTGACGGGCAGGTGGAGGGAGACGGCGTCGGCGGCGGGGAGGACGGCGTGGGGGTCGGTGGTGTAGTCGGCGAGTCCGAGCGTGGCGCGGATCGTTCGCATGGACATGCCCAGGCGGACCTCGAGTTCGTCGGGCGTGGATCGCCCGACGGCGAGGACGCGCATGCCCAGGCCCAGTCCGCAGATGCGGGCGACGTGCCTTCCGATCCGCCCCAGCCCAAGGAGCCCCAGCGTCTTGTCGTGCAACTCCGTCCCCGTCCGCGGAGCCCACCGGCCGTCGAGCATGCCCGCGTGCAGCGGGGCGACGTGGCGGGCGAGGGCGCCCAGCAGCCAGACGGTGTGCTCGGCGACGCTGACGTCGAGGACCCCCGGGGTGTTGGCCAGCGCGATGGCGTGGCGGCGGAGGTGCTCGCGATGCACCCCGTCGCACCCGACCCCGAAGCGGGCGATCAGGGCGATGGGGGCACCGTCTTCGGTCCCCGCGTCACGCGCGGGCGAGGCGGCGTGGCCCGCTCCGCCGCTCCCGGCTGCTTGGGCGAGGGCGGCGTAGATCGTCTCGTCGGGGTACGGCTCGGGCCCGAGGATGACGCAGCGGGCGCGGTGGGTGCGGATGGCGTCGGCGAGGGGGTCGGGGTCGGCGGGGGCGGGGAGGAGCGTCCACTCCGTCTGCGACTGGAAGATGGCTTGGCCCTTGGCGTACTCGGCCGCCGTCACCAACACGGTTTCGCCCATGCGTGTTCTCCTCTTGGCGCCTCTGCGTGAGGCCTGTTCTTCAAGATCGAGCCGGGGAACCGCCTGGAAAAGGGGACAGGCACCGCCAAACAGCGGCGGAGCCAGTCCCCTTTTCCAGGCTCCCGTTCCTTGTCCCGGTTCCCGGTTCCCGGTTCCTGGTTCCGGGTTCCCTGATGCTCCCGCCTCACTCCGAGAACAGGCCTCCGGTGGGCGTGGAGGGGACGTAGCCTTTGTCGTGGAAGTACTGGCTCGCCTCGGCGGGGGTGCGGAAGACGCGGGTGGCGGTCTCGGTGATGAAGGGCGAAGGGGCCGCCGCGCACCGCCAGATCACGAACACGTCCTTGGCCGCCTCGTGGGCGTGCTGCAGCTCGCGCTCGACTCCGCTGGAGAGCCCGGGCTTCCCGGTGGGCAGCTCGGGGATGAGCGAGATGATCATGTCCGACTGATCGATGAGCTTGAAGTCGCGGACGTAGATCTGCCCGTCGATGTCGGGGATGATCGCCAGCAGCTCGGCCGTCTCCATCTGCGTCTCCTCCCCGGGGGGCCCGACGGTGACGGTGCGGTGGCCGGCCTGGGCGGCGGCGATGGCCATGGGCTCGAGGTACTTCTCCTCGACGTCCCCCGGGTCGAAGCAGGTGAAGCAGCGTTTCATCTCGCGGCGGAAGGCCTCGATCTCGGAAAGGATGTCGGGGGAGTCCATGACGTGCGTCATGGGGAAGCTCAGGTACGCCTTGCGGATCTCGGGGCGGAAGAGCAGGCGGAAGAGCGCGTCGGCGGTGTCGGTGAAGTCGGGGTGCATCCCGGGGGACATGATGTAGAAGCACCCGTGGCCCTTGACGATCTGGCTGAGCAGTTCGGTGGCGAGGACCTCCTCCTCCCGCCAGACCATGAGGTCCTTGAGCGAGTGGTCCACGTGCCCGTCCCGCGTCAGCCGCCAGTGGACGCGGTCGATGTTGTCGACGATGCAGATGTAGACGTCGGCGGAGAGCTGCTGCATCTGGTCGGGGTCGAACGCGTAGAACAGCCCGTGCCGCCAGCGGAACGTGGCATGGGTGTTGACGAGGAGGTGGGAGCGGCGTTCGGCGAGGCGGAGGACGTCCTTGAACACGCTGCGGCGGAGCCCGTTGAGGCGGGAGAGCGGCAGGTCCAGGATCCGCCCCTTCCCCACGTCCGGGGCCTCCTGATACATCATGTCCCCAATGTTGCAGATGGTGGAGTCAAAGCCCTGCTCGCGGGCGATGTCCGCGACCCGCTGCAGGAAACGCTTCTTGTCCAGCCCGACCTGTCCGGTAATGACGGCTCTCATGGGTGCTGAGGGTACTGTTCCAGGGGTTGAGGTTCAACGCGCGGTTCGGTTGGGGCCGCACTCCCGGAGCCCCGGGAAACCGCAGGGCCCCAAGACGGAGAAGGGAGACTGGCTCTGGAGGGCGGAGTGCCCGGGCTGCTGTGCGAAGCAGGCCTCCCCACCCTGCCCGTGGGGACTCCTGGCGCATCGCTGGCGGTCCGGTTCTTCATTCGGCGGCGGCCTGGGTTGTCGGGGCCGGGGGCGGGGGGGCAGTGCGGGCGGCCTCCAGTTCGCGGCGAAGGCGGTCGCGTTCGATGACCACGTCGGCGAGGACGCGCTGCAGTTCGCGGTACTGTGCATGCACGAACCGCAGTTGGTTGATCTCGTCCGTCAACTGCCGCTCCCGCTGGCGGAACATCTCCACGTCCTCGCGCAGGACGAAGTTCTCCCGCTTGAGCTTGGCGTACTCCTCGCTCGGAACCGTCACGGTCGCGGGCGGGGCGACGGCGTTGGGGTCGGGGAGGGCCGACGGGCCGCGATCGGGCGCGACGGAACCGTCGGCCGCACACCCCGCCGACACCCACACGCACAGCCCCAGCGGAATCCAGATCCACGCATGGTTCATGGACTCCAGTGTACTACGACGGTGTGGGCGAGGGAAGCGGGAGAACATTGATCGCCGAACGCGGATCGCCGGAACGCTCCCCCTCACTCGCCGGCGCCGGATCGCTGCTCCTGCACCGCCGTCCCGCCCGTTTCCACCAGTTCCGCACCCGCCGCCAACGCGCGGTCCAGCGTCGCCTCCAGGTCCTCGCGGGCGTTGGTGGAGACCACGCGGCCGTGACGGTCGAGCACCCACATCGCCGGGATGCCCGTCACCCCGTACTTTCGCGCGGTGGGGTCCTGCCACTTCTGGCCGGTGAAGGTGTGCACCCAGCCCAGGCCGCGATCCTTCACGAACGCCTGCAGCCGCTCCTTGTCGTCGTCGAGGCTCACGCCCACGAACTCCACGCCCTGGCCCTTGTAGCGGGCGTAGACGTCCTTCATGTGGGGGATCTCCGACACGCAGGGCCCGCACCAGGTGGCCCAGAAGTCGATGACGACCACCTGGCCCCGAAGGGCCTCGGGCAGCGCCAGCGACTCCCCGGCGAGCGTAGTGAGCTTGGCCTCGAAGGGTTTGCCGATGGGGGCCATCGCCTCCACAAACTGCCCGACCCGCGGGTCGGTCGCGCCGTACGGGAGCGCGCGGAGCTGTCCGAGCAGTTCGTGCAGCAGGTCGTAGCGCGCGGTCTCGGCGGCCAGTTGCGCCCCCAGGACCAGCGCCATCGTCCGGGGCTCGCCCTCGGGGTAGCG
>JAWLCQ010000129.1:0-14609 GCA_041687095.1 Phycisphaerae bacterium | reverse complement strand
CGCCCCGAGCGCGTGCGTTGCCCCAAGCGCGTGCGTTGGGGGTCTCCTGACCCCCAACGTCCCGGAACGAGCGGAGCGCCTCCGCGACAGCGTTATGGCGGCGCTTCGGTCGCGGCGGGGGCCTGGTCCTGAGCCTGTCGAAGGGCCGCCGCGAAGGGGGGCGCTCCAACGGCGCTGCCGCGGAGGCGCTGCTCGCCCCTCCCGGACGCGGCGGGTCAGGAGACCCGCCGCGCATGTTCTGGGGACTGTTCTGGGGACAGATACCACAACTCGCCTTGTTCTGGTTCTGGGGACAGATACCACAACTCGCCTGAGTTGTAGTATCTGTCCCTCGAACCCCCGTCCCTCGAACCCCCTCCCACGCGGAAGCGCCCCCGCTGGCCGCTTTGTCGGGGCTGTGGCGGGGCAAGGGGGCCCGGCGCTTGCGCGGGCTGCTGGCGGCGGGGAGGTTTTCGCTTGCGGGATGGGGCGTACTAAAAAGAAAGGCAACTGGACACTTAGTTAGGCAGTATAATAACTATAGAGGGAGGTGCGCGCAGTGGACGGGGCCAGGGACCGCGCCAGGGACAGGGCCAGGGACGGGGCCGCGGACAGTTGGTGACGATTTTGCAGCTATCGGAATAACGGGAATAACCTGCGTTGGGTTCGTTTTCGACGCTTGAGAGGAGGGGAGATGGGTTTGTTTTCTCTGGTCGGAAGGAGGCGAGCGGTGGGTTTGCTTTCGAGGATGGGGGGGAGAGGCGACTGATGGGTTTGTTCTTCACGGCGGGGCGTGCCCGCGGGCGCGGAGGCGTGAAACTCGGAATAGTCTGCGCTGGGTTCGTTCCGCACGGCCGGGAGGAGGCGAGATGGGTTTGTTTTCGAGATCCTCTCCCCGTGGGGGCGTCGGGCTCTACGGCACCCGAAGATGAGCGGGGATGAACGCGGATCAGGAGAAGAAGGATGAGAAGAAGCAGGATTGGCGGTTCGCAGAACCCTTTGCCGTCCAACCCTTTACCCTCCGATCCCTTGCATCCCGTGCATCCCTGCCCTCTCCGTATCTGCGTTCATCTGCGTTCATCCCCGATGATTCTCCGGGAATGCGTAGATGCCTTTGCCGCAGGGAGAAGGGTAAAACTCGGAATAGTCTGCGCTGGGTTCGTTCCGCACGGTTGGGCGTGCCGGTGAATGGGTTTGTTTTCGAGGATGAGGCGGAGGCGAGTGATGGGTTTGCTCTGCACGGTCGGTGCGAGTGGGACCGCGAAAGGGGGACAGGCACCTCCGGGGCGAACAGCATGCCCCTACGGAGCCAGTCCCCGTTTCGCTCGCCCGCGGGTCGGTCCGGGACCCCCTCACCTGTCGCTGCGCGACATCCTCTCCCCGGTGGGGAGAGGGGTGGGAGGGGCAAAACTCGGAAAAGTCTGCGCTGGGTTCGTTCCGCACGGTTGGGCGTGTCGGTGGGTTTGTTTTCGAGGTCCGCTCCCCGTGGGGGCGTCGGTCTGTGCACCACCCGAAGATGAGCGGGGATGGACGCGGACTCGTCGCGACGAAGCGAAGCGTAGACGGATGAACGCAGATCAGGAGAAGAAGGATGAGAAGAAGCAGGACCGGCAGCTCTCAGAACCCTCTGCCCTCCCAACCCGTTACCCTCCGATCCCTTGCATCCCGTGCATCCCTGCTGCTCCTTCCGCATCCGCGTTCATCCGCGTTCATCCCCGCCAACTCTCCGGAGGAAAGAGCCTACTCCGCCTTCTTGGGCGGGATGGCGGCCTTGGGGCGGTGCCAGGGGCCGCCGTGGTTCACCTGCTGCATGTCCGGCTGGGCCCAGTGGTGCAGGATGCGGGCGCGGAGGTCGCGCGCGGTGGCCGCGTGGGCGGGGTCGTTCACCAGGTTGGTCTGCTCCAGCGGGTCGTTGATGAGGTCGTACATCTGGTCCGTGTCGTGCCCGCAGTACATGTACTTCCAGCGGGGCGTGCGGATCATCCGCTCGGGGGCGCCCCACTCGTAGAACTCGCAGAAGGCCGCCCGCTCCGCAGGGGCCGGGGCCCCCGCGATGTCGTCCAGCAGCGAGATCCCGTCCAGGCCCTCGGGCGCGTCGAGCCCGGTGAGGTCGCACAGCGTGGGGAAGAGGTCCACCAGGCTCACGATCCCCTCCCGCGCCACGCCCCGCGGAACGCCCGCGGGCGCCGTGAGCAGCAGGGGGACCCGGACGGCCGACTCGAAGAAGCAGTGCTTCTGGATCATCCCGTGCTCCAGAAGGCTCTCCCCGTGGTCGGTCGTGTAGACGATGATCGTGTTGTCGGACAGGCCCAGGCGGTCGAGGGCGTCGAGGAGCTGGCCGACCTTCACGTCGGTGTAGGTGACGTTGGCGTAGTAGGCGGCGATGGCGTGGCGGGCCTCGTCGTCGGTGAAGAAGTGGTCCTGCCGCAGCGACCCCCGCCAGATCTCCGGGATGTCGTCCCGCCGCTCGCGGAACGTCGCGGGCAGCTCGACGTCGGCGGGGTCGTACATGCGGTGGTACTCCTCGGGGGCGAACCAGTCGGGGTGGGGCTTGTCGAAGCCCGCCCAGAGGAAGAAGGGCTCGTCCGCGGCCGCCCGCTTTTCGAGGAAGTCGATGCACCGCTCGGTGACCAGGGCGTCGTACATCTGCTCCTCGGGGATGTCGATCCCGACGTTCCGCTTGTTGTACGTGCTGGTGTAGTCAGCGAGCTGGGTGCGGTAGGTGGCGTACTTGTCGGCGACATCCTTGCCGACGAGTTCGACGTAGTCCTCGAAGAAGCGGGTGTAGATGCGGAGGCGGCGGTCGTCGAAGCCCAGGTCGGGCCCGGCGGGGGGCTTGCCCTCCCCGCGGACGTGGACCTTCCCGATGGCCCCGGTGGCGTACCCGGCGGAGCGGAAGACGGACCCGAGGGTGGGCACGTCGGCGAGGGGGTCCGCCTGCCCGTGGGTGTAGTAGCGGACGGTGCTGCACTGGCGGCCGGTCAGGACGCTCGCCCGTGAGGGCCCGCACAGGGGCGACTGGCAGTAGGCGTTATCGAACCGCACCCCGTCGCCCGCGAGGCGGTCGAGGTTGGGCGTCCGCACGAGGGGGTGCCCATAGCAGCCGGCGGCGGCCTGCTGGTGCTGGTCGGAGATGATGAACAGTACGTTGGGGCGGTCGCTTCGCTTGCTCATGCGTACCATTCAAGCGAATGGCGTGCAGGATGCAAGCCCCCATTCCGCCCCCGGACGGGAGGGCAATTGCGGATTGCGGAATGCGGATTGCGGATTGGGGGCCCGTCGCGCCCCATCAGTCCTCGTACGCGCAGATCTCGCAGTCCTGCGGCGCGTCGTCGGGGTAGCCCCACCAGGTGTCGACCCGCTGGCACCCGACGGGCCCGGTCCCGGGGATCCGGTCGGTGGCGAGCGGGGGGACGTCCAGGGTTGTTCCCGGTTCGAGGACCGGTCCCCTCACCCTCGGGTTGGCGTCGCGGAGGACGTCGGCGCGGGCGGGGTCGTCATAGACGCGGCAGGCGACTTCCTCGAAGGTGGAGGCCTCGCGGACGGTGTAGGCGTAGGCGGATGCCCCCGCGTCCTGCCGACAGCCCGCGAGGGCGGGGAGCAGGGCGGCGAGGAGGGTGAGTGTCAGGATCCTGTACATGGTCAGCCCCTTCCGTTGCTCGTCTTCGACGCGGGGCGGTCATCGCCCCGCGAGGGGTGCGGGCGGGAGAGGGCGGTCCCCCGATTCGTCCCGATCCCCTCATAGAAGCCTAGCGCGGTCGGGGAGGGAAAACGAACTCGCACGCGCCCCGGAGAATCCCCGCGGGGCGCGGGGTGCGCGGGTCGCTCCCGTGCAGGCGGCTAATGTCAGTACTCGTAGCTGTACTCGGGGCACTCCGGGGCCTCGCCGGGGTAGTCCCACCAGGTGTCCACGCGCTGGCAGCCGCACGGGATCGTCCGCTCGCCGTTGGGCCCGCGGAGTTTCGGGACCGCGAGCCGCGTCCCCGCCGTCAGGATCGGGCTGGCGATCTGGGGGTTGGCGTCGCGGAGGACGTAGGCCTGGGCGGGGTCGTTGTAGACGCGGCCGGCGACGTCCTCGAAGGTGGTGGCCTCCGGGACGGTGTAGACGTAGGCGTACTCCCGCGGCTGCTGCCGACAGCCCCAAAGCGCGGGCAGCAGGGCGGCGGCGAGGAGGGGGACGGTCAGCGTTCTGTACATCGCAGGCCCCTTTGGTTGCGAGGTCGGGCGCGGCGCGGTGGTCGCGCAGGCGCGGCGGGCGGATGGAGGAGTCCCCCGGTGGTCTCCCCCGGATCATTCCGTCCGCGCGTCAGAAGCCTAGCGCCGCCGGTGCCGGAAAACGACCCGCGCCCGTGCGCCTCAGTTCACCGGGGCCTGCTGGGGCTCGGGGTCGTCGATCTCGTCGAGGGCGGCCGAGAGCAGGCGGAGGTTCTCCGCGAGCATGTGGGGGTGGTCCTTGGGGTAGATGCCCAGGCAGACGGCGTCGGAGGGGCGGAGGCAGCGGGCGACGAAGCCCAGGGCGTCGGCGGGGTCGTTGCGCCCGGCGGCGAAGACCTTGTAGTGGATGACCGGGCGGGGGAGCGTGGCGAGGACCTGGGTCATGGCGGTGCGGTCGGAGTCGTGGAACCACTCGGCCATCCCGCTGCGGTGCTCGGCGTGCCCGTCGCGGTGGGCGGAGTTGTAGTAGGAGCACATGTAGAAGTCGACGTCGAGGTGGTCGGCGGCCCAGCGGAAGACGTCGGGGTTGTGCCCGGCGATCCCGGCGGGGAGGCCCGCGTCGCGGATGCGGGCGATGGCGGGGGGAACCTGGTCGAGCCCGCCGTTGGCGAGCAGGTAGTCCATGAGCCCCCCGTGGATGTAGCACGCCGCGGCCCTGCCGTTGAGCGCGTTGGCCACGCCGCGCTCGCTCGTGCCCACCTCGGGGCAGGTCTGGGCGATCCACTGGATCGTCCCGCCCTCGTCCCAGTACTCCAGCAGGTAGCGCATGACGTGGTGGTCGGCGCGGGCGATATGGGTGCGGACCCCGAGGCCCTCGGCGGATCGGAGCATCTGCTTGATCCGCTCCGTCGTGAAGTACCGCCGCATCTCCTCGTCCTTCGCGGGCGTCTGGTGCGAGAACCCGCTGACGGGGTTGCCCCCGACGATGACGCGGCTGATGTCGAGATTCCCGATGCGGACGGTGTCGGGGAACATGAGAGGCTCCTTCTGGGCGAACGGCAAGCTATCAGCTATCAGCAGTCAGCTATCAGCTTACATGATGGGGGGCGTCAGAGGAATGGGCCGCAGAGGCACAGCGCGGGCTGCGCCCGCTCCCAATTGCGATGTTCGACTTTGGATTTTCGATTGGGCTATCGCTCTTACCACGGCCCCAATCGAAGTGAGCGTCGTTTGAGGACCGGAAAACATCCGCGAAAAAGCGAGGATCTTGCGCATTTGCAGTGCAGAGACGCGGAGAGAGAGGAGGTCGGGATCACCTCAACGCCAGGAGGCTCTCCACGGAGACGTCTTCGTCCACTTCTTCCCAGTGGATTCCTATCCCATCGCCGATAAGGTCCCAGTCCTCCCGCTGCTCCCGCGTCGCGTCGCGCAGGCGGGGAAACCACTCAAGGGGCACGATCACCTCTCGCCCGTCGGCGAGGACGACGCGAATGGAGTCCTCGTCAACCAGCACGTCAGTCACCAGTGCCTCAACCTTCACACCCATAGCAGCCTCAAACACGCTCTCTTCTCTGCGGCTCTGCGTCTCTGCGGCCCATCGTTCAGATGCCCATTCGTTGAACGGGGGTCTAATGCATCTCCACTGCGCAAGTCCCGATCCCCCCGCGGTAGAAGTTGAACTGCACGTTGGGGTGCAGGGCCAGCAGGCTCATGGGCACGGCGGCGTCGGGGAGTTGCTTGCCGATCATCAGCGTCGTGAGGCGCATGCCGAAGGGGTTGTCGTGGTTGCCCGCCTGCCAGATGGAGACCTTTTCGGCCTGCCAGGTCTGGACGGGCCCGACGGTGACGGCCTGGGTGGGGACGAGGTCGAGCTGCCCCCCGCCGCTGGTGCGGGCGTTCTGCATGACGGTGACGGGGTGGAGGTCGACGACGCGGGTGGAGAGCTTGAGGTACTCCTGGGGCGTGGGGGGGGCGTCCTTGTACTTGCCCTTGCGGCGGAGGGGGTCGTTGAAGGCCCAGTGCTTGATGTCGCCCTGCCCGCCCTGCATGACGGCGCAGCGGGCGGCGGACCAGCTCGCGACGTAAGCGCGGGGGTCGGCCTTGGGGAAGTGGAGGTGGGCGTCGGGGATGCGGAGGTCCTTGCGGATGCGGTCGAAGCACATTTCGCGGTCGGCGCGGGCGAACGACAGCGGGTGGGACTCGGGGACCTCGGTCCCGTCGAGGACCCACTCGTCCATGCCCCAGAAGTGCGCGTGCTTCAGCGAGAGTTCCAGCGAGTTGACGATGCGGGCGACGAGGGGGAGCTGCTCGGTGGGCCCGATGGGTCCGCAGACGCCCACGGGCTCGTCGGCCGTCGCCTGGCGCCAGGCCTCGATGTACTCGAGGGCCTCGGCGAGGTAGAAGTCCTCGAGGGTGTCGTAGAAGACGACGCGGAACCCGTCGCGGGAGAGTTTCTGCATGTCGCGG
Source organism: Phycisphaerae bacterium (assembly GCA_041687095.1). Taxonomy (GTDB): domain Bacteria; phylum Planctomycetota; class Phycisphaerae; order SM23-33; family SM23-33; genus JAWLCQ01. The sequence continues at coordinate 8,009 of JAWLCQ010000129.1, read as the reverse complement.
GGGGTGAGGCGTGCGGCATCGCGGAGGATCTCGGGGTCCAGCGTCGTGTAGTCCCACCAGTCGGGGGCCAGCTTGCTCAACGGTCTGGGCATGGGTCGCTCCTTTGATCTGATCGCATCGCGGGGGTTTGCCCGCCCGGCCATTTCACCGCAAAGGACGCGGAGAACGCAAAGGGAAAGTAACCGGGAACCGGGAACCAGGAACCAGGAACCGGGAACCAGGGACCGGGAACTCGAGACCTGGGACCGGTCTTGGAGCGCGGGGTCCTCGATCTGGGCAGGAAGCTCTCGCGCGGGCAATGCCCACGGGACAAGCCCCAGCGGGGCGGTCCCGTGGGACGGTCCGGGACGACCACCGGTCCTCCTTTCGCGACGGGACCAGGGTCTGCAACCGGTCCCCCTGGAACCGCGGTGGATCACGGTCTACCCGCAGGACCCGGACCCTTTGGTATGCTTTGACCGTCCCACGGGACTGAACTGCGTCCCGTGGGCATTGGACTGTGCGCGAATACGGTCCGTAGAATCCCCTGGTCCTCCGATCCCCTGCATCCCCGCTCTCTTCTCATCCGCGTTCATCCGTCTCCGCTTCGCTTCGACGCGACAAGTCCGCGTTCATCCCCGCTCAATCCTCCTGGATTGCCACGAGACTTCCGAGGTCTTGCACCAGCGGGTCGAAGTCCGCGGCGGCGAAGCCCAGGTGCAGGTGGCGGCGCCAGGCTTCGGCGTGCGCGAAGCGCCCGCTGCGGCGGCCCATCTCGGCCGACAGGTCCTCCATCGTCCGCAGGTAGCTGTCCTGCCCCTGCGAGACGTCCAGCCACTCCCTCTGCGAGCGGTGCTGCGCCAGGGCGTCGCGCTTGCGGGCGAGGACCGACGCCACGTCCACGTACCGGTGCGGGCGGATGGGCTCGTAGAGCGGCCCGCACAGGCCGATGGGCATGGCGTGGTAGAGGGCGACGTCGGTCTGCACGGGGACGACGGGCGGGTCCGTCACGAAGTTGGGCATGTTGCGGCAGAAGGCCCCCGTCACCCCCAGGCGGGCGGTGGTGGTGTGGTCCTCCATGTAGTCCTGCGGGGACGGGAGCAGCAGGACGGTGGGGCGGACCTGGCGGATGACCGCGCACAGGCGGGCGACGAGTTGGGGCGTGTAGTAGATCTCCAGGTCGCCCACCAGCGGCGGGTGGTACGTCGCCCCCAGCACGCCGGCGGCGGCGGTGGCCTCCTCCGTGCGAATCGCGGCCGTGGTGGCCGCGTCCGTCGTCACCGACCCGCAGGACCCGTTGGCGACGGTCATGTAGTGCAGCTCATAGCCCGCCTCGCCCAGGAGCAGGAGCGTCCCGGCCATCAGGAACTCGATGTCGTCGGGATGGGCGGCGAGGGCGAAGGCGACGCGGGAGGAGGCGCTTGTGGTCATGGGATGGTTCCTGGTTGAGCTATCAGCGATCAGCTCTCAGCAGTGAGCTGACAAGCAAGACGCGTTCCATTCAATCTACGGGTGGATGCCACGGCTGCGCTGTCCGCAGCCGTGTCCCTTGCAGCACGGCTGCAGACGGCGCAGCCGTGGCACCCGGCGTCCTTTGCGGCAGGCCTCGACACCGCCTCTGCGGCCGGACTGTGGAAATCCGCAATCCGCAATCCGCAATCAGCCCTTCACCCCCGCCGCCTCAAGGATCGCGTTGTACGCCCACATGTCCCATTCGGGCTGAACCCCGATGCCCTTGAGGTCGGGGTAGTCCTTCATGATCAGCCCGCCGCGGAAGGTCTCGACCATCTTCCTCGCCTCGGACTCGATGAGGTCGCGGTCGCCCGTCGGGAGGATCTGCTGGATGTCCACGGGCGACCAGAGGCCGATGCGGTGGGCGCGGAGCTTGGCGGCGAGGGCGGGCTGGTCGTAGGCGGCGGGCTGGTCGAACTGGAAGCAGTCGATCCCGGCGGCGATGAGCCCGTCGAGCAGCGCCCAGTTGTACCCGCAGGAGTGCTGGAGCACCTTGAGCCCGCGCTCGTGCGCGACGGCGGTGAGGCGGGCGTAGTAGGGCCCGAACATCTCGTCGAACATCCGGGGGCTCACGAGCGGGCGGTCCTGCACGCCGAGGTCCTCGCAGTAGAAGATGCCTTCCGCCCCCGCGTCGGCGGCGAGGTGGATGGCCTTCTCCAGCAGGCTCGTGACGGTGTCGTGGAGGCGGTGGATCTCCTCGGGGGACTCGATGAGATCCATGAAGTAGATCTCCATCTTCCGCAGGTAGCGGCTGGTGGCGAAGACCCACCCGGGGAGGAAGAACAGGCGGAACTGCTCGCCCGCGTGGGCGAAGGCGTGGCGGGCGGTTTGGTAGCGGGCGGGGTTGTCGAAGTCGGGAACCGCGAGCGTGTCGAGCTGCGCCCAGTCGCGGACGGCGGGTTCGTGGACCTCCCCGCCCTGGCTCATCCCGACGATGCGGACCCAGACGTTGCCCCACTCGTCGTCGTAGTACTCGCGGTTGCCCTCCGTCCATCGCCGCTGCGTCCAGCGGGGCGAGGGGGCGAGCCCGCAGCAGGCGATGTCGTTGATGCGCCCGCGGGAGAAGGTCAGCCCGATCCGCTCGGGCTCACCATGCGCGATGTTGGCCAGGATGATCTCTCTGGGTGTCATAGTCCACGAATTACACGAATTGCACGAAGGGAGGGCAAGGGTGGAATCAGCGGGCAACCAGGAATCTCGAACCAGGGACCAGGGACCGCAAGGGCCTCCCCCCGGGTTCCGCCCGGTTCGCGCCCCCGATTCGTCCGCTTGTCGCGGGGCCGTCTGGCGTGCTAGCATCTGGGGCGGGTGATTGGACCGGCACCGCCGCGGTGAGGCGGGGACAAGGGACTATGCCGAAACGGAACCTCATCTGGGCGCTGGCGATCCTGGCGGCGGCGGGCGTGCTTGTGCTCGTCACGCGGCCGGGCCCTCGCCACGTCGTCACCGGAGGGGGGGCGGTCGATCCTCTCTCGCGAGCGCTGCGGATCATCGAGAGCGAGTACCTCTACGAGGTCGACCCCGCCCTGCTCCGCCGCTCCTCCCTGCAGGCCATCGCCACCCACCTCGACCCGCACTCCGCCTACCTTCCGCCCGGAACCGCCCGGACCGTCGACGACCGCATCGGCGGAAAGGCGTTCGGGATCGGGCTGCACGTGGAGGTCGAGGACGGCAACGCGGTGGTGGTCGGCGCGCTGCCGCACTCGCCCGCCCTCCGCTCGCCCCTGCGGGCGGGGGACTGCCTGTTGGCGGTGGGGGAGGCGAAGACGGGGGGGCTGTCCGAGGAGCAGGTCCGCTCCCTCCTCCGCACCGCGCCCTGCAGCGAAGAGCCCGGGCCCGTGAGTCTCCGCGTCGCCCGCGGGTCGGGCGAGCCGTTCCTCGTCGAGATCGTCCCCGACGCCTACCCCGTCGAGAGCGTTCAGGGGCTGTACCGCGATGGGCGGCACCACTGGGTATATGCCCTGGCGGGGAGGCCGGTTCCGGCGACCGCCCCCGCCGCCGCTCCCGCTCCTCCCGCCCCGACATACATCCGCGTCCGCGAGTTCCTGCCCGACACCCTCGACGCCCTGCGGAGCGTCCTGCGCTGCGAGCCCCTTCGCGACGGGCTCGTGCTGGACCTGCGGGACAACCCCGGGGGGTATCTCGAAATCGCCGTCGGGGTCGCCGATCTCTTCCTCCGCGAGGGCGTCATCGTCACCGTCCGCCACCGCGGGGGCCAGCAGGAGGTCTACGAGGCCCAGGCGTCCCGCAAGTTCCCCCCGGCCGTCCCGATCGTCGTGCTGGTGAACGACCAGACGGCGTCGGGGGCGGAGCTGGTGGCGGCGGCGTTGCAGTACCATGGGCGGGGGGTGGTGGTGGGCACGCGGACGGTGGGCAAGGGATGCGTGCAGGCGTTGTTCCCGCTGGGGCGGGACCTGGGCGAGCTGAGCCTCACGACGGCCGAGTTCCGCGTGGACCCCAATCGGCCGATCGCGCGCCTGCCCGGTGCGGCGGAGTGGGGCGTCGAGCCCGACGTCCCCGCCGCCCTCTCGCCAGAGCCGGCCGAGCGGCTGCGGCGGCTGCGGCGGCACACCGAGGTCCTCGCCCGCCGCGCCCCGCACACCCGCCCCGCGAGCGACGGGACGGACGAGGACCCCTCGAGCCCGCTGGCGTCGCTGCTGGAGTCCGATCGGCCGCTGCGAGAGGCCCTGGAACTGCTGCGGGATCGCGAACGTTACGAGAGCCTCCTCGCCGCCGCCCGGAGGGAGCGCGAGTCGCGCGAGTCGCAGACGCGCCCCGCGGAGGAGTAGCGCCGGAGCGCCCGAAACGCGGGATTCGCAGAGGCAGGACATCAGGACGACCAGACCCATGACGACCGAACGCACCATCATCCTTGGCGTGGAATCGAGCTGTGACGAGACCTCCTGCGCCCTCGTCGCCGACGGGCGGGAGGTGCTGACGAACGTGGTGGCGACGCAGATCGAGGAGCACGCCCGCTTCGGGGGCGTGGTGCCCGAGATCGCCTCCCGCGCCCACGTCGAGGCCATGCAGCCCGTCCTCGACGAGGCCCTGCACAAGGCCGGCGTTGCCCCCTCCGACATCGCCGCCGTCGCCGTCACCCACGAGCCCGGTCTCATCGGGTCGCTCCTCGTCGGGCTCATGGCCGCCAAGACCCTCGCGTGGGTGTGGGACGTCCCGCTCATCGGGGTCAACCACGTCTACGCCCACGCCTACTCCCCCGCCCTCAACGCCGAGCCCATCGAGTACCCCGCGGCCGCGTTGATCTGCTCCGGGGGGCACACCGCGTTGTACCGCTGCGAGGGACCCCTGCACCTGGAGCTGCTGGGGACGACGATCGACGACGCCGCCGGGGAGGCCTTCGACAAGGTCGCCAGCATCCTCCGCCTGGGCTATCCCGGGGGCCCGATCGTGGACCGCCTGGCGAAGGCGGGCAACCCCAGGGCGGTGGAGTTCCCCCGCTCGCTGCTGAAGGGCCAGTCGCTGGACTTCTCGTTCAGCGGGCTCAAGACGGCGGTGCTGTACCACGTCAATGGGGTCCCGGGCGCCCGGGGCGAGGGCGAGGGGCGGCGTCGCGGGCGGGCGGCCTCCCCCGCCGCCGGGGCGGGCAAGGGCGCGGAGAACCTCACCGAAGCGGAGGTCGCCGACATCGCCGCCAGCTTCCAATCCGCCGTCGTGGACGTGCTGCGCATCAAGCTCCGCCGGGCGGCCGAGCGGATCGGGGCGCGGTCGCTGCTGGTGGGCGGGGGCGTATCGGCGAATTCGGGGCTGCGGGCGGGGCTGGGCGATCTGGCGAAGCGCCTGGGCATCCCGCTCCGCCTGCCCGAGTTCCGCTTCTGCGTCGACAACGGGGCCATGATCGCCGGACTCGCCTACCACGCCCTGCAGGCCCACCAGACCGCCGACCTCGACCTCGAAGCTCACGCGACCGTCCGGCGATAGGTTGGCGTTCCGCACAGGCGGGGATGCAGGGGATGGGAAGGCACTAGGCACTAGGGACTAGGCACTAGGCACTAGGGTCTAGGGACTGGGGACAGGGACCGGGCAAGAGGGGAGGGGTGAGGGTTGGAGTGGGTGCAGGCGTCCGAAAAGCGTCCCTGTGGGATCCGCTGCAGGGCCGGGACGTTCTGGTGCGGGAGGGCCGTCCCACGGGGCAAACGTCTCCCCGAGGGCATTTGCTCGTCTCTTCGCCCATCTGTGCAATCTTGACACCGATCCGTCCCTTTCGCCTGGGGCCGCTTCTTCTCCCTGGTCCCTATTGCCTATTGCCTAGTCCCTAGTGCCTCTCGGCCCAACTGGCGTATAATTCCCCGCCATGAATCCCGAAGCATTGAAGGAACTGCTGGAGAGTGTCCGCAAGGGCGGGACGGACGTGGCGACGGCGATGGAGAGGCTGCGGGCCCTGCCGTTCGAGAACCTGGGCTTCGCGAACGTGGACCACCACCGCGCGATGCGCTGCGGGTTCCCCGAGGTCATCTTCTGCCTGGGCAAGACCCCCGAGCAGGTGCGGGCCATCTTCGCCGCCCTCGCCGCCCGCGGGGGCAATGTGCTCGCCACGCGGGCGACAAGCGAGGTCTTCGCCGCCGTCGCCGCCGACTTCCCCGCCGCCGAGTACCACCCCACCCCCCGCACCATCACCCTCCGCCAGTGCGAGCCCCAGCAGCGCACCGGCCACGTGGCCGTGGTGGCCGCGGGCACCAGCGACCTCCCCGTCGCCGAGGAGTCCCGCGTGACGGCCGAGATCTTCGACCAGCACGTCACGACGCACTACGACGTGGGCGTCGCGGGGCTGCACCGGCTGCTGGCGCACCGCGAGGAACTGCAGAGGGCCAAGGTCATCGTCGTCGCCGCCGGGATGGAAGGGGCCCTGCCGAGCGTCGTCGGCGGGCTGGTCTCCGTCCCCGTCCTCGCCGTCCCGACGTCCATCGGCTACGGGGCGAGCTTCGGGGGCCTGGCGGCCATGCTGGGGATGCTCAACAGTTGCTCGTCGAACGTGAGCGTGGTGAACATCGACAACGGCTTCTCGGCGGGGTACATCGCGGCGCTGATCAGCCGGGCGGCCAAGTAGACTGCGGCTTGCCGGTGCATTCGGCATTGGCTTGCGGTGGAGCGCTGTTCTCGATGGGCGCGGCGGGGCTTCGGATTCACCGCAAAGATCGCAAAGGACGCAAAGAGAAGAGGGTTCAGTTCCCGTCCCCCTTTGCGTCCTTCGCGATCTTTGCGGTGAAAGAGGCCCGGAGGCGCTCCGATCCCCGACAGACGCTTGCCCTCCGAGAATCCGTAGTCCGCAATCCGCAATTGCCTGGAAAGGTAGATCGCCCATGAGCATCGATCGCGTCTCCACCGTCCCCACGATCCCCCCGCGCTCGCGGGAGGGGCATAAGGGCGACTACGGGAAGGTCCTCGTCACCGGCGGGTCGCGGGGGATGATCGGGGCGGTCGCCCTGGCCGCCAACGCCGCCCTCCGCGGCGGGGCGGGGCTCGTCACGTTCGCCGCCCCCGAAACGGTCCAGCTCGCCATCGCCCCCCTGTGCCCCTGCGCCACGTCCGTTCCGCTCTCCTGCGAGGCCAATGGCGGGCTGAGCGGTTCGGCGATCCGCGAGATGCACGACGCGCTGCGGAAGTGCGACGTGCTCGCCCTGGGTCCGGGCCTGTCGGTGGGCGGGCGGCCGCAGGAACTGGTGCGATCCGCGCTGGAGCAGGACAAGCCCGTCGTCCTCGACGCCGACGGGCTCAACAACCTCGCGAGGATCGACGGCTGGTGGGACCTCCGCCGCTGCCCCCTCCTCCTCACCCCGCACCCGGGGGAGTTCTCGCGCCTGACGGGCCAGTCCATTCCGCACATCCAGGGCGACCGCGAAACCCACGCCCTCCACGCCGTCCGCCAGTGGACGCACCAGGGCGACCCGCGCCCCCCGCTGGTCCTCGTGCTCAAGGGCGCCGGCACGATCGTCACCGACGGGGCACGCCTGTACGTCAACGACACGGGCAACCCGGGCATGGCGACGGGGGGGGCGGGGGACATCCTCACGGGCCTGTCGGCCGCGCTGCTGGGACAGGGCTTTGAGCCCTTCGACGCGGCCGTGCTGGCGGTGCACGCCCATGGGCGGGCGGCGGATCTGGGCGTGGAGGACCTGGGCGAGACCTCGCTGATCGCCACGGACCTGCTGGCCTACCTCCCCGCCGCCCTCCGCGAGCGGGTGGATTCCGGCGAGAACGGCCACGCCTGGTAGCAGAGCATCCGCCCGCAGGTGCCACACCCAGGCCTCGACAGCACGCGCCTCCGCCTCGCTCCAGGCAGGCTGTGCGCCCTGCGCGGGGGAATCGCAGCACGCGCCGGGGGGTTCCTGACCTCGTTGTTCTACACATCTCGGCGGCCCGACGCCCCGAGCGTGGGACGCCCCAAGCGCGTGGGACGGCCCAAGCGCGGGGGACGCCCCAAGCGCGTGGGACGCCCCAAGCGCGTGCGTTGGGGGTCTCCTGACCCCCAACGTCCCGGAACGAGCGGAACGTCTCCGCGA
>JAWLCQ010000128.1:0-14679 GCA_041687095.1 Phycisphaerae bacterium | reverse complement strand
CATCCCTCAATCGCCCCTGCCGGGGCTCAAACTCCCGCGCGACCGTTACCCAGCAGTGAACTGCTGGGCTATTCTCAAGCCGTCCCTACCGGGACTCCGGAATCGCGTCCCTGCCGGGACGCCCGGAGTTCCCTACGGGACTCTCGGAGTTCACTGTCCGGAACGACAGGCAGACCCGCCGGGCGCCAGGGCGTCCTGATGTGTCGAACAACGGGCTTCTGCGAACCCGTGGCGGCCGGCGACATACAGCAGTCCCCCCCTAAGTAGTAGCACTGCCCAAAAGTCCGCAAAAGCGGCCCCCTAATTTTGGAATTTGGAAGTTTTTTTTCATCACAGAGCCACCGCTCCCCCGTGGAATTGCGGACAACCTGCGGCGGGAGCATTGGTTAGGGCACGGGAGGCACCGGGAGGGCGTCATGGAGAAACCATGGGCGTCCCCCGCAGGGCGGATTCAGGAGAATCGCCAATTCCCGGAACACTCGGCATTGCGATGCCGCGCTACCGTTGGGACTGCCTGGATAGCCTCTGGCCTTGGGGCCTTTCCAGTGTCATGGCAACTTCACAGTCGCGGGTGCCACGGCTGCGCTGTTTGCAGCCGTGCTCGCACGAGCGCACGGCGGAACATGGCTTCTGCGGGTCCGTGGCACCCGACGAACCGGGCTTTGCGATGGCCCTGGGACCCCGCGAGCTTTCCCTGTTCCCTCGCACATGACAGTCCGCCCTCCTTGCCACGATCCGCCGCTCCTCGGAGGGGGGCCTGGGACGGCCATTCCCAAGCGGCTGAACCCCGCCGCTTGAAGGTGGCGCCCCGGGAACGGTTTCTAGAAAAGAGGGGCGCTCACGGAGCGGGATCGCCGAAAGGTTTTTCTTGTAATTTGCACACAAAGCGTTAGACTCTTTTGGAGATGGAACCGCAGAGCACAGACGAGCCGGCTCCCCTGCAGCAGGGGGGAATCGTGGAGCAGGTGATGGTGGCGCTTCGCCGCATCATCCGGGCGATCGATCTGCATTCGCGGTTCCTGGTCAATCGCTATGGCCTGACGGGGCCGCAACTTGCGGTCCTGAAGCAGATCCCCCGCGACGGAGCGGTCTCCGTCGGGAAGATCGCCCGGGGCATTCTGCTGACGCAGGCCACCGTGACGGGGATCCTCGACCGCCTGGAGCGGCGCAACTTTGTGCGAAGGCAGCGGAGCGAGGTGGACAAGCGCCAAGTTCTGGTCTCCCTCACCGACGCCGGCCGCGAGGTCATGCTGGCCCCCCCGTCGCTGCTGCACGAGAGCTTTGCCGAGACGTTCGGGCAGTTGCAGGACTGGGAGCAGACCCTGATCCTCGCCTCCCTGCAGCGGCTCGTGCGAATGCTGGAGGCCGAGAACATCGAGGCCACGCCCATGCTGACGACCGGGCCGGTGACGGCCGCGGCGGAGCAGGTGCGGGCCCTGCTGGATGCCCCGGCGATCCCCGAGGCCCCGCCCTCCGAGGCAGGCGCGATGGGCCCGATGGACGCGGACGCCGCCCCCCCGCCGCCCGACGCCGCCCCCCAGCCCGAACCGAACGAGGCCACGCCGAACCCGATCGCCTGAACCTGGGCCCGGGTCGGTCCTTGAAGCAATACAACCTGATTCGACAACCAAAAGCCGATACCGAAACCAAAGCATCATGCGAAACCCCAAAGGACGGATGCAGCCAATCCGATCCCACCAGGCCGACCGGTGGGACTCCCGGGCACTTCTGACCCGCGTTCCCCCTCTTCCTGGTAAGCCTCTCGCGCGAAACGGGCCGCCCTGCTGGACGGGCCCGACCCGAGACTACGCACGCTAGCTCGCGTGCTTCCGCCCCGCACGCCGCGGGGCCTCGCGCCGCACCGATGCAATCGAGACGACCCGGCCGGGCCATGCCGCGCCCGCGCCACGACCCCGTATCACGGAAGGAGATACTGCACCATGAACCCCCCCACCCACGCGCGGTGCGGCCTGGAGGGCGGCCTGTACCGCCCCCTGTCCGACTCCGACACCCGCCGCATCGCCGCCGCCGCCTTCAAGGTCCTGGAGACCTCCGGCATGGCCGTCTACTCCGACACCGCCTTCGAGGCCCTCCGCGCCGCCGGGGCCGCGGTCGACGCGGCCACCCGCATCGTCCGCTTCCCCCGCGCCATGGTCGAGGACGCCATCGCCTCCACCCCCTCGTCCATCACGCTCCACTCCCGCGACGGGGAGAACGACATCGTCCTCGAGGGCTCGCGCGTCCACTACGGGACGGGCGGGACGGCCCTGTACGTGCTGGACCCCGACACCCGCCAACGCCGCCCCGCCCGCGTCGAGGACGTCGTCCTCAACGCCCGCATGGTCCAGGCCCTCCCCCACGTGCACATGCACACCATCAACGTCTTCCCCCACGACGTCACCGTCCAGGACGACATCGACGTCAACCGCTTCTTCCACACCCTCGAACACACCACCAAGCACGTCATGGGCGGGATCTACTCGCTCGCGGGCGCCCGCAAGGCCGTCGAACTCGCCGAGATCATCGCCGGATCGCCCGCCGCGCTGCGGGAGAAGCCCTTCGTCTCGTTCATCACGCTCATCATCAGCCCCTTCAAGATCGACGACCACTACGGGGAGATGACCTGCTACCTCGCGCGGGAGAACCTCCCCGTCGTCGTGCCCACCGAGCCCATCTGCGGGACCACCTCCCCGGTGACGCTGGCGGGCAACGTCCTCACCCACGTCGCCGAAACCCTCGGGGGGATCGTCCTCGTCCAGGCCGTCCGCAAGGGCGCCCCGGGCATCTGCGGGTCGGTGGGCTCCATCCCCGACCTGCGGACCATGGACCACGTGGGCGGGGCGATCGAGCGTGGGATGATCAACGCGGCCGTCTCGCAGATGGCCCAGTACTTCCGCATCCCCATGTACTCCACCGGGGGCACCAGCGACGCCAAGAGCGTCAACGCCCAGGCGGGGTACGAGTCGGCGATGTCCGCCCTCCTCGTCGCCATGAGCGGGGCCAACTACATCCACGACATCGCCGGGCTCATGGAATCCGACCTCACCGTCTCCTACGAGAAGCTCGCGATGGACAACGAGATGCTCGGGATGTGCCAGCGGGTCCTGCGCGGGATCGAGGTGACCGACGAGACGCTCGCCGCCGACCTCATGATCTCCAAGGGCCCCGGGGCGGACTACCTCGTCGAGGACCACACGCTGCGGCACATGCGGACGGAGTTCTACCACCCCACCCTCGCCAACCGCGCCAAGCGCGAGGACGCGTCGGGGCTCGACGCCGTCACCCGCGCCCGCGCCTTCGTCGACGACCTCCGCCACCGCCCCGCGCCGTCCCTCCTCGACCCCGCCCTCCGCGAGGCGATCGTGCAGCGATTCCCCGAGATCCTGCCCGCGGGCGGCGACGAACCCGACACGCCCGTCAAGCAAGTCGGCGCCGCCCCCAAACGCAACGTCGCCCCCGCCGGCAGCGCCCCCCAGAAGAAGGAGGTCACCCCGTCATGACCCTGACCGCCCCACCGAACACCGTTCCTGAAACCCGGCCCCAGCGTGAGGGCGTACTCGTGCGCCCCGAGCTGCGCCTGAGCGAGGACCAGATCCGCCTCATCGACGGGGTCTCGCGCGACCTGCTGATGGACCCCGGGCTGCTGTGCCACAACGCGGACGTCATCGAGCTGTTCCGAGCGGCCGGTGCAACCGTCGAACCCGTCGCTGGGGGCGCGCGGATCCGCATCCCGGAGGCGGTGCTGAACGCCGCCCTCGCCAGCGCCCCCGCCCGCCTGGTCCTCGGGGCGCGGGAGGAATCCAACCGCCTCGTCCTCGACGCCCACGAGCCCCGCGTCCGCTTCGTCAGCGGGTCGGAGACGAACGTGTGGCTCGACGTGAACTACGACGACGGGCCCCACCCCACCTACCGCCGCCTCCCGGGCAGCATCGAGCGGTTGCGGCAGGCGGGGCGCCTGTGCGACCAGCTCGAGCACCTCGACGCCTTCATCCGCTGCGTCAACATTCAGGACGAGGGCGTCACCGAGCGGAACAAGGACGTCAACAAGTTCCTGGCGTCCCTGGACACCATCCAGAAGCACGTGATGGCCGGGCTGACCTCGCTGGAGGCCCTGGACGACGTGATGCGCCTCGGGGCGATCGTCGCCGGGGGCGAGGGGGCGCTGGTCGACAACCCCGTGTTCTCCTTCATCACCTGCGTGATCAAGAGCCCCTTCCAGGTCGTGGACGACACGGCCGACAAGCTCATCGCCATCGCCCGCCGCCGCATGCCCGTGGTCATCTCGAGCTGCCCGATGGGCGGGGCGACGGGCCCGTTCGACGAGTTCGGGATGGTGGCGCAGATCAACGCCGAACTGCTCGCGGGCGTGGTCATCACGCAGCTCGCCAGCCCCGGGGCCCCGGTGCTCTACGGGGCGGTCCCGGTGCGGACGCGGCTGGACAACCTGAATGACATGTACGGGGCGCCCGAGTTCGTGCACTACAACATCGACTGCGCGCAGATGGCCCGCCATTACGGCCTGCCGTGCTACTCGACGGCGGGCGTGGGCGACGTGGACCGCCCGGGGATCCAGGCGACGGCGGAGAAGCTCATGACGCTGCTCACCGTCCCGCGCTCGGGGGCGCAGTACATCCACTACGCCTTCGGGCTGCTGGAGCGGACGAACACGTTCTGCCCCGAGCAGGCGGTGATGGACGATGCCCACATCGGGATCTGCAAGCGGATCCTCCGCGACGCCCCCGTGACCCCCGACCGCCGCGACGCCGTCCTCGCCACCATCCGCGAGGTGATGGAGACGGACCACAAGACGTTCATCTACCACCTGCCCCTGCCCTCCCGCGAGAACGTCTACGCGACGTATCCGCTGGAGGACCCCGACGGGGCGCTGCGGGCGGCGAACCGCAAGTACCACGAGATCCTCACCCGTCCCCTCGCCCCCCTGAGCGACCCCATCCGCAACCGCATCCGCGACGAGATCCCCGGGGTGCTCCCGCAGACGCTGGGCGGGTAGGTCACAGGCGATCCCAAGAGGCGGCGGGGATGAACGCGGATGAACACAGATGAGAGACAGGCAGAGATGCAGAGGGAGTACCGGGTGCGAGCAGGTCAGGCGAATGACCTGCCTTCCGCATTCCCGCTTCCTCGGATCTGCGTTCATCTGCGTTCATCCCCGCTGCTCTTCGGGCGGTAAGGGAAAAGCTGACCGCGGAGGGCGTTGCACATGAAAAGGAGCAAACGAGCATGACCACGACCACGACGGAGAGCACGGAGGAGTTTGCCATGGATTCCACCGCACTGGAGCAGATGCCCGCCTACAGCGAGGCGGTGAAGAGCGGCCTGTACGCCAAGCGCTCGGGCCTCGTGGGCAAGTACGACAACGTGCGGCGGTACTGGGAGGACGAGACGACGCGGATCTTCCTCCGCCCGCACCTGCAGAAGCTCCTCGAGCGCTCCCGCGGGCTCATGCGCCGCCTCCGCGTCATGGACCTGGGCTGCGGGTCGGCCGACGGGTACGAGCTGCTCGCGGGCGTCCGCCAGCGGGACGCGGCGTTGACGCTGACGGAGGTGGACCTGCTGACGGACGACATCCTGGGCCTGTACACGGGCGTGGACCTGTGCGAGGACCTGCTGGACCAGGGGCGCGAGATCTACGGGCACAACCCCAAGATGACCTTCCGCCAGGGCGACTTCACCCAGGGCCTCCCCCTGGGCCAGGACGAGAAGCCCTACGACCTGTACTTCACGTCCTTCGGGACCATGTCCCACCACAACGATGACGAGTCGGCGGTGCGGCTGCTGGCGGAGATGGCCACGCGGACGCAGAACTACAGCGTCGTGGTCTGCGACTGGCTGGGGCGGTGGTCGTACGAGTGGCAGTCGCTGTGGACCAACGACCTCGCCAGCCTGCCGAACATGGACTACGTCGTGTCGTACATCTACGACGCCAAGGAGCGTGAGGAGCGGCGGGAGCAGCTCCAGCACCTCACGCTCCGCCTCATGTCCCGCCCCGAGGCCGAGTCCATCGTCGAGCGGGCCTCGAAGCTCGCGGGCGTGACCATCCGCCCGCTGCGGTGGTTCGACCGCTCCGTCTTCACCGGCCGCCACATGGACACCGGGGAGTACAACCCCAACGCCCAGCCCCTCCGCCAGGCGGTCAACTCGCTCCACGAGCCCAACCTGCGGACGGACCTGGAGTCGCTGATCCTCAACTACGCCCCGCGAGCGGGCTTCGAGTTCCTCAACGACTACTTCGACCACCTGCAGATGTGCTGGAACACGCTCGTGCAGTGGACGGCGGCGCTGCTGGCGGACTACGACGAGGACAAGCGGGACTTCATCGCCGAGCCCCTCGCCATCCCCGCCAGCTACCCCCCACCGCTCCGCGAGATGATGGACCGCATGCGCCTGGTGGTGAAGGGCATCGGGTGGCTGCGCTACGGGCTGCCCCGCGAGAACATCATTGAGCCCCAACTGGGCTACGCCCTGCGGTACCTCGTCTCCCACCTCCAGCAGGGCCAGGGCTGCGGCCACGGCCTGGTCGGGATCTTCGAAATCGACAAGGAGTCCTCGCGGTAGCCTCCCCACCGCGGGGCCTGGACGGACCCGTCACCGGGTGCCACCCTCAAGCCGCATGCTTTTCGCGGCTTGGGGGTGCGGCAACGAGACACCCCCAAGCGGCTGAACAGCGCCGCTTGAGGGTGGCACCCCTGCGGGACCGCCAACGGAAGACCACGCATGATCACGTTTGAACACGTCAGCAAGACCTACCCCGGCGGGGTCCACGCGGTGCGGGACCTGTCGCTGCGGGTGGAGCCCGGGGAGACGCTCGTGCTGCTGGGCACCAGCGGATCGGGCAAGACGACGACGATGAAGATGGTCAACCGCCTCATCGAGCCCACCGGCGGGCGGATCCTCCTCGACGGGCAGGACGTCATGGAGCAGGACGTCATCGCGCTGCGGCGGCGGATCGGGTACGCCATCCAGCACATCGGGCTCTTCCCCCACATGAACGTTTCCGACAACGTCGCCGTCGTCCCCCGCCTGCTGGGCTGGGCGCGGCGGCGGGTCGACGAGCGCGTGGACGCCCTGCTGACGATGGTCGGGCTCGAGCCCGCCGACTTCCGCCACCGCTTCCCCTCCCAGCTCTCGGGCGGGCAGCGGCAGCGGATCGGGGTCGCCCGCGCCCTGGCGGCCGACCCGCCCATCGTCCTCATGGACGAGCCCTTCGGGGCCCTGGACCCCATCACCCGCGAGCAGCTCCAGAACGAGTTCCTCGAACTCGAAAGCGAGATCCGCAAGACCATCCTCTTCGTCACCCACGACGTCTTCGAAGCGGTCAAGATGGGCGACCGCGTCGCGGTCCTCGACAACGGGACGCTCCAGCAGCTCGCCACCCCCCGCGACCTCGTCGAGGCCCCCGCCAACGAGTTCGTCGACCAGTTCCTCGGGCGCCATCGCTTCCAGCTCTCCCTGCTGACGCGAACGATCCGCTCCATGCTCGACCAGTTGATCCCGCGCGCGGAGGCCACTCCCTCCGCGACGGAAAGGACGGGCGCGCCCGCCTCCCCCAACGCCCCCCGACCGCCCGCCGCGACGACGCGAAGCGGAGACGGGCGGGCGGTCGGGGACCCCGGTGTACGCGGCAAGCCCCCCGTGCACCTCCCCGCGCGGTCCTCCCTGATCGACGCCCTGGACCTGTTCAAGACCACCGGGCTCGACGCGATCCCCGTCTACGACCGCGGAACGTATGCGGGCGTGCTCGCGCGGGAGGACCTCTCCCGCGCCATCGCCGACGTTCTCGGCGGGACGGCCGCCGTGGGCGAGGCCGCCGGCGAGGAGGCCCTGCGATGATCCTCGCCGCCGTCCGCCTCCAGACCGTGCTCGACCTGACCGTGCAGCACCTCATGCTCTCGCTGGGGGCGATGCTCTTCGCCCTGGCCCTGGCCCTGCCGCTGGGGATCGTCCTCGCCCGCACCCGCTTCCGCCGCCTCGCCCACGCCGCCATGACCGCCGCCTCCCTCGTCCAGCCCGTCCCCTCGCTGGCACTGGTGGCGCTGGTGATGACGGGGTTCCTCTACCTCAAGGACGCCATCGGGCCCTGGATGCAGGAGACGCTGGGCGTGCGGCTCAGCGCGATCGGGACGCCCGCGGGCATGGTCGCCCTCGTCGCCTACGCCCTGCTGCCCATCCTCCGCAACACCTACACGGGCATCCGCCAGGTCGACCCCGCCGTCAAGGAGGTCGCCACCGGGATGGGCATGACCCCGCGCCAGGTCCTGTTCTCCGTCGAACTCCCCCTCGCCCTGCCCGTCATCATGGCGGGGGTGCGGATCTCGACGGTCTGGACGGTGGGCGTGGCCACTCTCGTGTCGGCCATCGGGGCGCACAGCCTGGGCGACCTGATCTTCCGCGGGCTCGCCATGGCCTCTTCCGGGGTCGGCCTCGTCCTCGCCGGGGCCCTGCCCGCCATCGCCCTGGCGCTGGGGCTGGACTTCGGCCTGGGGAGGGTCGAGTCGTGGCTGACGCCCCGAAGCGCTCCGGCGCGCAACGATCCGAAGAGAGCACCGCAGAGATCGCGGAGGGGGCAGGAATGGACGTAACCGTTCACAGGAGTGCGGGTGAGGAGCCCCGCGCCGCCTCGAAAAGGGGGACAGGCACCTGCGCGGCAAGAAGCATGCCGCTGCGGAGCCAGTCCCCGTTTTCGAGGCTCCCTGCGCCTACCCCGCCTTCGGATCCCGGCGGACCCCTTTCTTCACGCCTTCGCTGCTGTTTGCGAAGGCGTGAACGGTTACGAATGAACAAGGAGACGCACCCATGAACAACGGCCGCAAGATCCTCGTCCTCACCCTCACCCTCGCCCTTCTCGCCGGGGGCGTCGTCGCGTGGTTCGCCTTCTCGGGCGAGCGGGCGGACATCGTCATCGGCGGGAAGGACTTCACCGAGCAGAGCATCCTGGGGAACCTGCTGGCGATCCTCATCGAGGAGAACACCGGCCTCACCGTCGAGCGCCGCCTGTTCCTCGGGGGGACGATGATCTGCTTCGGGGGCCTGCGGGGCGGGGACCTCGACGCGTACGTCGAGTACACGGGCACGGGCTTGGTGAACATCCTCGGCCGACCGCCCCTCGCCGACCCCGACGAGTGCTACGCGGTCGTCTCCGACGTGTTCCCCCGGGAGTACGCCCTGCGGTGGCTGCGCCCGCTGGGGTTCAACAACACCTACACGCTCACGATGCGCAAGGCGCAGGCCCAGCGGCTGGGGATCGCGACGATGTCCGATCTCGCCGCCTACCTCCAGCGCCAGGCGGGGGGCGAGGCGGCCGAGGAACTCACCGCCGGGTTCAACGCCGAGTTCCTCACCCGCGACGACGGATACCAGGCGCTCCAGCGGGTCTACGGGCTGTCGTTCCCCGACGAACCGCGGCAGATGGACTCGGGGCTGATGTACTCGGCGTGCGAGGGCGAGGAGGTCGACGTGATCTGCGCCTTCGCCACCGACGGGCGCATCCCCGCCTACGACCTGCAAATCCTCACCGACGACCGCCACGCCTTCCCCCCCTACTTCGCCTGCCCGCTCCTCCGCAGCGAAACGCTCGAACGGCACCCCGAGCTTGAGCCCCTGCTGCAGAAGCTCGCCGGGACCCTCACCAACGCCCGCATGGCCGAGCTGAACTACCAGGTCGACGAACGTCAACAGGACCCCGCCGACGTCGCCCGCGCGTTCCTCGTCGAGCGGGGCCTCGTCCCCGCGGAGGCGCCGTAGCCCATGCGCGAGTTCCTGGCATCGCTGATCCCGTTCCTGGCGATCCTCAACCCCTTCGCCCTGTGCCTGTACCTGACGGGGGTGATGGAGGACCTGGACACCCGCACGTTCGCCTGGGTGCTGGTGCGGGCGTGCCTGATCTCCTGGGCGGTCTTCGCCCTGTTCGCCTGGAGCGGGGAGCCCCTGCTCAACGACTTCCTCCGCATCTCCCCGCAGGCCATGCGGGTCTTCGGGGGCGTGATCTTCTTCATCGTGGGCTACAACTACGTCGTCCGCGGGTATCGCACCGCCGAGATGCTCCGCGGATCGCTCGACGAGCTGCCCTCCGTCATCGCCCTGCCGTTCATGATCGGGGGCGGGACGATCACGCAGTCCATCCTCACCGGCAAGCAGAACCCCACCCCCACCGCCCTGCTCATCCTGGGGGTGGGCATCGTGGTGAGTTTCGCGGTCATTCTGACCTTCAAGCTCCTCCGCGACACCATGCGCAAGGCTCGGGAGCGGGTCTTCGACCGCTACGTCAACATCCTCGTCCGCATCAACGGGCTGCTCATCGGGGCCATCTCCACCGAGATGATCGTCTCGGGCATCCGCGATCTGTGGGCGGGCTCCTAGTACAGAAAGGACGCACCCATGTGTGGGATCACCGGAATCTGGGGAACGACGGACACCGAACTGGTCGCCGAGATGATGCGCCGCCTCGTCCACCGCGGGCCCGACGCCCACGGGATGTTCCGCGCTCCGCGCGGGACGCTCGGCCATCGCCGCCTGTCCATCATGGACCCCGAGGGCGGGGACCAGCCGATCCTCTCGGGCGACGGGAAACGGGCGATCGTCGGTAACGGGGAGATCTACAACTTCCCGACCCTCCGCCCGCAACTCGCGAAGCGTCACACCCTCCGCACCCGCAGCGACACCGAAAGCGCCCTGCACCTCTACGAGCAGTGCGCCCAGGACGCCGCGACGAAGCTCGATGGGATGTTCGCCTTCGCCCTCGCCGACGGGGACGACCTCTACGTCGCCCGCGACCCCATCGGGATCAAGCCCCTGTACTTCGGGCGGCGGGGGCAGGACCGGGTCTTCGCCTCGGAACTCAAGGCCCTGGCGGGCGTGGCGACGGACGTCCGCGAGTTCCCGCCCGGAACGTGGTTCCACTCGCGCCTGGGGTCCAGGCGATACTACCAGGTGCCCCACGTGGAGGTGGAGGACCGCCCGCTCGACGAGCACCTCCGCCGCGTCCGCGCGACGCTCGAGCGCTCTGTGATCAAGCGCCTCATGAGCGACGTGCCCGTGGGGGCGTTCCTGTCGGGCGGGCTCGACAGCTCCCTCATCGCCGCCATCGCCAAGCGCGAACTGGGGCGCCTGCACACCTTCTCGGTGGGCGTGGAGGGCTCGCGGGACCTGGCGGCCGCCCGCGTCGTCGCCGACCACATCGGCAGCGACCACCACGAGTACGTCTTCACCCGCCAGGAGGTCCTCGAAGCGCTGCCCCAGATCGTCTTCCACCTCGAGTCGTTCGATCAGGACCTGGTGCGCTCGGCGATCCCGTGCTACTTCACGTCCCGCCTCGCGTCGCAGTACGTGAAGGTCATCCTCACCGGCGAGGGCGCCGACGAACTCTTCGCCGGGTACGCCTACTACCGCCAGACGGACTACGGCGACCGCCTCAACGACGAACTCCGCCGTTCCGTCGCCTCGCTGCACAACGTCAACCTCCAGCGCGTGGACCGCCTGACGATGGCCCACTCCCTCGAGGGCCGCGTGCCCTTCCTCGACACCGACATGATCGAACTCGCCCAGACCGTCCCCGGGCCCTGCAAGCTCTTCGACGACGGGACCGGGCGCGTGGTGGAGAAGTGGATCCTCCGCAAGGCCTGCGAGGACCTGCTGCCCGACGAGATCGTCTGGCGGGGCAAGGAGCAGTTCGACGAGGGCAGCGGAACGGTGGACCTGCTGGCGACGGGCCTGGAGCGGTTTGGCCCCTGCGACGACCCCGCCGCCTTCCCCGCCTCCGCCCAGCTCCGCTCCCACGAGGAGCGCGTCTACTACAAGCTCCTCCACGAGGCGTACGACGGATCCGACGTCATCCTGTCCAACGTCGCCCGCTGGGCCCACCGCCCCGAACCCGACGCGCTGACGGCGTAGGAAGCGCGAACCGGAGACCAGGAGCCGGGAACCAGGAAAAGGGAACCAGGAACCAGGAACCGGGAGCCGGGAACCGGGAGCCGGGAACCGGGAGCCGGGAACCGGGAGCCGGGAACCAGGAAAAGGGGACTGGCTCCGGAGCGGCACGTCCTTCGCCGCGCAGGTGCCTGTCCCCTTTTCCGAAGCGCAGGCAAGCCAGGAGCCAGGAACAGGGAACTGGAGACCGGAAGCGAGCGCTTCAACCCTTCTCCCCCGGGGGAGAAGATGTCGCGCAGCGACAGATGAGGGGGGCCTTCCAGACGGTTGGCCCCGACCTGGGCAGACAGGCTGTCGGCGAGTTCGCAGCCGTGTTGATGTGGAAGGGCCCCCTCACCGCCCTCGCTGCGCTCGGGCACCTCTCCCCGAGGGGAGAGGGGTTCCCGCTGCGATCCCCCGCCCGAAAAGACCATTGAGAACCGCGCCTCCACCTGATACCAGATACCCCAACGCCATAAGCTGACTGCTGATAGCTGATAGCTGATTGCTGATAGCTGATTGCTGATTGCCGACCGCTCCTCCCCCCCCCCGGAGTCCAACAATGAAACTCGCCACCTACCGCCGCGACGGGATCGAGTCCTATGGCATCGTCACCGACGAGGGCCTGCGGGATATCCCCTCGATGTTCCCCCAGGGCCCGCGGGACCTGCTGGGTCTGCTGCAGGCCGGGCCCGACGCGCTGGCCACCGTCGCCTCGCTCGCCGCGTCCGCCCGCTCCTTCCTTCCGCTCAGCGAGGTCCGCCTCCTCGCCCCCCTGCCCCAACCGCCCAAGCTCCTCGGCCTCGCCGTCAACTACGTCGAGCACCACCGCGAGTTCCAGCGCGACAGCGGCATGCCTGACGACCCCCGCCATACCACCACCCCCCGCCCGTTCCTCATGCCCACCACCGCCGTCGCCGCCCCCCACGACGAGATCCCCTGGCCAACCTTCAGCGACGAGATCGACCACGAGATCGAACTCGCCGTCGTCATCGGCCGCACCGCCAAGTGCGTGCCCCCCGAGGCCGCCCGCGGGCACGTCTTCGGGTACACCATCGCCAACGACATCTCCGCCCGCCGCTGCACCCACTCCGACGGCCGCCTTCCGCGGGACAAGGACGCCTTCTTCGACTGGCTGCACGGCAAGTGGGCGGACGCGTTCTGCCCGCTGGGCCCGGTGCTCGTCACCGCCGACGAGATCCCCGACCCGCACGACCTGCGCCTGACGCTCACCGTCAACGGGGAGGTCCGCCAGGACGACACCACCCGCAACATGATCCACACGATCGACCAGATCGTCTCGTTCTGCTCGCACCTGATGACGCTGGCGCCCGGGGACGTCATCGCCACCGGCACGCCCTCGGGCGTGGGCAAGGCGACGGGCAAGCTCCTGCGGGCGGGCGACACCGTCACCTGCCGCATCGACCGCATCGGCGAACTCACCAACACGCTCGGCGCGAGGCCCACCGACTTCTACCGGCCGTGCGAAGGGACGAGGCACTAGGGAATAGGGAATAGAGACTAGGCGAGGAACCGGGGAACCAGGAACCGGGGAACCGGGAACAGGCAACCGTCGGAGACCAGGAACCGGGAACAGGAACCAGAAGAAGCAACAGCGCCTGCCAAGGGGCAAAGCCCACGGGACGCTGTCTGTCCCGTGGGAGGACCCGGGTCAGGGCCTTCCCCGTCGAGAGGCGCCTGCCCCCGTCCATCCGGTCCACGCGGTCCATGCGGTCCATCCTGTCCATCCCCCCGCCCCACCGCCCATTCTTCGAGCCCCCGATCCGCAATCCCGCTTCCCTCCCCGCCGCTCTTTGCGTATCCTGTGCCCCATGCAGGACACCACGAAGACCAACCCGGACGACCCGCAGGAACAGGACCCGCAGGGGACCTCGCCGGCGGACGATGCGCCCGCCCCCGATACGCCCGACACGAACGCGGAACCCGCCCAGGCCCCCGACACCGAGCCCGTTGAGGAACAGGCCCCCGAGACCGCCGACACGGCCGCCGCCGATAACGCGCAACCGGACGAGCAGACCACCGACGAGACCGGCGAAGGCCAGGAAGACACGCCCGCGACAGACGAAACCGCCAAGGAGCCCCAGACCCCCGACACCGCCGGCGAGTCCGAACCCACCGAGCCCGCCGACACCACCAGGGAGGAGGAGGCGGACGACACCGACGAGCCCGCCGCCCCCGCCGCCCTCACCGCCGAAGCCGCCGCCACCGTCGAGGCCATCCTCTTCGCCACCGACTCCCCCCTGCCCCCCGCCAAGATCGCCCAGGTCGGCGAGTTCCACGCCCAGAAGGACGTCGCCGCCGCCATCCGCCTCCTCAACGAACGCTACGAGCAGATCGGGGCCGCCTTCCGCGTCGAAAAGATCGCCGGGGGCTACCAGATGCTCACGCTCCCGCAGTACCACGACGTCCTCCGCCGCCTCCTCCGCCAGCGGAGCGAGTCCAAGCTCTCCCAGGCCTCCCTCGAAACCCTCGCCATCGTCGCCTACCGCCAGCCCATCCTCCGCGCCGACATCGAGGCCATCCGCGGCGTCGCCAGCGGGGAAATGCTCCGCGGACTCATGGACCGACAGCTCGTCAAGATCGTCGGCCGGGCTGAAGTGCCCGGGCGACCCATGCTGTACGGTACCACCCGGCGGTTCCTGGAGACGTTCGGCCTGGCGTCGCTGGACGACCTGCCCCGCGCCCAGGAACTCCGCGAGGGCGCCCCCCCCCCCCCCCCGCCCCCCCCCCCCACCC
>JAWLCQ010000127.1:0-14716 GCA_041687095.1 Phycisphaerae bacterium | reverse complement strand
TCCCGAGCGAAGCGAGGGGGTGAGGGGGCCCTTCACAGACCAGCACGGTCCGGTTGCTCAGGCCGTCCCACGGGGCTGGACAGCGCCCCGTGGGCATTGCCCGCGGCGAGTTCGGAGGCGATCCGCTTGGGAAGGCCCCCCTCATCTGTCGCTGCGCGACATCTTCTCCCCCGGGGAGAAGGGTTCCAACCCCTCTCCCCGCGGGGAGAGGTCCCGAGCGAAGCGAGGGGGGTGAGGGGGCTTCTGGAGAGATTGCCCCCCCCGTTCCGCACGAACCCCACCGCCCGCATAGGATGTACCGGAGTCCAGTGAAGGTCCTCATCGTCAACGCGAACCGCTGCACCCAGCCGCTGCCGGTGCTGCCCTATGGGGCGTGCCTTGCCGCCGAGACCGCTCTGCGCGCGGGGCACGAGGTCCAGTTCTGCGATCTGACGTTCTCGCGAAGCATCGAGGAGGACCTCCTCGCCGCCCTCGTCGCCTTCGAGCCCGAGGTGGTCGGCGTGTCCCTCCGCAACCTCGACAACAACGACTCCGCCCGCCCGCAAATGTACTGCGACGACGTGCGGCGACTGGTCCGCGTCGTCCGCCGACGCCCCGCCGTGCCGGTGATCCTGGGCGGGGCGGCCGTGGGGATTCTGCCGGCGGCCCTGCTCCGCTACACCGCCGCCGACTACGCCGTCACCGCCGACGCGCGCACGGCCTTGCCCGCCGTCCTCGCCGCCCTGTCGGACGGCCGGTCGCCCGCGGGCCTCCCGGGCCTGTGGACGCGCAACGAGCCCGATCCGCCCGCCAGCGCCATACCCCCCGCCAGCGCCCCACACGCCCGGGAATCCCACGGGCCCGTCGAACCCCCCGAACCTCTCGGGCCCCCCGAACCCCTCGGGCCCCTCGTGCCCGATTTCCGCCGCTGGTGCCGCCTCCGCCCCTACCTGTCGCGCATGGCCGCCGTGCCCCTGCAGACCAAACGCGGCTGCCCGTTCGCGTGCACGTACTGCACGTACGGAGCCCTGGAGGGCCGCTCCTACACCCTCGCCTCGCCCTCCGACGTCGTCGCCGCCGTCCGCACGCTGTGCGCGCAGCGGCTGCGGGACATCGAGTTCGTCGACAACGTCTTCAACGCCCCGCGCGACCACGCCCTCGCCTGCTGCCGCGCCCTCGCCGCCGCCGCCATCCGCCCCCGCCCGCGGCTGCAGTCGCTGGACATGAGCCCGACGGGGCTGGACGACGAGCTGTTGACGGCCATGGAGGGGGCGGGGTTCGTCGGTCTGGGCGTGACGGCCGAGAGCGCCGACCCCGACGTCCTGGCCGCCCTCGCCAAGCCCTTCACGCCCGACGCCCTCCGCCTCGCCGCCGCCGCCCTCCGCCGCCACCGCCTCCCGTGCATGTGGATCTTCCTGGCCGGGGGACCGGGCGAGACGGAGCGGAGCATTGAGCGGACGCTGGAGTTCATCGCCCGTCACGTGCGGGCGAGCGACCCGGCCTACATCACCGTGGGGGTGCGGATCTACCCCGGGACCGGGCTCGAACGGCTCGCCCGCGAGGAGGGGAGGCTCGCGGCGGAGGGCGAGGAACTGCTGGCACCGGCGTTCTACGAGCCCCCGCACCTGGACCCCGCCTGGCTGCGCGACCGCCTGCAGTTCGCCCAACGCCAGATGCCCAACCTCCTCCTTGACGACTCGCTCCAGGGGCCCCTCGCGCAGCGATCGCTGCGGGTGGCGTACCGGCTGGGTTTCCGCCCCCCGCTCTGGCCCCACGCGCCCCGCCTCCGCCGTTTCCTGAACCTGCTGGGAGTCCCCCCGTGACCGTAACCAATGCCCCCGCCCGCATCGCCTCCCTCGCCGTTGCGACCGGCCCCTACGCCTGCGACCAGGCCGAGGCCCTCGCCTTCTTCCGCCGCCACTACGCCCAGTCCGTCAGCCCCCGGGCCCTGGGCGTGCTCGAACGCGTGCTGCAGCACCCGGGGATCGAGCGGCGGCACTTCGCGCTGACCGAGCCCGACGCCCTCGTCCGCGAGGACCCCGACGCGCGGATCGACCGCTTCACCCACTGGGCCGTCGAACTCTCCGCCCGCGCGGGCCGCGACGCCCTGCAGCAGGCTGGCCTGGCCCCCTCGGACGTCGCCGCGCTCGTCCTCAACACCTGCACGGGCTACGTCTGCCCGGGCGTGTCCACCTACGTCCTGGAGGCGATGGGCCTGCCCCCCGACGTGCGGTGCTACGACCTGGTGGGCTCGGGGTGCGGGGGGGCGGTCCCGAACCTCCAGCTCTGCCGCTCCCTGCTCGCCGACGGGGCGGGCGTGGTCCTGAGCATCGCGGTGGAGATCTGCAGCGCCACGCTGCAGATGGGCAACGACCTGGGGCTGGTGATCTCCAACGCCCTGTTCAGCGACGGTGCCGCCGCCGCCGTCATCTGGGACCGCGGGGAGGGCGTGGCGATGCTCGACTCCGTCAGCCGCCAGGAGCCCCGCTACCGCGACGACATCCGCTACCGCTACGAGAACGGGGCCCTGCACAACCAGTTGTCCATCCGTCTGCCCGAGCGGGCGGGGGAGTGCGTGCGGACGACGGTGGACGACCTGCTGCGGCGGGCGGGGGTGGAGGCGGGGGCGGTGCGGTGGTGGGCGGTGCACCCGGGGGGGCAGCGGGTGCTGGACGTGGTGGGCGAGCGGCTGGGGCTCGGGGAGCACCAGCTCGCCCCGTCCCGCCGCGTGCTCCGCGACCACGGGAACATGTCCTCGCCCAGCGTGTGGTTCGTTCTCCGCGAGATCCTGGGCAACGGGGTGTCCGAGGGCGACCTGTGCGCCCTGGTGGCCTTCGGGGCGGGCCTGAGCGTGCACGCGATGCTCCTGCGGGTGTGATTTTCCTCACCGCCGCTGCTGGGCGTGGAGGGCCATCTCGCGTCCGAGGTCGCGGAGGAAGGCGGCGTAGGGCGTGCACAGGGCGGAGCGAAGCGGAGCCCTGTGCGCGCGGAACGGCAACCGGTGATCCTCCCGCGCGCAGACGGCTCCGCTGCGCTCCGCCGCCTGCACGCCCTACCCCCTGCATGCCCTACCCCCTGCACGCTCTGCCGCCGGTCGTCGTCACCGCCGCTGCTGGGCGTGGAGGGCCATCTCGCGTCCGAGGTCGCGGAGGAAGAGGCGGCCGCGGCGGGCGGCGTCGAGCATGGCGCGCTCGTCCTTCTGGTGGGCGATCTCGAGGATCATGCCCCCGATGAACGGACTGCGGGAGAGGTGGCGGACGAGTCCCCGCCAGTCGATGTTTCCGTCCCCGGGGGGGAGGTGGTCGTCCCCGCCGCCGCGGTTGTCGTTGAGGTGGACCATCCAGAGGTGCCCGGAGAGCTTGTCGACGACGGAGGGGAGGTCCCCGGAGAGTTGGGCGTGCCCGGTGTCGAGGCAGATGCCCACCCCCGGGAATCGCAGGGACCCCAGGAGCCAGAGCAGGTCGCGGACGGGCCCGGCGAAGAGGTGGGGGAGCATGTTCTCCATCGCGAGCCCGACGTGGAGGTCGCGGCAGTGGTCGGCGACGGCGTTGAGGACCTGGACGGCGTTTTCGCGGCGGGACTCGCGTTGCTCCTGGGGGATGTTGGACCGTTCGGGCCCGGGGTGGAGGACGAAGTAGCGTGCCTGGAGCTGGGCGGCGGCTTCGGCGGCCTGGAAGAGGTCGGCTTGGGCGCGCTGGCGTGCGGTGGAGTCGGGGGAGGTGATGTCGATGTCCTGGGCGAAGGGGGCGTGGAAGGAGTACGCCTCCATGCCGAGCCTGCGGATGCGATGGGAGGCGGCGGCGACGGCGTCGGTGTCGTGGTAGTCGAGGTGGGCGGGGGAGGAGCAGACCTCGATCATGTTGAAGCCTTCGGCGCGGATGTTTTCGAGGCAGTCGAAGATGGACCGGTTGTAGAAGCAGCCCGTGGACAGTCCGATGGGCCAGTCAAACATGGGCGGTCCTCCTTTCGAGCAGGCGGCGGCGGCAGTGGTGGAGATTGTGGGAGCACTGGGCGGGGCGGCACCAGCCCTTTTCCTGCGTGGAGCAGCAGTTGAAGTCCACCAGGTCGTCCCGCCCGGTGAAGAACAGGCCCGCGAAGAGGCGGGTGTAGACGTCGGCGCGGCCGGTGGCGTCGTGTTCGAGCCAGTAGTCGTACCAGCCGTAATCGCGCTCGTACTTGGAGCGGATGAGCCCCGCGACGTGGCGTGGGTGCCAGCCCTCGCTCAGCAGCCCGCGGACGACGTGGCGGATGCGTCCGGGCTGCATCAGCAGGTCGTTGGGGTGCTCCAGCGGGTCGCGGACGCAGAAGGGCAGATGGGCCAGCGGGGTGCGGTCGTAGGTCATCGGCCACCGCTCGGGCGGTTCGTGGGCCTGGGAGTAGAACCACGCGTGGAACTCCGCGAGGTCCGATCGCGCGTAGGACGTCAGGAGCGACTCCATGCCCTCGGGGTGCTCGGGGATGTGGGCGGTGCAGCGGCGGGCCCAGTCGGCGGCGCGGTGGGGGTCGTGCATCGTCTCGATCCCCTCGTGGGCGTCCATCCCGTCCAGGGGCAGGAGGAAGACGGGGGGCATGGCGGCGATGACGTGCGAGCCCAGTTCGCTCTCGTGGCGGTGGGCCTTGAGGTACACGCTGAATGGCACGCGGGTCTTGCGCATGTACAGCGGGTCGGCGTACTCGGAGACGTCCAGGGCGATCAGCTCGCTCCCCCGCAGCCCGGGCCCCACCCGCACCGCCGTCGCCTCCACCGGGATCGGGCACTCCCCCGCCGACCGCTCGATGATCCGGTGCGCCAGGTACTCCATGACCATCCCGAGCCCCGCGAACGCCCGCCCCAGCCGGGGCAGCACGGGCAACCCGTGCGGGGGGTGCGAAACGGCGTAGCGGGCGGCGAGGGAGGGGGGGCAGCGGCCCAGTTCGGCGAGCAGGGCGAAGGCCATCGAGTGGTACGGGATGGACCACACCAGGTGCTGCCCGCCCCCGCTGAGGGTGTGCAGCGGATGGATCCCATGCTCCGCCAGCACCGCCCGCCCCGCCTCCACCACCGGGCGCTGCATCTCCAGCGACCGGTGCGGATGCACGTGCACCTCCCCGGGGAACTCGAAGTTCACGTAGTCCACGTCCAGGTGCGCCACCAGCACCCGCCGGTCCCACAGCGACCGCGCGATGTCCTTGCCCGCGTCCAGGCAGGGCCACAGGTCCCACACCGGGCGGGGCGCGTCCTCCCCGTTCTCCACCCCGGCGGCGGTGATGAACATCGCGCTGGCCTTGTCCAGGGGCGGGCCGCCGAGGAACTCGGCCATCCGCAGGCGGACGGCGTCGTGGGCGTAGTAGGCGCGGACCCGCTCCAGCAGTTCCGCCGTGCTCGCCTGTGCTTGTGCGTCTTCGGCCATGCGTTGTCCTGTATCCCGCGCACCGCCCCGGTCCGGAGGGGTCCGGGAGGCCCGCCTCAGCGGGCGGTGTAGCCCCCGTCGATCACCAGTTCCGAACCCGTCACCCAGGCGGATTCGTCGGACGCGAGGTACACCACGCCCCAGGCGACGTCGTCGGGGTCGCCCATGCGGCCGAGGGGGTGCAGGGCGGCGGTCTGCTGCTGGAACTCCTCGACGCTCCCGTTCCGCTCGGACGCGAGTTGCTCCACCAGGGGCGTCCAGACGAACCCGGGATGGACGGAGTTCACGCGGATGTGGTCGGAGGCGTAGAGGAGGGCGTCGACCTTGCTCATCTCCCGCACCGCGCCCTTGGAGGCGTGGTAGGGGGGGATGTCGGGGGCCCCGACGATCCCGTAGATGCTCGACAGGTTGATGATGCTCCCGCCCCCCGCCGCCCGCAGGTGGCCGATGGCGTGCTTGGTGCACAGGAACACGCCGGTCACGTTGATGGCCATCACCTTCTCCCACTCCTCGCGGGTGAGTTCGTGGGTGGGCTTGTCGGGCCCGGAGATCCCGGCGTTGTTGACGAGGACGTCGAGGCGGCCCCACGTGCGGACGACGGCGTGGAGGACGGTGCGGACCTGCTCCTCGTCCGCCACGTCCAGGTGCCAGAACCTCGCCTCCCCCCCAGCGTTGCCGATGGAGCGGGCGACGTCCTGGCCCTCGTCGTCGACCACGTCGGTGACGGCGACGCGGGCGCCTTCCTGGGCCATCCGAATGCACTGGGCCTTGCCCAGCCCCCGCGCCCCGCCGGTGACGACCGCTACCTTGCCTTCGAGTCTGCGCATGGCTGCTCCCCTTGCGTGTGTGCTGCCGGGGGAATTCTAGAGGCGTCCGAGGGGCGTGGGCGCAGTAGGCGCTTGCATGCGGTCTCCTACCTCCTGCCCGCCCCCGAAAAGAAACGGCCAAAGGCCTACACACATCGTGCCGAATCCAGTACAGTGGGGGAAACGAGGCCCGCACCCTTCGGTAACCCTTCGCACGCGGACAAGGAGATGATCAGGAAAACCACCGCTATTCCCCCGGGAACGGACCTGCCGGCCATCGTCCTGCCGCCGCGCTACGGGTACATCGCGGCGTTCCTGACGATGGCCTGCAACCTGCGGTGTTCGTACTGCATCAACTGGTTCCGCGACCCCCGGGCGGGGGGGGCGGGCATGATGGACGGGGCGGACTGGGCCCGCGGGCTCAACCGCATCCTCTCGCGACCGGATCGGCCGATCACGCTCCAGGGCGGGGAGCCCTCGCTCCACCCGGGGTTCTACGACCTCCTCGCGCACCTGCGGGAGGACATCACCATCGACCTGCTCACGAACCTGCAGTTCGACGTGGAGGAGTTCATGGCCCGCGTGCCCCCGGGGCGGATCCGGCGCGACGCGCCGTACGCCTCCATCCGCGTCTCGTACCACCCCGAGACGATGGACCTCGATGAGACGCGGGGCAAGGTCCTCCGCCTGCTCGAGCGGGGGTACTCGGTGGGCATCTGGGCGGTGCGGCACCCGGGGCAGATCAAGGAGATCGAGTCCGCCGCCGCCCGATGCGGGGCGGACGGCATCGACTTCCGCTTCAAGGACTTCCTGGGCGAGTACCAGGGCTGCCTCCACGGGCAGTACAAGTACCCCGAGGCCGTGAGCGGGACCGTCGGGCCCCCCGTAACCTGCCGCACCTCCGAACTGCTCATCGCCCCCTCGGGGCACGTCTACCGCTGCCACAGCGACCTCTACGCCTCCCGCACGCCCATCGGGCACCTGCTGGACGAGGCGTTCGACGTCCAGGACATCTTCCGACCCTGCGAGGCGTACGGGCTGTGCAACCCGTGCGACATCAAGGTCAAGACCAACCGGTTCCAGCAGTTCGGGCACACGTCTGTGGAAATCCGGACACTCGAAGGTAATGGGCGAAGTGGGATATAGAATGCTCCGTCCGCTGCGGGACGGCCTCACCGCGCCCTGCGGACGCCGCTCGCGTTGAGAGGCCGTTTGCCGGCCGACCCAGGGCCGCCGCTGGAGGACGCCGCCCACGTCAGGCTGGTTGTGCAACCGCCTCCGAATGATCAGCAACTGCTATGCGAACAAAGGCAGCGACAACCGACCCGGTTCGTCCGGGACCCCGGGGGCCGCACCCGGCGTTTGCGCTGGCGCCGCTGCTGCTGGTAGTGGTCGCCGCGGTCGGGGCGTTCGCCAACAGCTTCGGGGGGCAGTTCGTCTTCGACGACCATGCCTCCATCCGCGTTAACCCCCACATCCGCACGCTGTGGCCGCTCTCGGAGGCGATGAGCGTTCCGCTGTGGTCCACGGGGGCGACGGTGGACGGACGGCCGCTGCTGTCGCTGAGCTTCGCGCTGAACCGCGCGCTGCTGGGCCCGGAGCCCTGGGGCTTCCACCTGGTGAACCTGGGGATCCACGTGCTGGCGGCGATGGTGCTGTACGGCCTCGTCCGCCGCACGCTCCTGCGCGAGCCCTTTGCGGACTCCCTCGGGGGTCGCGCGTCGTGGTTCGCCGCCGCCGTCGCGATGCTGTGGGCGGTGCACCCGCTGCACACCGGAAGCGTGACGTACATGGTGCAGCGGGCGGAATCGCTCATGGGGTTGCTGTACCTGCTGACGCTCTACTGCGCGATGCGGGGGATGACGGCGGGGGAGGAGGGGCCTGCGGGACCCCCGCCCCGGCGCTTCGCGTTCCTGCGCTTCGGGCGGGCCTCGTGGTATCTCGCCGCCGTCGTCTGCTGCGCGGTGGGGGCGGGGGTGAAGGAGGTCACGGTCACCGCCCCGCTGGTGGTGTACCTGTACGACGCGGTCTTCGTGTCCGGGTCGTACCGCACGGCGCTGCGGCGGCGGTGGGCGCTGTACGCGGGGCTGCTGCTGAGCTGGGGCGTGATCGGGGGCGTCTACTTCGCCAACTGGGGCGAGCGGCAGACGGACTTCACGCTGCTGGACCCGTGGGTGTACTTCGCGACGGAACTGGGCGTGGTGCTGTACTACCTCCGCCTGGCGGCCTGGCCGGAACCGCTGATGCTGGAGTACCCGTGGCCCGACGCGACGGCGTTCTGGGCCATCGCCCCGCCCGCCCTCGCCATGGCGATCCTGGCGGGGGGGACCGTCTGGGGCCTCCTCCGCCGCCGGTGGTGGGGCTTCGTCGGGGCATGGTTCCTCCTGATCCTCGCGCCCTCGTCCAGCATCTATCCGACGCGGCAGTACGTGTCCCCGCACCGCATGTATCTGCCGCTGGCGGCCGTGGTGCTGCTGGGCGTGCTGGGGGGGCGGTGGGCGCTGCAGTACGCCCTTCGCCGCTGGGCGCACGCGCGGTGGTCCCGCGTCCCGCGGGCGGCGGCGGTGGGGGCGGTGGCGGTGGCACTGGGGCTTGTCACCGTTGCCCGCAACGCCGACTACCACGACCGCACGACGCTCTGGCAGGACGCGCTGGAAGAGGCCGTCGCCAACGTCACCGCCCACTACTACCTCGGACGCACCTACGCCGAACGCGGCGAACTGCACCAGGCCGTCCGCCACTACCGCCAGGGCCTCGAACACCAGCCCGACCGCGTGAAGCTCATCGACGCCCTCGCCCGCACGCTCATGCGCATGGGCCGCTACGCCCAGGCCGAACGCGAGTACCGCCGCATCGTCCGCGCCAAGCCCAAGGACTTCAGTGCGCGCAACAACCTGGCGGCCGCCCTGGAGAAGCAGGGCAAGCTGTCCGACGCGGTGGTGCACTACCAGGCGGCGGCGGAGCTGCAGCCCGCCAACCCCAAGGTCCGCAAGAACCTGGGGTCGGCGTTGCACCGGCTGGGCCGCGTCGACGAAGCCATCGCCCACTTCCAGCAGGGCCTGGTGAAGACCCCGAGCGACTCGGCGTTGCGGAACAACCTGGCGGCCGCCCTGGCGGGGCAGGGCAAGCTGTCCGAGGCCGTGCACCACTACTCCGAGGGGCTGCGGTTCGCGCCCGACAGCCCGATCCTCCATACCAACCTCGCCGACGCCCTCGCCAGGCTGGGGCAGGCGGACCGCGCGTTGGAGCACGTCGAGCGGGCACTGGAACTGCAGCCGCAAATGGCGGCGGCGCACTGCACGAGGGGCGTGCTTCTGATCGGCCGCCGCCAGTACCGCCGGGCCCTGCGATCCCTGCGGCGCTCGCTGCAACTGAACCCCAACGACCCGCGGGCGGTGGAGCAGACGGCGAGGCTGCTGGCGACGTGCCCGCGGGCAGACCTCCGCAACCCCCACCAGGCCCTCGCCCTCGCCACCCGTGCCGTCGAACTGACCCAGAGGCGGCACCCGCAGGCGTGGAGTACGCTGGCAGCCGCCTACGCCCTCGCCGGCCACTACTCCGACGCCGTCGAGGCGGTGCGGGCGGCACTGCAGTTGCTGGGGCCCACGGGCCGCAACACCCCCCTGGGCGTGGACCTGCTCCAACGCCTCGAGCAGTACCAGCAACTCGCCGCCGCCCCCGCCCCCGGCGGATCCCTCCCGTGGCGGTAGTCCGCTCCCCTCGTTGTTCTGCACATCTTTGGACGTCGCGGGGCGGCAGGGACCGGTCTCCCGGCGTCCCGGCAGGGACGGGTTCCCAGGCGTCCCGATAGGGACGGGTTCCCCGGCGTCCCGACAGGGACGGGTTCCCCGGCGTCCCGACAGGGACGCGTCTCCGTGCGTCCCGGCAGGGACGCTGTGACAATAGCCCAGCAGTTCACTGCTGGGATCCGGGCCCCTCCCTCTTCCTTTTCTTCTTCTTCTTCTTCTTCTTCTCAAGCCCCGGTAGGGGCGCTTGAGGGGACGTTCTGGCCCCATCCCTCAAGCGCCCCTGCCGGGGCTTGAGATCCCACGCGACCGCGACCCAGCAGTGAACTGCTGGGCTATTCTCAAGCCGTCCCTTCCGGGACTCCCGGAATCGCGTCCCTGCCGGGACGCCGAGATGTGTAGAGCAACGAGGTTCGCTCCCCTCACGCCGCCTCGTGCTTCTCCGCGTACTCCTTCGAGTAGCGGGCCCACGGGCGGGCGCGGAGGCGGGCCTTGGAGATCGGCTCACCCGTCGCCAGGCAGATCCCGTACGTCCCGTCGTCGATCCTCTGGATCGCCGCCTCCACCTCGACCAGGAGGTTCCGCTCCGTCTGGGCGAGGAGCATGTCGCGGGAGGCGTTCTGGTTCTTCAGGGCCGCGTCGGCCGGGTGGGTGGGGAGGTTGGACTCGGTCATCGTCGGTTCGGGCCCCTGCTGCTCGCGAGCCTCGTCCTTGAGGGCGCGGTAGTCGCCCACCAGCTCGCGATGCTTCTCCTCGAGCATGTGGCGGAACTCGGCGAGTTCGGCGTCGGTGAGGTGCGTGTGCTGCTCAGCCATGGTGCATGCCTCCGAATCGGGTGTGCGCAACTGGCAACCGTTCGCGGGGTGCCACCCTCAAGCGGCGCTGTTTGCCGCTTGGGGGTGCGGCGGCGTGGCGGGCTCAACACCCCCAAGCCGCGAACCGCATGCGGCTTGGGGGTGGCGCCCTCACCAAGGCTCCGTCTCGCGAACGGTTGCCGGAATTGTAGGGGCCGCTACCGCAATCGCGTCCGCATCCAGTCCACGAGGATCGTGCGGACCTCCTCGCCCCAC
This sequence comes from Phycisphaerae bacterium, assembly GCA_041687095.1. Taxonomy (GTDB): domain Bacteria; phylum Planctomycetota; class Phycisphaerae; order SM23-33; family SM23-33; genus JAWLCQ01. The sequence continues at coordinate 3,725 of JAWLCQ010000127.1, read as the reverse complement.
TGGTCGAGCCCGTGGTTGCTGGGGGGGTGGACGATGAGCTTGCGGGGTTCGGAGGCAATCGAGTGGGCGTACTGGGAGCAGCGGACGGGCAGGGTGGTGTCCGCCCCCCCGTGCAGGAGCAGCACCCCGCAGCGGGGGCCCAGGCGGGAGATCGGTTCGATCCCGTAGGACTGGGTGGCGATGGTCGCGAGGGCGAGGACGGCGTCACTGAGGGCGGCGGCCTGTACGGCCACAGCCCCCCCGAACGACCAGCCCACCAGGCCCATGCGGGTGCGCCCCTCCTGGAGGAGGAACTCGATCCCGCACAGCACGTCCAGCGAACCCTCGACGAGGTCGTTGGCCCGGCGGTAGCTGACCCAGAGGCACGAGATCCCCTCCGCGGGCAGGGCCTTGCACAGGTCCGGGTACAGCGAGCCCCGCACGGGCGTGTCGAACCCGCCCCCGGCCCCGCCGACCATGAGCACGGCCGCCTCGCCTTCGCCCGGGGCGGGCACGTACCGCGTGCGGATCACGCCCCGATCGGTCTCGATGTCCACGCACTCATAGGGCCCGTCCCGATCGCGGCGGCGGATGGCGCGGATGGCGATCTCCTGGTGCGTGGCGACTTCCTGTGCGGAACGGCGATGCATGATGGGCTCCTTCCGGAGGCGACGAAGGCAAAGGGGTGGGGCATCGCCCCCGCACGGCCCGGTGGCATTCCCGGGGCGTACGGGGGCTCCGCCGGTCCGCGTCTCAGCGGGTCACCAGAGGCCTTGTCGCATGACCCGCGCGGGAGGCCTTGTGTTCCCGGGCTTTCCGCCACACCGATGCGACAGAACCTCTGCTGACCCGCTTAGACCCGCGCCTGTGAACGGATCTTCTCGAACATGGGGTCCTTGAGGTTGTAGACGTTCCTCAACTCCTCGATGCTGTCAAAGCCCCCGTGTTCGTCGCGGTACTGGATGATGCTTTCCGCCATGTAGTCCCCGACGCCCTGGATCTGCTTGAGGTCCTCACGGGTGCAGGTATTGAGGTCCAGCTTCTGGCCTTTGGGCGGCATGGTCCACCTCCCCCGGAGCCCGCGCCCCGAGTTCTTCATTCCCCGCGCCCGTTCCGCCCGCGCTGGCTCGGCGCGGCCGACGCGGGACGGGCGCTTCTACCTCATTGTATGGACGGAGGGACATATGACTCGGGGGCTTCGGTGCACGACCGTATCTGTGCCCCGAACCCCGGCCGTGGGCCCCGGCCGGAAAGCTGTCTCTTTATCACATTGTTCCGGCTGGTTCCCGCCCCCTCCCGGGCTTGTCCCGGGGGAGCGAAGGTCGGGCCAGCTACCCGCGGTTCGCTCCTGGAGTGTTCACATTGCGCTAAGACTGCCTCCCCGCATCCCCAATGCCGCCTTTGCCGCTTGCGGTGACGGTTTTCCCGGGGTAGAGTCACGGGGACCCCAAAGGAGACACGACCATGCTGAATCTGCGTTCGCGCCAGGTGCATCTGGACTTCCACACGTCGGAGCACTGCCCCGAGGTCGGGCGGGACTTCAACCCCAAGCAGTGGCAGAAGGCCCTCAAGCTCGGGCGGGTGAACTCCATCACCACCTTCGCCAAGGGCCACCATAGCTGGTGCTACTACCCCACGAAGTTCGGGATGGCGCACCCGAACCTGCAGCGGCCCGACCTGCTGGGCGAGCAGATCGCCGCCTGCCACGCCATCGACGTGCGGATCCCGATCTACTTCACCGTCGGCTGGTCCGCCAACGACGCCGAGCAGCACCCCGAGTGGGTCGTCCGCAACAAGGACGGGTCCATGCGGGTGACGAGCTGGGACTTCGAGGCGGCCCCCGACGCCCCCCGCCCCATCTGCTCGTGGAAGTTCATGTGCCCCTCCGGCGGATACCTGGAACTGATGCTCAACCAGACCCGCGAGCTGTGCGAGCTGTACGACGTCGACGGGTTCTTCTACGACATCACCAACGGGCCCGTCTGCTGGTGCGACACCTGCCGCGCGGGCATGGCGGCCGCGGGCGTGAACCCCGACGACGACGAGGCGGTCCGCCTGTACAACGTGAGCAAGTGGCACCACTTCGAGGACGCGTGCAACGAGATCATCCGCGCCCACCACCCCGACGCGACGATCTTCTACAACGGCACGACCAACATCTACCAGCCCTGGATGCACGGGCGGATGACCCACCTGGAACTCGAGGACCTGCCCACCACCTGGGGCGGGTACAACAAGTTCCCCCTCCGCAGCCGGTACTTCGCCAACGACGGCCGCCCGTACCTCGCCATGAGCGGGAAGTTCCACACCATGTGGGGCGAGTTCGGGGGCTACAAGGACCCCCAGGCCATCAAGTTCGAGGCCGCCTCCATGATCGCCTACGGCGCGCGGTGCAGCTTCGGGGACCAGATGCACCCCATCGGGTTCCTTGATGCGGACACCTACCGGAACATCGGGGAGGCGTACGCGTACGTCGAGGAGATCGAGGAGTACGGTCTCGACGGGACCCCCGCGAGCACACTGGGCGTGTGGCTCAGCGGGGGCGGGGCGGGGCACAAGGGCGGGGACTGCCCGGATGACCAGGGCGTGATCAACATGCTGCTGGAAGGCCAGCTCGACTTCCGCGTCGTCGACCGCGAGGGCGACCTCGCGCCCTACAAGGCCATCATCCTCACCGGGGACGCCCGCCTCACCGAGGCGCAGGCGGCCCGCCTGGAGGCGTTCGTCGAGAAGGGCGGTTCCCTGCTCGTCCTGGGAACCAGCGGGATGGACGCCGAGGGCAAGCGGTTCCTGATCGACGTCGGGGCGAAGTACGAGGGCCCCGCCAACTACGTCAACGACTACCTCGTCGTCACCGACCGCAAGCTGGGCAAGGGGATCGTGAAGAGCCCGTTCCTCAACTACTCCGCCGCCGTCCGCGTCACCCCGACCGACGGGAAGGTCCTCGCCGCCCTCCGCGAACCGTACTTCGACCGCACCTACGCCACGTACTGCTCGCACCAGAACACCCCGTACTGCCTCGAGGACGCCCCGCACCCCGGGGCCCTCCGCAAGGGCAAGGTCGTCTACCTCGCCCACGCCCTGGGCCAGATGTACTTCCACCACGGGGCCAAGCTCCACCGCGAGTACTTCCTCAACGCCCTGCGGATGGTCTACGCGAACCCCACGCTGTCCGTCGAGATGCCCTCGGTCGGGCGGGTGACGATCATCCACCAGCCACAGCACCGGCGGTACGTGGCGCACCTGCTGTACGGGCCCCCGCTGGGCCGCGGCCGCTGCCAGGTCATCGAGGACCTCGTCCCGCTCTACGACGTGCCCGTCGAACTGCGGGTGAAGGAGAAGATCAAGCAGGTCCGCCTGATCCCCCAGGGCAAGAAGGTGAAGTTCGAGGCCAAGGGCGGGGGCGTGAGCCTCACCGTCCCCAAGGTGAAGTGCCACGAAGCCGTGGTCTTCGAGTACTAGACCGATGCAGTGAGGGAGCACCGGGAGTACCCGCTGCTCCCTCACTGCATGAAGCTGTCTCTTTATCACATCTTTCCCGCTCGTTCCCGCCCACGCCCGGCTCGCCCGAAGCGCTCCCGCCCCCTCCCGGGCTTGTCCCGAATGGCATGAAGAAACTCCTTCGCGCCGATCCCGGCCGGGCCTCTTCCGCCCCGACGGGGCGGGGGAGAGTAGCCGGGGGCGCAGCGCAGCGGAGCCCCCGGTACACGCGCAAGAACGGCAGAGCCCCGTAGGGGCGAGGGAGT
>JAWLCQ010000126.1:0-14720 GCA_041687095.1 Phycisphaerae bacterium | reverse complement strand
CGGGGATGCAATCGAAGCGTCCTGTGGCGGGGCCGCGTTTGGTGTAATCGTTCACACCCTTCCAGACAGCAGGAAGGGCGTGAAGAAAGGGGCATATCGGCACCGAGGCGAGCGTCCGATTCCCTCTCCCCACCGGCCCCGTGCCGGTGGTAAACGGCTATCGACTACGGCGGCGGTCCCCTCCCATCCCGTTCTTCCTCCTGCTCCCCACCGACCCCGCGTCGGTGGTAAGCCGGCTTCCGCACTACGGGATCCCCCACGGGCGCGGACGATGCGCGGACCCGGCGCGCGCTGGCTGTAGTCGAGAGCCGTTTGAACCACCGACGCGGGGTCGGTGGGGAGGTTCGGATGGCGGCCGTCTTTCTCATACCCCCGGGGGCGCCGCGTGAACGGTTAGTCGGATTTGTTCCGGATTTCGTGCTTCGGATTTCGACGATCCCGGCGGGTTCCTGATGCCATCCAACCCTCCCTGCCCGGCGGACCACTGCTTTCGGCCACACCCGCGGCGGCGTGGGGGGGCGGGGAAATCGTGAATCTGATGGCCTGCCCACCTTGCCAGATTCCGAAAAGCGTGGTTCACTGGACACTGCCGGGGGTCTTCGGCCAGGCGAAAGGAGAAGGCCCATGGAGACGTACGCGCAGGAGAGAGGTGTTCTCGGTGGCGCGGTGCAGGGAGGAACCTGGCTGTCGGCTGCGGCTGCGGAGCAGTTGCGGGCGGCGCTGGAGCAGATGGATCTGCTGCTGGCCGCGCAGCAGTTGGAGGCCGGGTCGCGACACCTGGTCGAGCTGCTGCGGAAACTACGGGACCTGCGGGTGGAGATGGCCCGCTAGGTCGCCCCGGCACGGGTAGGCCCCGGCGGAGACTCTCGCCCCCCGCCGGGGCTCTCGTTTTTAGGCCAAAATACTGGCCTGAGTTTTCTTGACACGCGGCCGTCGGCGAGTATCGTAGGGGCATCCTTCGGAAGCAGGGCGGCTTTTCATGATCCAGTGCTGACAGGCGGGTGCAGGCCCGCGGCCGGCGAAATTCCTCGTGGCGTCGAAAGATTTCGGGAACCTGCGCACCCTGAACGTGGTCCTTAGGGTACGGGCGTACGGAAACGCGCGGGTGGCTGCGGGCCTCCCCAACGCCGCCGGGCGCCTGGGGCCCAAGACGCCCTGGTTCGCGAGGAGCCCCGGGCCGGCGATGCGCATGAGCGACCTTCTTTTCTGGTAGAAAAGGTAGCCGCTCATGGAACGGAGCCTGGGTGTGGGTGCCACCCTCAAGCCGCATGCTGTTCGCGGCTTGGGGGTGCTGCCTCCCCCCGGCCGTGGCACCCCCAAGCGGCAAACAGCGCCGCTTGAGGGTGGCACCCTGGGAACGGTTACGGGAAGAGAAGGTCGCTCACCGATGCGCGCGGCGGGGGGGCGATGGCGCGTGCGGAGCGGTGCGGGAGCGGGTAGCGTGTCGGGTGGCGTGTCGGGTCTGGGGCCCTTCGGTGGTCGGTGGGCGGCGGAGAGCGAGCGGATGCACGGGAGAAGCAGCAGAGTTCGCGGGACGGTGGGCGCGGTGCAGCGGGCGCTGTGCGTCGCGGTGTGCCTGGCGGTCTGCGGGTGCAGCCTGAAGGACGCCTGGGACGCCTCCGAGGACACCTCGTACAGCGATCCCATCCAGGAGCAGGTCCAAGCCAAGATCGATCAGCGGACCGAGGACTGCGCGCCCGAGGAACGCTGGGACCGCTACCGCGCCGACACCTACCAATCCGCCGACGTCGCCGGGTGCGACGGGGTCCGCCTGGAACTGGAGCGCAAGCGCGGGGAGGCGGCGAGGGGGCTGGCGGACCGGGGGCCGCTGCGGCTGACGGACTGCCTGGCGTACGCCCTGACCTACAACGACGAGATCCTCGCCGCCCGCGCCCGCCTGCGGGCGCTGGGGGGCGAGGAACTGATCGCCCGCTCGCGGTTCCTCCCCAAGCTCACCTTCGACCTCAGTGCCACGTCGCTCCTGGAGTCCGTGGGCGACAACGTCCTGCTGGGCCTCCGCAACGCCCAGACGCTGTTCGAGTACGGCAAGGACAACCCGACGGACGTCTCGCTCCGCGCCCGCCAGCGCGACGCGCTGTTCGCCTACGAAGCCGCCTCCGCCACCGTCCTCTCCCAGGTCCGCCAGCGGTTCTACACCCTCCTCCTCCGCCGCCAGCAACTCGCCATCCGCCGCGAGCTGCTCAAGGAGTTCACCGCCCGCTGGCAGCGCATGCGGGCGCTGGAGGCGGTGCGGCGGGTGCTGGAGGTGGACGTCCTGACGGCCGAGCTGAACGTCCTCAACGAGGGGCAGCGCATCACGCAGGTCGAGCAGGACATCCTCCGCCAGAAGATGGACCTGCTCAAGGGGATCGGGTTCCCCGTGGGGATGACGGAGATCGAGGTCGCGGGCGACCTGGAGGCGCTGCAGGTGGACCTGGACGCGGCGGTGCGGATCGCCCTGGAGCGGAGCACGCGGATCGCGCAGCGGAGGGCGGCGGTGTTCGAGCAGGACCGCGTGGTGCGGCAGGTGATCTACGACTACCTGCCCGGGGTGCGCTCGCGGATGGGCAACAACGACGGGCGGATCGCCGGGGGCGAGATGACGAGCAACGGCGGGCGGACGTACAGCATGGCCCCCGGGGCGGAGTACCTGATCCAGGACCCCGCCGGGCAGGGCTTCCGCACCAGTTCGGACTACATCGGCAGCAGCGGGCAGGGCTTGTACATGGACCTCGTGCTCGAACTGCCCGTCAGCAGCGGGCTGGAGCGGTCGGGCACGTTCCAGCGGGAGCGGGCGCTGCTGGAGCAGGCGAGGCACCTGCTGTGCAACGAATCCGCCGAGACCGAACTCGGCGTGCGCAAGGCCTACCAGACCGTCCGCGAGGTCGAGATGACCACCAGCATCCTCGCCAAGAAGGTGCTCATCGCCAAGAAGCGCCTCCAGGTGAACGAGCGGCTGAAGGAGCTGGGGCAGGCGACGGACGACCAGCTCGAGACCTTCCGCCAGCAGTTCTTCGAGGAGCAGGACGGATACTTCAACGGGCAGATCGGGCTCGTGCAGGCGCAGGAAGCCCTGCGGGCGGCGATGCGGTACTTCGAGCCCGTGAGCGAGCCGGAATCCGGCCCGGCGGACGAGCCCGACGGCCCGCCCGCCCCCGTCCCCGGACCGGTGACCGTGAACGTGATGACGGAGGATGTCGTCGAATGAGGCGTGAGATGTATCCGATCTGCGTGACCGTGCCGGTGCTCCTGGCGATCCTTTGGAGCGGGGCGGCGGGGGCCCAGTCGACGACGCGCCCGGCCGACCCCGCGCCCGTTGCGGCGGCGGGGGCCCCGGGCGGGGATGCGAGCGACGCGGCTGCGCGCGATGCGGCAGCGAGCGACGCGGGGGAGGCGATGCACGAGGACCCCTCGGAGTCGCTCGCCGGGCTGACGCGGGAGGAGATGCTCCAGCAGCTCGAGATCCAGCAGGCCCGCCTGGCGCTGGACCAGGCGAAGTCGGCCATGGACAAGGCGCAGGCGGAACTCGACGACATCCGCGCGCTGTTCGCGGAGAACCTCAAGAACATCACCGACCTCAACCGCGCCGAGCAGGACCACGACACCAAGCGCCTGCTGTACCGTCAGGCCCAGATCGACCTGCGGAAGAAGCGCCTGGACTTCTTGAAGAACGCCACCCTCGTGTCGGTCGTGAGCGTCAAGAAGGTGCCCCAGGGCAACGAGGAGCGGGCGATCGTCACGATCCGCAACGACTCGGCCGAGAGCAAGGCCCGCATCGCCCTGGGGGGCGAGGAGGAGATCGGGCCCGAGCAGCTCGCCTCGCTGCTGAGTGTGGACAACATTCGCGTCGCCCTCCTGGACGGGGCGGTGAGCATCGGCAAGCCCTACCAGCGGCGGGTGGACAAGCTCACGCTGGGGCAGGAGGTCGAGCTGGAGTTCACGCTGCTCAAGGAGGGGCTGGAGCACGTGAGCGTGGGCCTGGAGTTCCTGGGCGAGAAGCAGACGCACGGCGTGCGCCTGATGATCGACGCCGGGCAGGCCGTCCCGCAGGTCGCCTGCACGCAGCGCACGCTGATCGGGTCGCTGGGGACGTCGGTGCAGTACGGGTTGACGCTCAAGCGGCTGGGCCGCTCCGAGGAGGTCTACTCGCTGATCGTCCTGGGCCTGCCCCCGACGATCCCGTTCAGCTTCCGCTCGACGGGGAGTTCGCAGGCGACGCTGCAGGAGGTGCACTTCAACGAGAAGGTCACCGAGCAGGCGCTGAGCCTGGACCTGTCGATCCCCGAGCGCTTCGACCCCAACGCCGTCGACGTCCTCATCCCCTTCACGTTCCTCGCGATCCCCTCGCACCAGCAGAAGAAGCTCTCCGAGCTGATCCGCACGCACGGGCAGCAGATCCCGCTGGAGGAACTCTCCGCCCTGCACGGGGCGGTGATGGACCTGGCGGTCACCCCCCGCGGGACGGGCAAGCTGGAGATCTCCGCCCCCAACCTCTTCACCGAGGTCCGGGAGGGCGAGCCCATCGAACTCAAGTTCAACGTGGTGAACACCGGCACGTTGGCGCTGCGGGAGATCCGCCCCGAACTCGACCTGCCCCTGGAGTGGGAGTGCACCCTCGAACCCGCCAACCTCCGCGAGCTGCTGGGCGGGGAGAAGGCCCTGTTCAAGGTCCGCATCACCCCCGTCGCCGGGGCCACCGTCGGGGAATACGCCGTCCGCGTCGAGGCCGAGGGCCACTCGGGCATGGAGGTCGTGGACGCGCCCCAGAAGGATTTCACCATCCGCATCGCCTCCAAGGGCAACCTTACCGGGACGGCCGTCCTCGTCGGCGTGCTGGTCCTGCTGGTCGTCGGCATTGCCGTCGCCAGCGTGAAGATTTCGCGGCGGTAGACGCCTCCCGCTCTAAGGTGGGAGTGGGCGCCCCCCTCGGCCGCCCCGCGCGAGCGCACCGCGCTTCCTCGCGCGGCGGTGCGCCCCGGCGGGGGGGGAGCGTCATGGGAACGGTCTTGACGGACTGCTGGGAGAAGAACGCATGCTGGAGATCAAGGATCTGAAGAAGGTGTACGAGGACGGGACGGTCGGGGTGGACAACCTGAACCTCTCGGTGGCGGCCGGGGAGATCGTCGTGCTCCTGGGCGCCAACGGGGCGGGCAAGACCTCGACGATGATGCTGATCCTGGGCTTCACCGAGCCCAGCAGCGGGACGGTCGCGATCCACGGGGTGGACGTGCAGAAGAACCCGCTGGAGGCGAAGAAGCACGTGGCGTACGTGTCGGAGAACGTGACGCTGTACGGCAACTTCACGGCGAACCAGAACCTGAAGTTCTTCACCCGCCTGTCGGGGCGGACGGACGTGACGGAGGACGAGTACCGCGCGGTCTTCCACCGCGTGGGGCTCGCGGAGAAGGCCTACTACCGCCGCGTCCGCGGGTTCTCCAAGGGCATGCGGCAGCGCCTGGGCATCGCCATCGCCATCCTCAAGAACGCCCAGCTCATCGTCCTCGACGAGCCCACGAGCGGCCTGGACCCCAAGGGCGGGTACGAGTTCCTCGAGATCATCCGCCAGCTCAAGGCCGAGGGCAAAGCCATCCTCATGTCCTCCCACGACATCTTCCGCGTCCAGGCCATCGCCGACCGCGTCGGGATCATGCGCCGCGGGCAGATGCTCGAACTCATCGAACGCCAGGACATGGGCGCCCGCGACCTGCAGCAGGTCTACCTGGACTACATGAAGGAAGAAGCGGCCGGGGCGACCTCGGCGGAGGTGGGCTGATGTTCTTCGCCCTCATGCGCAAGGAGATCATCGCCCACGTCCTGTCCCTGCGGTTCGGGGTCACCTTCGCCCTGTTCCTGCTGCTGGTCTTCGCGAGCATCTACGTGACCACCAACGAGTACCGCCGCGACCAGGACGAGGCCTTCGCCGTCGACCGCGCCGCCGACGCCGACCTCCGCAAGATCTTCACCGAGGAGGAAAAGGTCGAGGACCGCTTCTACGCCGTCTTCTACCACCACGGCCGCCGCGAGGCCGTTCCCCCGCCCCCCATGTCCTCGCTCGTCCAGGGGCTCCGCCCCGCCATGCCCGCGGCCGTGCAGATCACGCCCGGGAACTCGCGCTACGTGGGACGCTCGATCGAGGGCAACCCGCTGGCGGGGCTGCTGCCGATCCCGGACCTGGTGTACGTGGTGGGCATCGTGCTGAGCCTGCTGGCCATCCTCTTCGCCTTCGACTCCATCTGCGGGGAGAAGGAGGCGGGCACGCTCCGCCTCATCATGTCCAACGCCGTCCCCCGCGACTCCATCCTCCTGGCGAAGTGGGCGGCGGGGTTCCTCGTGCTCCTCGTCCCGTTCCTCATCGCCGTCTTCGGGGGCGTGGTGTACACGTGGTACGTCGGAGCCCTGCCCACCGACGCCGACACCCTAGCCCGCCTCGGGACGCTGCTGGGCTTCGCGTGCCTGTACATCAGCACCTTCTTCACCCTCTCGCTGGCGGTGTCGGCGGTGACGCACCGCTCGTCCACCTCGCTCTTCCTGTGCCTGCTGATCTGGGTGGTGTGGATCCTCGTGATCCCCAACCTCGCCCCCGTCGTCGCCAAGATCATCGAGCCCGGGTACTCCCCGCTCAAGATCGCCCAGGAGAAGGAGGCCGTCTACCGCGAGATCCACCTGCGCATCCAGCGCCTCACCCTCACCACGGGCAAGGTGTCGTACGGCAAGGGGATCGAGGAGGAGAAGGAGAAGCTCGAACGCGAGCGGACGCGGAGGCTCGAGCAGTGGGACCGCTTCCAGTCCGACTCCATCGACCGCCAGAAGCGCCTGGCGGGCATCTTCGGGCGCCTGAGCCCCGCTGCCTGCTGGACCTACGCCGCCGTCGCCGTCGCCGGCACCGGGGCCGAGTCCTACCAGGCCTTCGAGAACGCCTCCAAGCAGATGAGCGACGACATGCGCAAAACCGCCGAATCCATCCGCCCCCCCCCCCAGCGGGATGTCCGCGATTTCACGCTGGATGAACTGCCCCGCCTCAAGCTCACCAGCGTCCCCTTCGCCCGGGCGGCCGAGCCGGCGGTGAACGACCTGCTCATCCTGGCCATCCTCAACGTGGCGTTCTTCATGACCGCCTTCGTCTGCTTCCTCCGGTACGACGTGCGCTAGGGGTCCGATATGCTCGGTTCGCTGATCAAGAAAGAGATCCTCGAGCACCTGATGAGCCTGCGGTTCGCCATCGCGTGCGTGCTGTGCCTCGTGGTCATCCTCTGCAGCGTCTTCGTGCGGGCGCGGGACTTCGTCCAGGTCCTCGACGACCAGCGCCAGGAGACCAAGATGGCCAACCAGTGGCTGGACGACCTGCGCGAGCCCTGGGCGCTGGGCTGGAGCGGGCGCCCCATCGCCGTTCCCCGCCTCGCCAACCCCATGAAGGTCTTCGTCCGCGGGGTGCGGTCCGACAACGGCGGGGCGGTCAACGTCTCCACCCGCACCCGCCTCGAACCCTCCTACCGCCCCGTCTCCAGCCCCGCCGTCGTGCTCTTTCCCCCCATCGACCTGGTGACGTTCGTGGGGGTGATCCTGTCGCTGATGGCCCTGGTGTTCGGGTACGACGCGGTGTGCGGGGAGAAGGAGCGCGGGACGCTGCGGCTGATGCTGTCGTACAGCGTCCCGCGGCGGACGGTGCTGCTGGCGAAGTGGATCGGGGGGTACGTCACCCTGATCGTGCCGTTCCTCCTGGCGGCGGCGGTGGGGATCGTGGTCGTGATGATCCAGCCCGACGTGTCCCTCGACGGGGGGCAGTGGGCCCGCCTGGGGGCGATCCTGGGCCTGGCGACGGTGTACGTGGCGGCGGTGTACTCGCTGGCGGTCTACGTCTCCGTCCTCACCCGCAAGGCCGCCACGAGCGTCATGGTGCTGCTGAGCCTCTGGGTGGTCCTGGTGCTGGTCGTGCCCAACCTCGCCCCGCACGCCTCGGGCGTGCTGCACCCCATCCCCACGGCCGGGGAGATGGAGAAGCAGCGGGAGGCGGCGCGCAAGGAGATCGACCAGCGCACCCGGGCCCTCACCAAGGCATGGGACGAGCAGAACGGCTTTGGGGACAAGTGGTGGGAGGGGTTCCCCTGGGGCAAGTGGCCCGAAATGGAGCGGGTCTACGCGCGGTGGATCTTCCAGACGGACATGAACAGCAAGGCCCGTGCGGAGACGTTCGAGGCCTGGGAGCGGATCGACGCGCCCCGGCGGAGGCAGTTGGATCAGCAGGTCACCCTCACCCGCTGGATCGGGCGGGTGAGCCCCTTCAGTTGCTTCGCCTACGCCTCCACCGAACTCGCCGACGCCGGGGTCCTCTACGACCGCCGCCTCGACGACCAGCTCCGCGCGTACCAGCGGGACCTCACGGCGTACGCCTGGCGGGAGTGCCTGTTCATGGAGCACAAGGGCCTCGAAGCCCGCGACAAGGACTACCCCGACTGGCGGAAGGTCCGCGAGGCGGGGATTCCGCGCTTCGCCTACGTGCCCCCGGCGGCCGGGGACTACCTCCGCGTCGCCGCCATCGACGGCGGGATCCTCGCAGGGATGGCCGTGCTGTTCTTCTTCCTCGCGACTGTGACCTTCCTGAGATACGACGTACGGTGAGGGTTGCCGATGTTCCTGCACCTGGTCCGCAAAGAACTGCTCGAACACCTGATGAGCCTCCGGTTCGCCATCGCCTGCGTCCTGTGCCTGGTGGTGATCCTGTGCAGCGTCTTCGTCCGCACGCAGGACTACGTCCAGGTGCTGGAGGACTACCGCCTGGACGAGCAGGCGTCGCGGGGGCGGCTGCAGAGCGTCTCGCCCTGGCAGATCCTCTGGGGCGGGCGGTACTACGTCCCGGCGTACCTGGCCCCCAACCCCATGAAGGTCTTCGTCCGCGGGGTGGAGTCCCAGAACGGGCAGGCGGTCAACGTCACCGTGACCGAGCCCTTCCGCCCCGGGCACACGGGCCTGGTGAACCCCGCGACCGTGCTGTTCCCCACGATGGACCTGGTGTCGTTCGTGGGGATCATCCTGTCGCTCATCGCGGTGGTCTTCGGGTACGACGCGGTGTGCGGGGAGAAGGAACGGGGGACGCTGCGGCTGATGCTGTCGTACAGCGTCCCGCGGCACACGGTGCTGCTGGCGAAGTGGGTGGGGGGGGGGATCATGCTCCTGCGGCCGGTCCTCCTCACTGGCCTCGCCGGGTCCGTCCTCGCCATCACCCAGCGTGAGATGAGCCTCTCGGGGGAGCAGTGGGTCCGCCTGGCGGCCGTCGCGGGGCTCGGGGCGCTGTACATCACCGCCATCTTCACGATGGCGATGTACGTCTCGACGCTCACGCGGAACTCGGCGACCAGCGTGATGCTGCTGCTCAGCGGGTGGGTGGTGCTGGTGCTGATCGTTCCCAACGTCGCCCCGCACGTCGCCCGCATGATCGCTCCCGTGTCCCCCGCCGGCGATGGGGAGCGCGCCCGCCTCGCCAAGGAGCGGGAGGTCATCGAGAAGGGCCGCTCCCGCGAGCAGGCGATCAAGACGAAGACGATAGCGGCGATGGTGCTGGCGGGCAGCAACGAGCAGAAACGCATGCAGGCCCAGATCAACGCCCAGATCGAGATGATGGACTACACGCTGGAACTCTACGACGAACTCTACGACGCCTGGGACCGCATCGCCGCCCCCCAACGCCGCGAGATGGACCGCCAGATCGCCCTCACCCGCTGGATCGCCCGCGCGAGCCCCTTCGCCTGCTTCGCCTACGCCTCCTCCGAGATCGCCGACGCCGGGGCCTCCCATCGCCGCCGCTACTACGACCAGCTCCGCGGATACCAGGAGGACCTCCTCCAGTACGGGCACGACGAGGCCGTCCGCATCCTCCGCCGGAACCTCGAAGGCGAGACCACGGCCCGCCGCACCGCCGGAGCCGGGCCCGACGGCAAGCCCGTCCCCGCCTTCCGCTACGTCTCCCCCGCCGCCCGGGAGTATCTGGAGATGGCGGCCGTCGATACGGGCATCCTGGCGGTCCTGACCGTCCTGTTCTTCCTGTTGACGTACCTGACCTTCCTTCGCTACGACGTGAGGTGAGAGGCATGAAACGCTATTTGATCGTTGGGGTGGTGATCGTGGTCCTGCTGGGCGGGGCGCTGGGGGGGGTGATGTGGCGGTTGCGCCTGCAGCGGCCCGACGTGCTGATGGACCGCCTGCTGACCGGTCCCGCCGATGAGATCGAGGAGGTGCAGATGCGCCTCAACCTCGCCCGCGGGGACGTGGCGGGGGCGATGATCGAGGGCTTCCGCCGCGAGGGCATCCCCCCCGAGCGCCGCGCGCTGCTGACGGAGATGATGTTCTCGCACTACGCCCGCCTCAAGGACGAGAAGCTCGCCGAGGCCCTGCGGGCGGCCGTCCGCGACCGCGACGCCCAGGTGCGGCGGACGCTGGTGTACAACATCGCCGTCCACAGCCTCTTTCAGGACGAGCTGCCCGCCTTGGCGAACGACGGCGACCGCGAGGTCCGCCGCCAGGCCTACATGATCCTCGCCGGGCCCGGGGGCTGGTACGGCCTGCGGTCGTTCGCCGACCAGGGCCTGTGGGCGGAGATGACCGAGGAGCAGCGCAACGCCCTCCTCGCCCGTTCCGCCCAGGTCGTGCAGGAGTCCGACGACGAGGAGATGAAGCACCTCGCCCGCTCGGTCATCGGGCGGCGGATCGAGATCCTCTGCTCCGCGGCGTTCGACGCCCGCCAGCGCAACGAACTCCAGGAGGCGGAGAAGCTGCTGAACGAGGCGCTCGCCCTGGACCCGGAGCACCACCAGGCGCGGGTGCGGATGGTCCGCTACCTGCTGGGGGTGGGGGACGAGGAGACCGCCCTCGCCAAGGGCCGCGAGCTGGGCGTGCTCATCGAGGCGCCCCTGCTGAAGGAGGCCCCGGTGATCGACGGGGACCCCACCGACGCGGCCTGGCAGCAGGCGTACGCGGGCAAGCAGTTCTACATCACCACCGAACGCTGGGCCCCGCGCCCCTCCACCGGGCGGACGGAGGTCTTCGTCGCCCACCGCGACGGGAAGCTCTACCTCGCCTACGTCGGGTACGAGGAGAACCTGACCCGGCTCAAGCGGGACTACACGAAGCACGACAGCGACGTCTTCCGCGACGACTGCATCGAGGTGATCATCGACCCGCTCCGCACGGGCGAGCACTTCTACCAGATCGTCATCAACAACGTCGGGGCCGTCCTCGACCTCGCCGACCACAACCGCGCCCCGAACTTCGAGTTCGAGCACGCCGTGAAGGTCTTCCCCGACCGCGGGTACTGGGCGTGCGAGATCGCCCTCCCGGGCGAGTCGCTCCAGACCAAGGACCTGGGGGGCGTGGGAACGGCCACGGGCTCCCACCGCGTCGCCCAGGGCGAGTTGTGGGGCATCAACCTCTTCCGCGGCCGCATCTCCGCCGACGAGCAGTGCTGCCTGTGGTCCACGTTCGGGGGCGCGCACCGGATGGACCTCTACCCGCTGATCCTGTTTCTGGGCGAGAACGGAGCGACCACCCGCCTCCCCGCCACCCAACCCGCGACCCAGCCCGCGGCGCACACGCAACCGAGCGGCGGGACGGGGGATTCGCAGTAGGGCGTGCAGCGCAGTAGGGCGTGCAGGCGGCGGAGCGAAGCGCAGCCGCCTGCGCGCGGGATGGAGCCAGGGCGGCCCTCCCGCGCGCAGAACCTGCCTGCGCTTCGCTCCGGCAGAACCTGCACGCCCTACGTGCCTACGAAGACGGCGCGGTGCGGACCTCGGTGAGCAGGTAGCGGTGCTTGTACTGTTCGGCGCGGTTGCGGCGGGCGCGGATGGCGGCGGTTTCGCGGGCGTCGAGGGTTCCACGCTCCAGCAGCACACCGCGGACGGGGGCGAGGCGGTCGCTGTGGCGCTTGGCGGCGTATTCGATGTTGAGTTCGCACAGCCGCCGGTCGGCGGCGAGGGCGAGCGGTTGCAGCACCGGGGCGGGCACGTCCTCCACGTGCAGTTCATAGCCGGGGGCGTCGGAGAAGCACGGCTGCATGACGAAGCGCTCGACCGTCACGCCCGCGTCGATCCCCGCGAGGCGCAGGGCCTCGACGACCTGGTGCTCGGTGAGCTTCTCCCCGGTAAGGTTGGCGGTGTGGACACCGCGGGAGAGGAACTCGATGAGGGGCGTTCGGCCGCGGAAGCCCGTGACGCGGACGCGGTCGTCGAGGTTGTACCGCCACAGCCCCGCCCAGTTGGTGACGACGAGGAAGTACTCCCCGCCGGTCTCGACCTCGTGGGCCCCGAGCGTGGTGGGGTTGGGCGACTCGCGCTGGTCGGCGGGGAGGAACTCGAGGTAGTTGGAGAGGATCTCGGCGATCCCCGCGGGGGTGCCGTCTGCGAGGGGGATGGAGAAGCGGCCCTCGCTGGCGATGAGCCCGATGTCGCGGATGGGCGCGTCCCCGAAGACCTCGCGGAGGCGGGGGAGGTAGAGCCCCAGCGTCCCGCCCGTCCAGTTGCTCAGGACGTAGTCCGTCCACAGGTGGCGGGGGTAGAGCGTCCCGTCGGCCCGCAGCCCGTCCTCGATCTTGCGGGCGACGGCGGGGGCGGGGCGGCGGCGGTGGTGGAGGAGCTTCTCCGCGTCGCTGCCGTTGGGGGGGCGGACGGTCCCGTCCCGCAGGTCGCGGGCGAGGCGCTCGACGTGCCGCCGCCCGACCTCGATAAGCCGCAGCGGCGTGGAGGGGTTGGCGGTGGTGAACAGGGCCACGTCGCGCTCGGCGGCGAGGCGGAGGGCGGTGTAGGCCTTGTCGAGGGGGTCCCCGAGATCCGCCACCTCGCGGGGGACGACGTACATGCGGCGGACGATGCGTTTCTGGGTGGCGGCGAGCAGGCCGGTGATGGCCCCGCAGGGGATGCCCGTGGGGCTGTCGCACTCCCGCATGGAGGAGGTGAGCTGCGCGATCCCCCGCAGCCACGCCTGCGGGTGGTCGTTGAGCAGGCGGATCCCGAAGACGTTGAACCCCATCCGCATCGCCGCCAGGAAGCGTCGCGTGACGGGGATGAACTTGGGCTGCCCGGTCGTGCCCGAGGTCATGGAGAACATGAGAACGTTCTCGCCCTGGGGCAGGAGGGCGGTGGATTCGCCCGCGTGGACGCGGTCCAGCCAGGGGCGAAGCTGCTCGTACGTCCGCACGGGGACGGCGGAGGCGAAATCGGCGGGGGTGCGGATGCGGGCGAAGGCGTGCTCGCGTCCGAAGGCCGTATCCTGGTGCGCGGCGAGCAGCTCGGTCAGCAGATGCTGCTGGACGTCGGGGGTGCGGTCGTGGGCGCGGAGGAAGCGGTTCGCCTGGCGGGCGGCGTGGAGGCCGGCGAGGCGGGCGAGCGGCCGCAGGAGCGTACGGGTGGCGGCCATGGATCAGGCCACGCCCGCGTCGGCGGGGGGGGAGGTGATGGCCGACTCGTCGACGGCGTCCTGGGCGAGGTAGCGGCCGAAGAAGGCGGTGGTGCGTGCGGCGTACTCGCTGGGGTTGACGATGACGGACTGGTTGTGCTTGGCGTCGGGGACGATCCAGAGGTACTTGGGGGAGGGGGCGGCGTCGTAGAGGAGCTGGGTCTGCTCGACGCGGACGTAGCTGTCTCTCGCCCCGTGGATGAAGAGGATGGGTCGCGGCTGCATCTCCCGCAGCGCCTTGCGGACGGAGGGGAAGGTGCGTTTGAGCTTGCGCTGGGCGGAGCACATCATGAGCCACAGCAGCGTCTTCCAGAACGCGTCGGGGTGGTTCTCGTAGACGAGCTTGACGGAGGCGAAGATGTGGGCCCAGCGTTTCATGAGCGAGACGAGGACGGTGTCGGTGCTGAACGCCCCGTCGCAGATGATGGCGGCGATGTTGGGGTCGCTCGACGCCGCCAGCAGCGCCGAGCCCGCCCCGCGGGAGATCCCGAAGACCCCGATGCGGCGGGGGCGGCCCTCGGCCTCCAGGACGCTCTCGACGTAGAGGCACGCTCCGAGGGTGTCCTCGAGTTCCTTGTCGCTGGGCCACTGCAGGGGCTTGTACCCGCCCGCCTGCGAGCTGTCCCCGTGGGCGCGGTAGTCGAAGGTGAACACGTCGAACCCCGCCTCGACGAGGGGGCGGGCGTAGCGGGCGCAGGAGTACATGTCGGACCCGAACTCGTGGCAGAAGACGACCGTCCCGCGGTACGCCGCGCGGTTGGGCGTGTTGAGGTGCATGCCCCGCAGGCTGGTCCCGTCGAAGCTGCGGAAGCGGACGATCTCCCCGTGGAGGCGCTGGAAGTCCACGGGCCCCAGCGACAGCGGGGGGGGGGTGTCGACGAAGATGTTCAGGCACAGGCGGACGTACTTGGCGATGAGCAGCACGACGAACACGGCGAGCGAGAGCAGCGTCGCGAGGATCGCGATCGCCGCCCAGTTCCGCTGCACCCACGCCGCCGCGAGCAGCGCGAAGGTTTCGTGTGTCTCAACCATGGCGGGCAGAGCATATGACACGCCACGCGAAAATGCAATGGGTTGTGTAAGGGTGCACGACCGTGTCTGCGCAGCAACGGTGCATGGGGTGCCACCCTCAAGCGGCGTTGTTTGCCGCTTGGGGGTGCTGCGGCGTGACAGGCTCAACACCCCCAAGCCGCGAACAGCACGCGGCTTGAGGGTGGCACCCCGCGGGGACCGTTCCGTGAACGGTGACATTGCGCAGATACGGTCGTACACCCGTTGTGTAA
>JAWLCQ010000125.1:0-14754 GCA_041687095.1 Phycisphaerae bacterium | reverse complement strand
GAGCAGAAGAAGACCTTCGACGTCGAGGATCTGGGGGGCGGCCCTCATCCGCTTCGACAACGGGGCGACCGTCATCCTCGAAGCCTCCTGGGCCGGGTTCACCGAGAAGGGCGAGGACATGGTCACCCAGCTCTGGGGCGACAAGGGCGGGGTGATCCAGCGGAACGTGGGGGAGGGCTACGACTTCGAGGCCCGCGCCTACTGCGAGGAGGCCGGGGCCCTCTGGGAACGCCGCCTCCAGCAGCCTGTCTCCCCCATGCTCAGCCCCTACTCCGAGTTCGTCGACGCCGTCGCCGCCGGCCGCGATCCCCTCGCCACCGGCCAGCACGGCCTGGACGTGCAGCTCATCCTCGACGCCGTCTACAAGTCCGCCGCCCAGGGCAAGGAGGTCCGCATCCGGACGTGACGGGCAAAGCGGCCGAGCCGGGACACCCACCGAGCGTGCTACTGCGCTACTGCACTGCAAACGCGCAAGATCCTCGCTTTTTCGAGGATGTTCTTCGGTCCTCAAACGGGGCTCACTTCGATTGGGGCCATGGTAGGGGCGACAGCCCAATCGAAAATCGAAAATCGAAAATCGAAATTGGGAGCGGGCGCAGCCCGCGCTGCGCTACTGCGCCCGCTCGAACGCGATGAGTTCCTGCTGCACGCGCGTCTCGCCGTTGGTCTCCACGGTCCGCTTGACCACGCCCCCGGGCACGTCGTCGCACTCCCAGGTGCGGGTCGTGAGGGTGCGGTCCCCGAGGTCCAGCGTGGCGCGGGTGACGCGGCAGGAGTAGGAGCGTCCGCTGAGGGTGACGGTCTCCGTCCCCAGCGACTCCTGCTGCACCTCGCCCTTGGTGGAGGGGGCCAGGCGGGAGCGGAGCGTGTCGGCCGAGGTGACGGTGCGCGGCATGCGGCGCTCGGCGCCGCGATCGGCCGCGCCCTCGTCGCCCGCCCTCCGCACGTCCACGTAGGCGTAGTCGTCATCGACCCGCTTGACCTCGTAGATCATGGTCGCCCCGTCCCCGAGGCGGTACGTCAGCACGTCGCCCTCGCGTGCGGAGGCCCACTCCGTGGGCCGCTCCCGCACCCCGGTTCCCCCCGCGCCCTCCTGACCGTCCTCCGCCTCCAGGGGCGGGGCGGCGTCGGGCGGTGGGGGCGCGTTGGCATCACCGGGTCCCGGCGGGCGGGCGGGGAGAGTGGTCGGGGCGGGGGCGTTGGCGTCGGGGGGCATGGCGTTGGCATCGGGTTGGTTGGCGTCGGGTTGGTCGGCGTCGGGCAGGGCGGCGCGCGGGGCTCGGGGCGCCGGGGGCTGCGCCTCGTCGCGCGGAGGGGGCGCGTCGGCCGGTCGGGCGGCGTCGGGGTCGGGCGGCGGGGGCGGGGGTTCGTCGCGATCGCAGGCGGGCAGGACAAGGGCGACAAGGGCGACAAGGGCGGCGAGGGCCAGCAGCGGCGAGGGGCGATTCATGGTCAGTCTCCTTCCCTGGCGGCGATGGGTGTCGAATCGGCCCGGAGGGGTCGGGGATCATTATAGAGGTCCGCGGGGCGGCTTGCCGGTGCGGCGGCTGGTTCGCCGGGGAGGGCCGAAAACGGCATAACGGCATATAGTATCCGGTTTTTCGGCGATGCTAGCGCCGGTTCTGGGGAGCCCCTTCGCCGGCACCGGAGGCGGGGATCCGTAAGTCATTTCTCTGCATAAGGTTTCCACCCAATGGATTTCAGGAATTCTCTGGCACGGGATCTGCCTTCCTTCCAGCGGCGGCCTCGGAGGCCGTGGGTTTGTTTTCGCGATTTCACGTGAGCGGGGGCCTGTCACCGCAGGCTCGGCGAAGGAAGGACCGCGTGTCATGACAAGACGTCTCGCCGCCTCGGTGGGTTTGTTTTGCACGATCGCCCTTGTGGCGGCGGGGGCGCTGGGGACCGACCGCGCCTGGCTGGGGGCCGTCGACGCCAACTGGTTTGACCCCAACAACTGGGACCCCATCGAAATGCCCGAACCCGCCGACGTGCTGTCCGTCGATGGGTTCGTTTTCACCGATCTGCCCGTCCTCATCGCCGACGGCGGGTCCGTCACCCTCCTCGGATCGGGCGCGTACGCCGGGTTCGGGGAGCTGACCGTCGAGGCGAGCGGGGCCCTGGCGGTCATCGACGCCGGCCTGTCCGTCCTCACCGACCTTCGCAGCGACGGGACGCTGGAGTTCCGCGGGGCGGCCGTCGAGGTGGGGGGGAACGTGGAGCTGCGCGGCCGGGCGGTGGTGGGGGGGGCGACGCAGTTGCTGGCCCTGGGGGCGGTGGACATCCTCGCCTCCCCCCAGTCCGAAAGCGACCTGACGGTGGAGGGGGGCACGCGGATCGATGCGGACACCTTCGGCGTGTCCGAGGGGGCCGTGCTGCACGCCATCGACAGCGCGGACATCTGCGCCCGCGACTCCATCACCATCGACGGGACCGCCGTGGTGGACGGCGGGTCCACGCTCACCGTCCTGCGTGACTTCGGGCCCCTCTACGTGTCCGGTTCGCTGCGGATCGCCGGGGCGAGCCACGTGAACTCGCTGCAACTGGACATGCCCGCCAGCGGGCGGATCGACGTCGCCGGGGAGGGGACCATCCTCAACGCCAACGGCCCGGCCATCCTCGAATACGGCGCGGTCGTCACCCTGCGCGAGCAGTCGTACGGCTGGATGGAGGACCTGTTCTCCTCCGGGGCGGTCCACGTCGAGAGCGGCAGCTACCTGGGGATCTGGTGCTACACCGACCTGGGCGGCGGGGCGGAGCTGACGGCCGACGGCAACGGGACGATCGTCTGGAACAAATCCGTCGTCATCCGTCCCGCCGGGCGCGTCTCCGTCACCAACGACGCCAACTTCATCTCCGAGACCGACCTGCTCATCGAGGGCCCGCTGGACGTGGCGTCCGGGGGGCTCGTCTGGGTGAAGGATCTCTTCAGGGTCGAGCCCGGCGGGCAGATCCGCATGAGCGGTTCGCAGACGCGCCTCGTGGGCGTGGAACTGGTGAACCAGGGCGTCATCACGGGCAGCGGGATCCTCGCCGCCGAACTGTGGAACGAGGGCATCCTCGCCCCCGCGGCCGGGCCCGACGCGATGGCGGTGGACGGCAACTTCGTGCACGCGCCCGCGGGGGTCCTGGCGGCGTCGCTGAACGACGCGGACACGTGGTCCCGCCTCCGCCTCACCGGGGCGGCCGACCTGGCGGGGGCGTTGGAGCTGACCGTGCCCGAGGGCTTTGTTCCGGCGTACGGGCAGGCCTTCCCGCTCGTCGAGGCCGCCGGGGGCGTGACGGGACGATTCCGCCGCGTGTCGGGGCACATGCTGGACGGGAACATGTCGCTGGCGGTGGTGTACGGCGGGACGGCGGTGCGGGCGGTGGCGGTGCTGCCGGGCGACATCAACCTCGATGGCGTGGTGGACCTGGACGACATCACGGTCCTGGGGACGTTCTACGGCCGCGACGGGCTGCGGGTCTGGCGCGAGGGCGACTTGAACGGGGATGGCCGGGTGGACCTGGACGACCTGACGATCCTGGGCACCGCGTACGGCCGCACCGGCGGAGCGCCCGTCCCCGTGCCCGAGCCCGCAACGGCGGGGCTGCTGCTGCTGGGCGCGGGCGGCCTGCTGCGACGGCGATCGCGGCGGGCGTGAGTCCGGGCGCGTTCCGTCGTGCAGGGCGTGCAGGCGGCGCAGCCCGCTGCGCGCGGGATAGCCGGGTAGGGCGTGCAGGCGGCGCAGCCCGCTGCGCGCGGGACAGCCGGGTAGGGCGTGCAGGCGGCGCAGCCGACTGCGCGCGGGACAGCCGGGTAGGGCGTGCAGGCGGCGCAGCCGACTGCGCGCGGGACAGCCGGGTAGGGCGTGCAGGCGGCGCAGCCGGCTGCGCGCGGGGCAGGCGCACGGACCCTTCCAGCCGCTCCCGCGCGCAGGGACCTCCGCTCCGCTTCGACCCCTGTGCGCCCTCCTGCTGGAATGGGCATGATACGCATCCCACTCAACTCTCGGGTGGGTGCCGTGGTTTGCGGAGCGAAGCGGCCTGCCGCGGCGTAGCCCTGGCGACGCCGGGAGCAACCACGTCCAAGTGACACGGCCCGCGAATTCTCTGGGATGCGTATGAGCCGTCTCTTACGCCTGCGTCTTGTCGCAGAACAGCTCGATGGTCTCTCCGTCGGGCCCGCCGAAGAAGGCGAGGCGGACGGGGAGGGGGGGCGTCGAGGCGATCTCGACGTCCTTGGGTGCGATGATGCTGGGGGCCCCGGCCGCCAGGGCGCGGGCGTACACGCCGTCGACGTCGCGGCAGCGGAGGGCGAAGTGGATGACGTGGCCCTCGGGCTTGGGCTCGGGGGTCCCCCCGGCGAAGAGTTCGATGCAACTCCCGTCGCCGGTGTCGAGCATGACGGCCCGCTTGGGCCCTTCGCCCCACTGCAGGACGTTCCGCAGTCCGAGCAGATCGGTGTAGAAGCGGACGGAGGCGTCGAAGTCCTGGACCCGCATCGCCACGTGGTGAATGCCGCCCCCTCCGAGCACGTCGTTGGTTCCTCGCATGGTGGTCTCCTGTTGGCCCGCATGGCGGGCGGGGGGAAGCGTAGTGCAACGGCGGGCGGGACGCAAGCCCCGCGGGCCGCGAGTGTCCGCGCGGGTGCATGACCGTATCTGCGCAGTGGAACCGTTCACGGAACGGCCCCGCGGGGTGCCACCCTCAAGCCGCGTGCTGTTCGCGGCTTGGGGGTGTTGAGCCTGCCGCGCCGCAGCACCCCCAAGCGGCAAACAACGCCGCTTGAGGGTGGCACCCCATGCACCGTTGCTGCGCAGATACGGTCGTGCACCCGGTTGCTCGCGCTTGCGGGTCCGCCAACGGGGCGATATCGTGTGGGGCAACAGGGTGGAGATCCCATGGAACCACTTCGGGAAGACGAGGCGTCGCAGTTGCGCGAGGAACTGGCCGAGCTCCGCCGACGGGTGGAGGGGCTGGAGGTCCTGCTGAACCGGTCGCTCGCATCGCGACCGGCCCCCGTTCAACCGCCGCCGCGGACCGTCCCCCCGCCGCCTCCGCCTCCGCCCGCACCGCGGCCTCTCCGCTCCCCACCGCCCCCCGCCGAGTCCGCCCGGGGCCCGGGCGCTCCGGGCCCGTCCGAGGTCCCAGTGGCCGCGGCCGCCGAGCCCCCCTCGCGGACCGGGCCTCCGCCCGTGCCCCAGGCCGCCGAACCCCCGCCCGTGCCCCCCGGGGCCTCCCGCCGTCCCTCCCCGCCGCCGTCGTCGAAACTGACGTGGCGGGATGCGGTGCCTCCCGCTCCCCCCCGACCTCCGGGGCAAGGGGAGGCGCTTCCGCCGTCCGAGGCGGTGGAGGCGAGCCCCCTGAAGCGCAAGCCCGCCCTCTCCCTCGAGCAGCGGATCGGGGCGGGGTGGCTCAACCGCATCGGGATCGTCGTGCTGATCCTGGCGGCGGTGTTTTTCTTCCAGTACGCCGCCTCCCAGGGCTGGGTGAGCCCGCTGGTTCGCGTGCTGCTGATCGGGACGACGGGGGCGGCGTTGTGCGTTCTGGGCGAGTGGACCCGCCGCAAGGGCATGACGCTCTTCGCCTCGGGCGTGACGGGCGGGGGCATCGCCCTGCTGTACGCCTCGGCCTTCGCGGCCAGTCCCAAGTTCTACGGTCTCATCGGGCTCCCGCTGGCCTTCGGGCTCATGTGTGCCATCACCGCCCTGGGGGCCGCCCTCAGCGTCCGCGCACGGTTCCAGGCGACGGCCTTTCTCGTGCAGATCGGCGGATACCTGACCCCGTTGCTGCTCAGCAGCGGCCGCAATGAGCAGGTGGTCCTCCTGACGTACCTGCTCGTGCTGGCCGTGGGCTTCCTCGTTGTCGCCTTCCTCCGCCGCTGGCCGCTCGTGGCGGGGGTGGCGCTGCTGGGGACGGTGGTCCTCTTCGGCGGATGGTACGGGCAGTTCGGCGAGCAGAGCCCCGTGCTCCCGACGGTCGCGTTCGGGTGGACGCTGATGCTGGCCTTCGCCGCCTACGCCCTGCTCGCCTTCCGCCGCGAGCACCTGCCCTGGCGGGCCGCCAACGCGCTGCTGGTGGGGGCGGGGGTGCCGATGGCGGTCCTGTTCGTGTTCATCGACTGGGAACCCGGGTACAGCCTGGCGAACCTGCTGGCGCTGGACGTGCTGGTGCTGGGGGTGGGCGTGTGGGCTCGTCGCCGCGGGCCGCAGCTCGCCGCCCTGGGGTGGACGGCGGTGGGGGTTCCGGTACTGCTCATCGGCAGTTCTTTTGACGGTGCGATGGCGAGTCCGGGAGCGGCGGTCTGGGTATGGGCGTTCGTGCTGCTCCTGCTCGCCGAGCCCGTTGTCCGCTCCCTGCGAGGCGACGAGCCCGAGGACGGGAGCAATCCCGCGTTCCTCACGCTCGGAGCCCTGTGGGGCACCATCGCCCTCGTACATGTTCCCAACGCCTCCGCCACGCCCGCAGTTGCACTGGGGCACCTGCTGGTGCTCGGGGCGCTGTGCATCACCGTCGCCCTCTGGCGAGGGTGGAGCTGGGTCCGCTTTGCCGTGCTCGCGTGGACGGCCGGGCTGCTGGTGGCCTCCCCCCGGTTCGTCGGGGCGGGCGAGTGGGACATCCACTACGCCTGGATCTGGGCGTTCGTGGCCCTGTTCGTCGGGGAGCTGCTGGTCCGCTCCGCCCTCCGCCGCAACCACCCCACGCGGGACCGCGCCTTCGCGGTGCTCTCGGGCGTGTGGGCGGCGGCGATGTTCGACGCGGTGCTCATCGGCGGCGGGGCGTCCCCGCACGTCCTGCCCGCCTGCCTGCTGGGGCTCACGGGCGTGTACCTGGCGATCGCGTTGTGGCGCGGGTGGCGGGTGCTTCGCATCGCGGCCGCGGGCTGGGTGCTGCTGAGCCTATGGATTCCCGGTCCGCTGGACGCCCTCGCCGCGCACAGCGCCTGGGCGGCGGCGGGGTGGACGTGGGCGGTCTTTGCCCTGCTGCTGACGGATGTGATCGTCAACGCCCCCCGCGCCCGCACGCGGCGGGAGGACCTCTACAACGCCGCCTTCGCCCTCGCCGCCACCGTCTGGATGTACGTCCGCTCGTACCTGCTGCTGTCGCCCACGCAGGGGGAGTGGATGGGGCTGTACACGGCCGTGCTGGGCGGCGGGGCGGTCGCCCTGGGCGTGCTGCTGCAACTGCTGCTCCGCCGCAGCACCGTGGGCGTGACGTACTTCATCGCGGGGCTCGTCCTCGTCACCCTCGCCGCCCCGCTGCAGTTCGACACCGCCCATCTCACCATCGTCTGGACGGCCGAGGCCCTCTTCGCCATGCTCCTCGGGCGGCACCTCCGCAACCGCATCCTCGCCGCCCTGTCCGTCCTCGTCATGCTCCTCGCCGTCGCCCAATTCGCCGCCGACACCGTGCCCGCGCTCACGGAGTTGCGGCCGGTGCTGCTGGCCCCGTTTGGCGTTCCCGTGACGTGGGGGCTCGTGCTCGCCGGGATGGTCTCGCTGGCGTGCCTGGCGGTGGCGGCGGTCCTGCGCGGGGGCGGGAAGCTGTGGGACGCTGTCATCGAACGCAACGTGGCCATCGGGCTCGTCGTCGCGGGCGAGGTGGTATGGGCGTGGCGGGTTCTGCTGCTGCTGGAGGGCGTGGCGGGGACGTGGTGGCTGCTCGTCCCGGCCGTCGCGCTGCTGGCGGCTGCCTCCCGCCGCCGCAGCCCCTGGCTGACCGCCTGCGCAGGGGGGCTCGTCGCGCTCGTCGTGGCGGTGCTCGTGCTGCGGGACACGTGGGCGGCGCACGCGCGCTTCCCGCAGATCGCCGCCGCCCCCACGGTCGTGCTCAACTGGACCTTCGCCGCCGGGCTGCTGACGGTGGGCGTGCTGCTGTGGCTGTCGCGGGCGATCCCGCGGCGGCTGAACGCGGGAGACACCGGGAAGTCGCTCGCGACGGGGGCGCTGCTGGCGGCGGTCCTGTTGGGGCTGTGGATGGGGAGCTTCGAGATCGACCGCGGATTCCTTCCCCGCGAGGGGGACCGCCTCCCGCTGGCGGAGCACATGGCGCTGTCGCTGTGGTGGTCGCTGTACGCGGTGGGGCTGCTGGTGGGAGGCTTCCTGGCCCGCCGGCCCCTGGTGCGGTACGTCGCCCTGGGGCTGTTCGCCCTGACGGCGGGGAAGGTCTTCCTCGTCGAACTCGCGCACGTGGAGACGGGGTATCGGATCGTGTCGCTGATGGCCCTGGGGGCGCTGCTGGTGGGGGCGTCGTACCTCTACCAGCGGTTCTTCCGCACGGCCCTCGCCCTGTGGGACCGGCGGGCGGAACCGTCCGAACCGGACGCACACAGTACGGAATGACCGGCGCACGGAACGAAGCCAACGCCCACCGTCGAAAACGAAGCCAAACCCCGCCATCGAAAACGAAGCCAGCGCAGACTATTCCGATTTCTGCCCCTCCCGCTCCCGGTCCCGCGACCGTGGAAAACAAACCCAACGCAGGTTTTTCCGAGTTTCGCGTCTCCTGCGCACGTGATCGTGCAAAACAAACCCAAGCGGCCCCCTTTGGACTGCGGCGGCGCAGACGCCGCTCTGGCTCCATCGTAACGATCCAAGCCAAGATGGATCAAACACTTGCATCCGTACCCCGCGCCCACCGAAGATCCCTGCCCGCGCTCTCCATCCGAGCCAAAGCGGCGTAGCCGCTTGCCCTGAGCTTGTCGCAGGGCCGCCGCACTCCAAGAGTCTCAAAAACAAACCCACTGCCAGGCCGTCGGCTCCGGGCACGTCCTTTCGTGCGAAACAAAGCCAAGCGAGTCCTGCAAAACAAACCCAAGCGAGTCCTGCGGAACAAACCCATCCCGGCCCTGCAAAACAAAGCCAACGCGAAGCCCTCCCGCATGGATGGAGCGTTGTGCCGAGGGCACAGGCGGTCCTCGACCGCAAACTGCCGGAACAAACCCACCGGCCCAGCGCCGAATGCGCTATCCCCCCCTAAGTAGTAGCACTGCCCAAAACTCTCCAGAACCGACACAAAAAATCGTGTGTCCGCAAGTTTTTCTTCGCCCGGAGCGCCGCACGGGTGCGGTAACCCTTTGTGACGCGGGCGTCTCTACACCATCGTCGAGGGCAGCAGTCCTCCGCCGTCAGCGCCGTTTCCGCAGCACGAGCACGCCGCCCATCGCCAGCAGCGCCAGCGTCCCGGGTTCGGGAGCGGGGGTCGGCGACCCGTCCGCCGCCACCTCCACCCCCGTTCCGGAGGCCTGCCACGGCGGACTGAGCAGGCCGACCTGCGGTGTCACGTAGCCGTAGTACATTCCGAGGAGCGTCAGATCGTCCAGGTCCACCCTGCCGTCGCCGTTGTAGTCGCCCTCGTACCATTTCGCGTCCTTGGGCTTCCCGTAGTACGTTCCCAGGCGCGTCAGGTCGTCCAGATCCACCCGGAAGTCGCAGTCCGGATCGCACTTCCACGTACTGGCGACGCGAATGCAGTTGTTGACCCGGTCGTCCATGTAGAAGAGGATCTTGAATACGTTCGGGTTGGAGGTGTAGATGGTCCCGTCGGCGATCCACGCAGCGATCTGATCGGCGGGGCTCGCCCCCTCCGCGTATCCGATCATCATCCGGTTTCCGCCCAGGTCGATGCGCCCTCCGTTGGCGACGGTGATCCCCTGGTTCTGGAACCACGCCGTCCCGCCCTCGCCCGCGAGGGCAAGCGTTCCGCCATCCACCAGCAGCGAACCGGTGTCATAGACCGCCAGGCGGGCGTCCGTGAGGGTGACCGTGGCGCCGCCGGACACGCTGAGGGCTCCGCTGCTCCCCGTCGCCGATCCGTCCCCGCCGACGAACAGTGTCCCGAACGCGAGTTCCGTGCTCGCGCCCGATGCCGCGACGGAACCGCCGCCGTAGACGCTGACCGTCTGCCCCGTGCTCGCCGAGGCGCCGATGGTCAACGCGTCGCTGCCCATCGGGGTCCCGTCCGGGTCCCAGTTGGCGGGGTTGAACCAGTCCGTCCCGTCGCCCCCGGCGTCCCAGGTGCGGACCATCAGCGCCCCGTCCTGCGCCATCGCCGCCCCCCCGACCACACAGCACACGAAGACCATCAGCGCAACTCTACCCGTTGCCTTGTGCATACCCGTCTCCTTCGCCCAGAAATGTGCCGCCCGTGTCCCCGCCGGGAGCGAAAGGCCCCGGCGCCTGATACTGACAGTCTTACATGCTGTTGACTGTTCAACAATAGGAAAATCCCCCTGTTGTGCGGGTATTCTAGCCCGACAGTTGTACTTATCCGGGGCGGAATGGGACTGCGGGAATCGCACGGGCGATCGGCGGTTTATGTCCGGTCGAGGGAAGGCTCCTCTCTCCATCCCCTGTATCCCCTGCATCCCTGCTTGACCCGATGGGAGCGGGCGTCTACCCTCTGAGCTACCCCACAGAGCCAGCGGAAAGGACCAGCAAATGCGGTACGGACACTTTGACGACAAGCGGCGAGAGTACGTGGTGGACCGCCCCGACACCCCGACCCCGTGGATCAACTACCTGGGCGTCGGGGGGGGGGACTACTGCGCGATCATCTCCAACAACGCCGGGGGGTACAGCTTCTACCAGTCCCCCGGGGAGAACCGCATCCTCCGCTTCCGCTTCAACGCCGTCCCCGAGGACCGCCCGGGCCGCTACGTCTACCTCCGCGACGAGAAGGGCGACTACTGGTCCAACTCCTGGGCCCCCGTCCGCAAGCCCCTCAAGCAGCACAAGACCGTCTGCCGCCACGGGATGGGCTACACGCGGATCGAGTCGCGGTACAAGGGCATCGCCTCCAGCGTCACCTACCTCGTGCCGCCCGGGGAGCCCCTGGAGGTGTGGTGCCTGGAAGTGACCAACCGCACCAAGAACCCCCGCACGCTCGATGCCTTCACCTACGCCGAGTTCGCCTTCCCCTTCTTCGCCGGGGAGAACTCGCTCCAGGCCATCCTCTTCTGCGCCCAGACCCGCTGCGTCGACGGGATCATCGGGTACTCCACCCCCGTCCCGGGGTGGCGGTTCACGGACCGGTTCTTCGCGGCCACGGCAGCGGTGCGGAGCTTCGACACCCGCCGCGAGGCCTTCATCGGCCCCTGGCGGAGCGAGGCCGACCCCCTCGCCGTCGAACGCGGGCAGTGCTCCAACGACACGGGCGCCGGCGGGAACGCCTGCGGGTCCCTCCAGGTCCGCATCGAACTTCAGCCGGGCGAGACCAAACGCATCTGCTTCATCTGCGGCCAAGGGGCGGCTGAGACCGACGGCGTGCGGGCTCGCCAGACCTACACGCCCGAGCGCTTCGACGAGGAACTCGCCCGCATCCGCGCCCTGTGGGGCGAGCTGACGGGCGGGCTCCAGTGCAAGACGCCCGATCCCGCGATGGACTCGATGATCAACGTCTGGAACGCCTACCAGGCGCACGTGAACTTCCGCTGGTCGCGCTCCGCCTCGTACATCGAGGCCGGGCTCCGCGACGGGTACGGGTACCGCGACACGCTCCAGGACACCCTGGGCGTGATGCACGCCCGCAGCGACGAGGCCCGCGAGGCCATCGTCCAACTCCTCCGCGGGCAGGCCTCCGACGGGGCTGCGCTGCACAAGGTCCAGCCCCTCACCCTCGTCACCGGGCAGGGCGAGACGATCGACCACCCATACTCCGACGACCACCTGTGGATCCCGCTGGCGGTGGCGGCGTACGTCCGCGAGACGGGCGACCTGGCGTTCTGCGACCGCGAGATCGAGTACCTCGACACCGGCAGCGCCACCGTCGTCGAGCACATGCGCTCCGCCCTGCGCTTCGCCCGCGAGCACCGCGGGGCCCACGGGCTGCTGCTGAGCCTCGCCGCCGACTGGAACGACGCGCTGCAGCTCGGGGAGGGCGGGGAGAGCGTGTGGGTGAGCATGCAGTTCTGCAAGGCCGCGGCCGACTTCGCCGAACTCGCCGACGCCCTCGAACGCCCCGACGCCGCCGCCGAAGCCCGCGCCTGGGCCGCCGAGATGGCCGACGCCGTCAACCGCCACGCCTGGGACGGGGACTGGTACCTCCGCGCGATGATGGCCAACGGGTCCACCGCCGGGTCCCGCAACAACGACGTCGCCCGCGTGTGGCTCAACCCCCAGACGTGGTCCGTCATCGCCGGGGTCGCCACCCCCCAGCGGGCGAAGGCGGCCATGGAGGCGGTGCACACGCACCTCGCCAGCGAGTACGGGCTGCACCTCTTCACGCCCCCGCACGTGGACCTCACCCGCGATGTGGTGGGGCGGGTGAGCTACCCCCCGGGGTTCAAGGAGAACGGGGCCATCTTCTGCCACCCCAACCCCTGGGCCATGATCGCCGCCGCCCTGCAGCGCGACGGGGAGCGGGCCTTCGCCTACTACCGCTCCCTGCTGCCCAGCACCATGAACGACCGCGCCGACCACCGCCGCTGCGAGCCCTACGTCTACACCCAGTTCGTCACCGGCAAGGACGACCCGCAGTTCGGGGTCGCCCACAACCCGTGGGTGACGGGCACGGCCGGCTGGTGCTACGTCGCGGGCACGCAGTACCTGCTGGGCATTCGCCCCACGCTGTCGGGCCTCCGCATCGACCCCTGCATCCCCGCCGATTGGAAGGAGTTCCGCGTGACGCGCCTCTTCCGCGGGGCGACCTACGACATCACCGTCCGCAACCCCGGCGGCCGCAGCAGCGGCGTCCGCTCCCTCACCGTCAACGGCCGCAAGGTGGACGGGGACGTCCTCCCCGTCGCGGAGGCGGGAGCGAAGGTGAAGGTCGTGGCGGTGCTGGGCGAGTAGTGGTACTTGACATAACCCAGGCTTGTGCGACGCCCCAAGCGATCGACGCCTCAGTCGCGTGCGGCGCCTCAAGCGCGTGCGTTGGGGGTCTCCTGACCCCCAACGTCCTGGAAGGACTACAAACGCTTCCGCGATAGCGTTATGGCAGCGCTTCGGTCGCGGCGGGGACCGCCGCGAAGGGGGCGCTCCAACGACGCTGACGCGGAGGCGTCCCTCGCCCCTCCCGGACGCCGGGGGGCCGGAGACCCCCGGCGCAGACGCAGGGAGCGCGCGCGTTGCGCACCGTTGGTTCGACGTGGTTGCTTCGCTGCGCTCCGCAAACCGCGGCGCCCGGCTGGGCCACTTCGCCGCGCAGCCGCCTGCGCGCGGGAGCAGACTCTCCCGCGCGCAAGCGTCTCCGCTGCGCTGCGACGCCTGCGCGCCCTACAGCCCGTGCGGGTAGGTCTGGGGGGTTTGTTGCTTCTGTCGCGTCCGCCAGGCCGTGGCGCCTTCGAGGGGGTCGAGGGCGCGGGTGTGGTCGTAGTGGATGACGGCGTCGAACTGGCGGTCGATGCGGCACTCGAAGTAGTGGCTGACCCGCTCGGTCTCGGGGCGGTAGATGACCCCGATCATCCGCTGGAGCCTCTCCCTCGCCAGGGCGCCCGCCACCGCGTGCCCCCGCAGGGGCAGGAGGAAGTCGCCCAGACCAGTGCGGTGGAAGAGGGCCTCGTAGCTGCCCGGGAGGGCGGGTCGGACGGTCTTGCGGTGGACGGGCCCGTCCCAGTCATCGGCGGCGGCGACGGTCCCGTCGTAGGTCGTGAAGCCCACGAGGACGGTGTCGGCCCCGTGGCGGATGCGGAGGATCTCCCCGACGTTGAGTTCCCCGCGGCGGGACATGTCGGTCGCCCGGGCGTCCCCGATGTGGGAGTTGTGTGCCCAGATGACGAGCTTGGCGGGGCGGTCGGTGGTGGAGAGGTGGTCGAGGAGGGCGTCGGCGGCGTCGGCCATGTGCTGGTCGCGGAGGTTCCAGGTATTGATGCGGCCGCTGAACATGGCGCGGTAGTACTCGGCGGCGGTTTCGACGACGCGGGCGTTCATTTCGGCGTGGAACTGCTCGTCGGCGGCGGCGAGTCCGTCGGCTTCGAGGGTTTCGGAGGCGCGGTGCTGGAGGTCGCGGAGCTGCTCGACGGCTTCGTTCTCGCAGGGTTCGCGGACGCCGATGCTGACCTCCAGCCCGTAGTGCTGGGGGTCGGGGGTTTCGGAGTGGTCGAAGCACTCGTAGCGGGCGCGGGCGCGGCGGGCGGCGGGGGGATCGGTGCGGTCGAGGTACTGGAGGACGGCGTGGATGGAGGCGTAGAGGCTGTAGAGGTCGAGCCCGTAGAAGCCCGCTTGGTCGGCGGCGGGGAGGGAGGCGTTGTGGTCGCGCAGCCAGGTGATGAAGTCCAGGACGTCGTCATTTCGCCACATCCAGCGGGGGAAGCGTTGGAAGTCGGAGAGGGCGTCGCGGGGGCTGGCGTCGCGGCCGAGGTGGCGGACGAAGCGGTTGACGCGGTACGCATCGGGCCAGTCGGCTTCGACGGCGAGGGCGGAGAAGCCTTTTTCCTCGATGAGGCGGCGGGTGATGGCGGCGCGGGCGGTGTAGAACTCGTGGGTCCCGTGGGTTGCCTCGCCCAGGAGCACGATCGGGGCGTCCCCGATCAGCTCCAGCAGGGGGTCCCAGTCCTCCGGGCGTCCCCGGACCGGCAGTCCCGCGTCCCGCACTTCCGTCACATCGTCCGCTCTTGCGTTCATGGTTCTCTCCCCCCCAATGGGCCTGTACGTCCATGGTATGTGCGGGGAAGAGGGAATGGCGGATTGCGGATTGCGGATTGCGGGTAACCGTTCACGGGGTGCGGGCGAGGAGTCCCGCACCGCCTCGAAAAAGGGGACAGGCACCTGCGCGGCAAGAAGCATGCCGCTGCGGAGCCAGTCCCCTTTTTCGAGGCTCCCTGCGCCCATCCCGCCT
>JAWLCQ010000124.1:395-14776 GCA_041687095.1 Phycisphaerae bacterium | reverse complement strand
AGGAGACCCCCAACGCACGCGCTCGGGGCGTCGGGACGCCGAAATGTGTAGAACAAGGAGTCCATCCCCCCCTACGCAGGAACTCGCACGGGACAATGCCCACGGGACAAGCCCCAACGGGGCGGTCCCGTGGGACGGTCGGAGCAACCGAACCGTCTCCGGTCTCCCGGTCTCTCGGCCCTTCGCCTGTGAGACGCCTACGAGACGAACGGGGTCTGCTTGCTCTCGGGCGTGTACTGGTGGAGTTCGATGCGGTTGCCGTCCGGGTCGCTCAGCCACGCCTGCCAGGAGCGGTCGCTCCCGAGCTTGGGGTCGCTGACGTCCGCTCCGCGGGCGCGGAGGTCGGCGACGGTGGACTGGATCTCGTCCACCTGCAGGCACAGGTGCTGGTAGGGTTGGCCGGGGGCGCGCTCGGACAGCGCGCCCTGGAAGAGTTCGAGGAAGTTCGCCCCGCCCACGTGCAGGTAGAGCCCGAAGCGCACCCCGCTGTCGTTGCGGAAGTCGAAGGCCGGGCGCAGGTGCAGCACGTCGCGGTAGAACGTTTCGGAGGCGTCGAGGTCGCTGACGGTGTAGCACACGTGGGCGATGCCGGTGATCATGATTGCGTCTCCTGCTTCTTGAGCCACTCGTCGATGCCCGCGGCGGCCTTGCGCCCGGCGGCGATGGCGTGGACGACGAGGGAGGCCCCGCGTTCGGTATCGCCGGCGGCGAAGACGCCCGGGACGCTCGTGTGGTAGTCCGCCCCGATGATCACGTTCCCGCGCGGGTCGAGCTGCAGCTCGAGCTGGTCGACCAGCCCGTTGTGCCGCACGTGGGTGAAGCCCATCGCCAGCAGCACCAGGTCCACGTCCAGGCGGAACTCGCTGCCCGGGACCTCCTGCATCTTCCACCCGCCGTCGGGGCCCTTCTCCCAGCGGACCTCCGCGCCCTCGAGGGTGGAGACGGTGTCCCCGCGCCCGAGGAGCTTCTTGGTCTGCACGCACCAGCGGCGGGTGCAGCCCTCCTCCTGCGAGGAGCTGGTCCGCAGGACCCGTGGCCACTGGGGCCAGGGCGTCTCGGGGTTGGTGCGTTCGGGGGGCTTGGGGAGGATCTCGAACTGGTAGACCTGCTTGGCGCCCTGGCGGATGGCCGTGCCGATGCAGTCGCTGCCGGTGTCCCCGCCGCCGATGACGGCGACGACCTTGTCCTTGGCGAGGATGTGCTCGGCGAGGGGGATGGCGTCCCCGGCGTTGACGCGGTTCTGCTGGGTGAGGAACTCCAGGGCGAAGTGGACGTTCCGCAGCTCGCGCCCCTCGATGGTCAGGTCGCGGGGCTCGCCCGCGCCCATCGTCAGGAGGATGGCGTCGAAGCGCTGGCGGAGGTACTTGGGCGAGAGGTCCTCCCCGATCGTCACGCTCGTCTGGAACTCCACGCCCTCCGCCCGCATCTGCTCCAGGCGGCGGTCGAGGACCTTCTTGTCGAGCTTGAAGTCCGGGATCCCGTACCGCAGCAGCCCCCCGATGCGGGAGTCCTTCTCGAAGACGATGACGTGGTGGCCCATGCGGGCGAGCTGCTGCGCCGCGGCGAGGCCGGCCGGCCCCGACCCGATGATCGCCACGTGCTTGCCCGTCTTGTGCTCGGGGGGCTGGGGGCGGATCCACCCCTCCGCCCAGCCGCGCTCGACGATCTGCAGCTCGATCTGCTTGATGTTGACGGGCACCTGGTCGATGTTCAGGGTGCAGGCGGACTCGCACGGGGCGGGGCAGATGCGCCCGGTGACCTCGGGGAAGTTGTTGGTGGAGTGCAGGACGCGGCAGGCCTGCTCCCACTTGCCGTGGTAGACCAGGTCGTTGAACTCGGGGATGAGGTTCTGCACGGGGCAGCCCGCCCCGTGGCAGAAGGGGATCCCGCAGTCCATGCAGCGGGCGGCCTGCTTGAGCAGGACCTCCGCGGGCAGGGGCAGATCGACCTCGAAGAAGTCCCGCGTCCGCTCCACGACGGGACGGTGGGGGACCTCCTCACGCTTGTACTCGATGAATCCGGTGGGCTTAGCCACTGAACACCTCCTCGGTGGCCGGGGTGTACTCCCCGCCGCGCTGCTCGTGCTCTCGCATCCGTTCCAGGGCCTTGCGGTAATCGATGGGCATGACCTTCACGAACCGCCCGATCATGTCGCTCCAGCGGTCCAGGATCCGCTTGGCCTGGCGGGAGCCGGTGTACGCCCAGTGCCGCTCGATCATCGTGCGGACGAACTCCACGTCCTCCCGCTGGTGGACGTTCTCGATGTCCACCATGTCGAGGTTGCACAGGGTGTCGAAGAGCTGGTACTCGTCCAGGACGTACGCGATGCCCCCGCTCATGCCCGCGGCGAAGTTGCGCCCGGTCTGCCCGAGCACCACCACCCGCCCGCCGGTCATGTACTCGCACCCGTGGTCGCCCACGCCCTCGACGACGGCGTGCGCGCCGGAGTTGCGGACGCAGAACCGCTCCCCGGCCATGCCGTTGATGAACACCTCCCCGCTCGTCGCCCCGTACAACAGGGTGTTGCCGACGATGATGTTCTCCTCCGGGGCGAAGGGGGAGCCCTCGGGGGTGCGGACGATGATCCGCCCGCCCGAGAGGCCCTTGCCGACGTAGTCGTTGGCGTCCCCGATCAGGCGGAGCGTCACGCCCGGGACAAGGAACGCCCCGAAGCTCTGCCCCGCCGATCCGCGGAAGGTGATGTCGATCGTCCCGTCGGGCAGCCCGGCGGACCCGTAGCGGCGGACGATGCGGTTGCTGAGGATCGCCCCGATGGTGCGGTTGGTGTTGCGGAGGGGCCGCTCGATCTTCACGGGCGCCTTGGTCTCCAGGGCGGGGGCGGCCTGCTCCAGGAGCTTCCAGTCCAGGTGGTCCGCCAGCGGGTCGGTCTGCGTGCGGACGCAGCGGAGGGCCCGCCCGTCGCTGATGTCGGGCATCTGGAACATCGCGGAGAAGTCCAGCCCACGGGCCTTCCAGTGCTCGATCGCCTTGCGGGCCCCGATGCGGTGCACCTGCCCGACCATCTCGTCCATCGTGCGGAACCCCAACTTCGCCATCAGCTCGCGGACCTCCTCGGCGACGAAGAGCATGAAGTTCACGAGGTGATCGGCCTTGCCCGTGAAGCGGGCCCGCAGCTCCGGCCGCTGCGTCGCGATGCCCACCGGGCAGGTGCCGTGGTGGCACTTCCGCATCAGCAGGCACCCGAGGGAGACGATGGCGGCCGTGCCGAACCCGAAGCGTTCGGCGCCCAGGAGGGTGGCGATGACGATGTCGCGCCCGGTCTTCATCTGCCCGTCGGCCTGGACGAGGATGCGGTCGCGGAGGTTGTTGAGGACGAGGGTCTGCTGGGTCTCGGCGAGCCCGAGTTCCCAGGGGCACCCGGCGTGCTTGATGGAGGACAGGGGCGAGGCGCCCGTCCCCCCGTCGTGCCCGCTGACGAGGACCTCGTCGCTGTTGCCCTTGGCGACTCCGGCGGCGATGGTCCCGACCCCGACCTCGCTGACGAGCTTGACGCTCACCATCGCGCCCGGGTTGGAGCACTTGAGGTCGTAGATGAGCTGGGCGAGGTCCTCGATGGAGTAGATGTCGTGGTGGGGGGGCGGGGAGATCAGCGACACCCCGGGCGTGGAGTGGCGGAGGCGGGCGATCTCCTCGGTGACCTTGTGCCCCGGAAGCTGTCCGCCCTCCCCGGGCTTGGCGCCCTGGGCCATCTTGATCTGCAGCATCTTGGCGTTCGCGAGGTACTCCGCCGTCACGCCGAATCGCCCGCTGGCGATCTGCTTGATGGCGCAGTTGGACGAGTCCCCGTCCTCGCGGGGGCGGTAGCGCTTGGGATCCTCCCCGCCCTCCCCGGTGTTGCTGAACGCCCCGAGGCGGTTCATGGCGACGGCCATGGTCTCGTGGGCCTCGGAGGAGATGGCCCCGTGGCTCATGGCCCCGGTGTAGAAGCGCTTGACGATCTCGCCGGCGGGCTCGACCTCGTCGAGGGGGACCTCCTTGGCGGGGTCGAACCGGAGTTCGAAGAGTCCGCGGAGCGTGGCGAGCTTGCGCGACTGGTCGTTGATGAGCTGGGCGTACTTGCGGTAGGCCTGGCGGTCGTTGTTGCGGACGGCGTATTGGAGGAAGACCACGCTTTCGGGGTTCCAGAGGTGGTTCTCCCCGTCGGCGCGGTAGTGGTACTCCCCGCCGGCGTCGAGGTCCATGGTCCCGGGGGTGCGGGGGGCGTAGGCGGCGGCGTGGCGGTCGAGGGCCTCGCGGGCGATCTCGGGCAGCCCGATGCCCTGGATGCGGGAGGTCGTGCCCTGGAAGTAGGCGTCGACGACCGCGCGGTTGAGCCCGATGCACTCGAAGATCTGGGCCGACCGGTAGCTCCGCAGCGTGGAGATGCCCATCTTGGACATCGTCTTGAGGATGCCCTTTTTGACGGCCGTGATGAAGTTGTCGACGACCTGCTCGCCCGTCAGTTCCTGCGCGTCGAGGTCCCCGCTGCGGTGCATGTCGGCGAGGATCTCGAAGGCGAGGTAGGGGTTGATGGCGTTGGCGCCGTAGCCCAGCAGCAGGCAGAAGTGCATGACCTCGCGGGGCTCGGCGGATTCGACGACGATGCCCGCCTCCCCGCGGAGGTTGTGGTCGAGCATCCAGTGGTGGACCGCCGACGTCGCCAGCAGCGAGGGGATGGGGGCGCGGGTGGGGGAGGCGGCGCGGTCGGAGAGGACGAGGAGCGAGGCCCCGTCGGCGATGGCCTTGTCGGCGGCGGCGTAGAGGGCGTCGACGCCTGCGCGGAGGGCGGCGGCGGGGTCGGGGGCGGCGGCGTCGAAGAGGGCGTCGAGGGTGGCGACGCGGAAGTCCTCGCGGTCCGACGACCGCAGCCGCTGCACGTCCTCACTGGTGAGGATGGGGTGGGGGAGCTTGAGCTGGCGGCAGTGCTCGGGGGTCTCGTCGAGCACGTTTCGCCGCTTGCCGACGTAGTCCATGAGGCTCATGACCAGCCCCTCGCGGAGCGGGTCGATGGGCGGGTTGGTCACCTGGGCGAAGAGCTGCTTGAAGTAGTTGAACAGCGGCTTGGGCTGATCGGAGAGGACGGCCAGCGGGGTGTCGGTGCCCATCGAGCCCACGGGCTCCTGGGCGGTGGCGGCCATGGGGGCGAGGATCATGTTGAGGTCCTCGCGGGTGTACCCGAACCTCCGCATCTCGCGGGCGAGGACATCGGGGGCGGGGGGCGAGGACGCGGTGGCGTTGAACAGCCCGCGGAGTTCGATGCGGTTCTCATCGAGCCAGCGGCGGTAGGGCTTGCGGCGGGCGATCTTGCTCTTGATCTCGTTGTCGGTGATGATCCGCCCCTCGCGGGTGTCGACGAGGAACATGCGCCCGGGCTGGAGGCGGCCCTTCTGCTGGACCTGCTCGGGGGGGAACTCGATGACGCCCACCTCGGAACTCAGCACGACCAGCCCGTCGGTGGTGACGACGTAGCGTGCGGGGCGCAGCCCGTTGCGGTCGAGCGTCCCCCCCACGAGCCGCCCGTCGGTGAAGACCATCGCGGCGGGCCCGTCCCAGGGCTCCATGATCGCCGAGTGGTACTCGTAGAAGGCCCGCTTGTCGATGCTCATGTGGTAGCGGGGCCCGAACGCCTCGGGGATCATCATCATCATGGAGTGGGGGAGGGACCGCCCGGCCATGGCGAGCAGTTCGAGGCAGTTGTCGAACTGGGCGGAGTCGCTGGTCCCGTCGGTGAGGACGGGGAACAGGTCGTTGAGGTCCTCTCCCAGGGCGGGGGAGTGCATTCGCCGCTCGCGGGCCTTCATGCGGTTGCGGTTGCCGCTCAGGGTGTTGATCTCCCCGTTGTGGGCGGCCATGCGGAAGGGCTGGGCAAGCTTCCAACTGGGGAAGGTGTTGGTGCTGTACCGCTGGTGGACGAGGGCGAGGGCGGTCTTCATCCGCTCGTCCGCCAGGTCGGGGTAGTAGGCGAAGAGCTGGTGGGCGAAGAACATGCCCTTGTAGACGATCGTCCGGGCGGACATCGAGCAGATGTAGAAGTCGTCCGCCTTCTCGCCGAACCGCTCGCGGACGGCCTTCTCAGTCCGCTTGCGGGCGAGGAAGCACTTGCGCTCCAGCTCGATCCCGGTGAGGGGCCCGGCGTCGAGGAAGGCCTGGAAGACGGCGGGCTCGGCCGAGCGGGCGATGTCGCCCAGCGTGGCGTTGTCGGTGGGGACCCGTCGCCAGCCCAGGACCCGCAGGCCGTGGTGGGCGCAGGCGGCCTCCATCTGGGCGAAGCAGCGGGCGCGGAGGTCCGCGTCGTCCAGGGGCGCGAAGAGGGACGCCACCGCGTACTTGCCCGCGGGGGGCAGGGGGATCTTGGCCGCGTCGGCGGCGGCGGCGAGGAACTCGGTGGGCAGTTGCAGCAGGATGCCCGCCCCGTCGCCGGTGGTCTCATCGGCCCCGGCGGCCCCGCGATGGTGCAGGTTCAGCAGGACCTGCTTGCCCAGCTCGATGATGCGGTGGTCCGCTTGGCCGGATATGTTGACGACGGCGCCGATGCCGCACGCGTCGTGCTCCCGCCGCGCCTCGTACAGACCGAACTCCAGGGGTTGCCTTGCGCTCATGCTCTCGCTCACTACGTCCTGGGCCGCCACGGAACGTCCCCCGTGTCAGGGCCCGGGTGGAGCAGCGGTTGGCTGCACGAACGGGGCGCTGTGCACGAGACACCGTGATCGGCCATGATACAAGCGGACCCGTGACCGCCGGGTCCGCATTCCGAAAACCACGCTGTTGTGTTCAGGCGTCCCGGTGCTCCGCCGCGGGGGCGGAACCGCCTATGCGCGCCAGTATACCCGAGGGGACAGAAATGGAACAGGTAATGATATGATATTTAAGATAAGACATGCTTATGACGGATCAAGAGGGTCCTGCCGCCGCCAGAACAGCGGCGGCGGCCGGCCCCTTGTGAGTGAGGACTCGGGGGAGCGGATGGATTCCACCCACCAAACCCGCCTCACGCGCCTCCGCCGGGGCTTTTCTGATCCGCTCCGCGCGCGTGCACCGGGGGTCTCCTGACCCCCGGCGTCCGGGAGGGGCGAACAGCGCCTCCGCGTCAGCGCCATGGGAGCGCCCCCTTCGCGGCGGCGCTTTGGAGTGCGGCGGTTCACCGCCGCTTTCCACTCAGCGCCTGAACCTCCCACGGAAGGTTCCCTCCGCAAACCATCATTCCGTGCCCGAGTGACCCCAGAGCCGACTCCACCCTTTCCAGGCCGCTCGACAGAGGCCGGCCCATGCGACCGGCCCCGGTCCATCGAAAAGCGGTGGTGAACCCCCGCACTCCACATGCCGCCGCGATCGACGCGCCGCCATAACGCTGCCGCGGAAGCGTTCCGCACGTTCCCGGACGACGGGGGTCAGGAGACCCCCGTCGCACGCGCTTGAGCGTCGCACGCGCTTGAGCGTCGCACGCGCTTGAGGCGTCGCACGCGCTTGAGGCGTCGCACGCGCTTGAGCGTCGCACGCGCTTGAGGCGTCGCACGCGCTTGAGGCGTCGCACATGCTTGCGACGAAGCACGCGCTCGATGCGAGGCACGCGTTTGAGTCGAACCAGACGCTTGCGGCGGCGGGGGCGGTCCATGCGGTGTGACCCCCAATCCCTCTGCGGGAAGCGAAGCCGTTACATCAAAGACGGGGACAGGCGGCCGGAGCGGAGGTTGTCTCGCCGCGGACGCGCCTGTCCCCGTCCTTGATCGCGCAGTCTACCACTCCCACCCGACGGCCATCCCGCCGAAGAACTCGTCGTTCATCGCCTCTTCCCGCAGCTCCCCGTTGAGCGGCTGGGAGAAGGCGAGGAAGGTGTTCAGGTAGAACGAGCCCACCTGCGGGGGCAGGTCCAGGGCGCTGCTGAGGTCCAGCGACATGTCCAGGCCGTACAGCAGGTTCGCCAGGCGGGTGTGCTTCTGGGGGGTCGAGAAGTACCGGTGATCCATCCCCAGCACCAGCGAGGGGGTGATGGTGATGTCTTTCAGGATCGGGGTGCTCTCCAGGCCCAGGTCCGCCAGGGCGAACTCGTGGCTGATGCCCAGCTCCCACCACTGGCCCCGCACGTCGTCGAGGTCGGCGTAGAGGGCGAAGTAGGGGTTCAGCACCCCGCCCTCGGTCCCGAACAGGGACGAGTCGTCCAACGCCAGGATGACGTACATCTCATGCGTCCACGAGGCGTCGTTCCCCCCGACCTGCGGGAAGACGTACGCGATCCAGCCGACCTCGACGCTCAGGGGGATGGCCTCGTTGAGCGTGGACAGGTCGTACGACCAGTACACCGTGTGGTCGACTTCCTGCAGGTGCCCGTCGTCGGGGTCGGCCCCGAAGCGCCGGCTGTCCTGGTAGGCGTACCACTCGAACCACGCGCTGTACCCCACCGTGCCGAACTGCCCGAGGTCGAAGGATATCCCGAGGGTGAGCTGGTGGTTGAGGCCCTCGCGGCCCTCCCCGGGGAACTCGCTGAAGTTCAGCCCCCGCCAGATGTAGTCGGAGACCATGGCGTACTCGACCGCGAACCCGACCGGGATGCCGGGCTTCTGCCACTCGACGTCCTCGGGCGGCCGCGCCTGCTTCTCGATGACCTTGGCCTCGGTGGCCTGCTCGATCTTGTCGGCCTGGGCGAGCCACACGCCCCGCATGCTCTCATCGGCCACCGCGGTCGCCACCAGCGCCGCCAGCACCAGAGCGGTGACGGCCGCTCCCATCTTTCCGTGTCTCAGCATTTCGCCTCTCTCCTTTCCGAGGTACGGCAATGACGCGGATCTGTACATCCAGGCCCGCCTGCTCCCCCTAAGCAACCATCGTGCCACCGGCGCCGTTCGCTTGAGCCGCCGGGCACGATTCGCAGGGCCGGGGGAACCGGATCTGCTGGGTTCGTCCCGCCCCCTGCCGCAAGGCGGGGAGGGCGGCGGTCGCGACTAACCGACGCTACGGCCACGGCTTGAGGCGAACGTCCACCCGCCGGCCCCGCGGCGGTGGCAAGGCCTCCCGCCTCGCGAACCCCCGCGGCCGCGGGCGCGAGATTGTCGCTCCAATGGGGGGATGGCCCTGGATGGGTAGGGGGGCGTCCGGATGTTGTGGTGACAAAAATGGCGTTCGCAGAAAATGAAAAACAATCTTGTCGCTTCATTCCCCAGGGCATACAATGCGGGCGCACCCGTGGTCGCGGTGGCGCTGAGGCTCCTCCGCGGTCGCGGGGTTCGCCGGGACATGCTTTGGAGGCGTTTTTCGCAATCGCAGGCCGACGCAGAGAACACAGGGACCGTGCACGGGACAGCGGAGCAGGGCTCACCCTCCCGCCGTCGCGCTCGTGATCCCCAGCCCGCGTGCCGAATCGCCTCGCAGGAGTGCTCCCGATGACGCCTGACGGAACCATCACCGAGGTCTCCGAATCCGTCCGCCGCTACGAGCGCGAGCTGGACGTGCTCTTCCGCACCAGCCAGATCCTCGCGTCCGACTCCCGGCAGCGGGAGCGGCTGGGTGAGGTGCTGGACCTGTTCCACGAGCGGCTGGCCATGTCGCGGGGCATGATCTTCCTGCTGACGCCCGACGGGACCGAACTGGTCATCGAGGCCGCCCACAACCTCTCCGACTCCCAGCGCCGGGCCGTCCGCTACCGCCCGGGCGAGGGCATCGCGGGCAAGGTCGTCGCCTCCGCCAAACCCGCCGTCGTCCCCCGCATCAGCGAGGAACCCCTCTTCCTCGACCGCGCCTACCGCCGCAAGAAGCTCGCCCGCGACGAGATCAGCTACATCTGCGTCCCCATCGGGGTCGGCAACGAGATGCTCGGGGCCCTGTCCGTCGACCACGTCTTCGACAGCTCCGTCCCCCTCGACGAGGACGTGCGGTTCCTGTCGATCGCGGCGGGCATGATCGCGTCGGACGTGAAGGTCCGCCGCTCCGCCGCCGCCGAGCGCCAGGTGCTGGAGGAGGAGAACACCCGCCTCCGCCACGAGCTGGAGGACCGCTTCCGCCCGGAGAACATCATCGGCAACTCGGGGGCGATGCGGCTGGTCTACCGCGCCATCCACCAGGTCGCCTCCAGCGACACCACGGTGCTCATCCGCGGGGAGTCGGGGACGGGCAAGGAACTCGTCGCCCACGCCATCCACTACACCTCCCCCCGCGCCAAGGGCCCGTTCATCAAGGTCAACTGCGCCGCCCTCAGCGAAACGCTCCTGGAGAG
Source organism: Phycisphaerae bacterium (assembly GCA_041687095.1). GTDB lineage: Bacteria > Planctomycetota > Phycisphaerae > SM23-33 > SM23-33 > JAWLCQ01. Next base: position 4,572 of record JAWLCQ010000124.1, on the reverse strand, counting down.
CGAGCTGTTCGGGCACGAGAAGGGCGCCTTCACCGGGGCCATCCAGGAACGCAAGGGCCGCATCGAGGAGAGCGAGGGCGGGACGCTGTTCCTCGACGAGATCGGCGACTTCAGCCCGGCCGTCCAGGTCAAACTCCTCCGCGTCCTGCAGGAGAAGGAGTACGAGCGGGTCGGCAGCTCGCGCTCCCGCAAGGCCAACGTCCGCATCCTGTGCGCGACGAACTGCGACCTGGAGCAGGCGGTGGAGGACGAGACCTTCCGCCACGACCTGTACTACCGCATCAACGTCTTCCCGATCTTCCTGCCCCCGCTCCGCGACCGCAAGGACGACCTGCTGCAGCTTGCGGACTTCTTCGTCGAGAAGTACTCCCGGCAGATGGGCAAGGACGTCCGCCGCATCACCACCCCGGCCATCAACATGATGACCGCGTACCACTGGCCCGGGAATGTGCGGGAGCTGGAGAACTGCGTCGAGCGGGCGGTCCTGCTCACCACCGACGGGGTCATCCACGCCCACCACCTGCCCCCGACGCTGCAGACCAGCGAGGAGTCCGACACGGTGGGGGTGGGCTCGCTGGAGGAGCGGACGAACCTCTTCCAGCGGGACATCATCGTCGACGCCCTCAAGCGGGGGGGCGGGAACATGGCGTCGGCGGCCCGCGACCTGGGGACCACCCCGCGGATCCTCCGCTACAAGATCCGCCAGCTCGGGATCGACTGGCGGCGGTATCGGTAGCAGACCCGGCGAAACGCAATCGTTCACGCCTTTGCAGTAGACGAAGGCGTGAACGGAAGAAACAGCCCCGAAGACAGGGATTACGCAGATTAGAGGATTGCACGGATTGAAGAGAAGGACATGGCCCTCCTGCCTCATCTGCGCAATCCTGAAATCTGTGTAATCCCCTTCTCTCCGGCTGTTTCTTCAGACTGCGGTCGTCGCATGCAGAGGCATGAACGGTTACAGACCGTCTCTCACGCCGCTTTCGGGCGGGTGTTGCGGATGGCGGAGAGGAGGGTTTCGGAGGCGGCGCTTTTGGTGACGAAGTCCTCCGCCCCCGCCTGCCGCATCGCCTGGGCGACGTCGTCGGCCTCGTACATGGACAGGCCGATGATGCGGATGTGGGGGAACTCGGCGTGGATGATCCGCGTCGCCTCCGTCCCGTTCATGCCCGGCAGGCTGAAGTCCATGAGGACCACGTCGGGGTGGAGGCGGCGGGCGAGGTCGACAGCCTCAACGCCGTCGGAGGCCTCGCCCACGACGAGAAGGTCCGGGCTCGCCTCCAGCAGCGCCGACAAGCCCTGCCGCACCACCACGTGGTCGTCGGCGAGCAGGACGCGGATCGGGGCCGCCGGGGTGCGAATGAGCGTGACCGGGCTGCGGACGTGGCGGAGCACCCGCAGGGGGAGGGAGGCGGCGGCGACGTCGGGGGGAACCGCCGGGGGGGTCTTCGCCTCCCCGACGACCACGCTGAGCGTGAACTCCGTCCCCTCGCCCGGGGCGCTGCTCACCTCCATGCCCCCCCCCAGCAGGTGCAGCCGCTCGCGGATCGTCAGCAGCCCAAAGCCCCCGTCCTCGGACCCGCTGCTCGTCCACACCGAGCGGGGGTCGAGCCCGGCGCCCCGGTCGCGGACGGCGATGCGGAGGGAGCGGCCCTGCCGCGACAGCTCGACGCAGGCCTCGTGCACGCCCGCGTGCTTGACGACGTTGAACAGCAACTCGCGGACGGACTCGAAGAGCAGCACCCGCACGTCCTCGCGGTGCGGGTCGGCCGACCGGTCCAGCCGCAACTCCACGCGCAGGCCGTGCTTCTCCCGCATCCGCCGCGCGAGCCACTCGATCCCCGCCGCCAGGCCCTCCTCGTGCAGGATGGGGGGGGAGAGTTCGACGGTCAGCGAGCGCGACGTCTGGATGGACTCGTCCAGCAGGGCGCAGATCTGCATCGCCGCCTCGCCCGTCTCCGTGCCCCGGGCGCGGGCGGCAATGCCCTCCGTGCCGAACTTGGCCGCCACGAGGAGCTGCTGGAGGTGGTCGTGCAGGATGTGGGCGAGGCGGAGGCGCTCGCGCTGCTCGGCGAGGGTGAGTTCGGACGCCAGGCGGGCGAGCTGCTCGGCGCGGTGCTGCTGGACGCGGTGGGCGGTGCGGAGGTCCTCCAGCAGGTCCCGCACCTCGTACTGCCGCCGCCGCGCCCGCAGGCTCGTGCGAACCACCGACAGCAGCGCCGCCCGCGTCATCGGGCGCTCCAACGCCGTCACGTTCCACTCCGCGTAGCACTGCAGCACCGACGCCAGGTTGCCGTGCGCCCCCTGCGGGACCAGCACGATCACCGGAATGTCGGACCAGGGGGGCTGGCGGCCCAGCAGGTCGTACAGGGCCGCCCCCGCCGCGTCCTCCTCCAGGTTCTCCTGCTCCAGCAGGAGCACCCCGGCCCCGTCGCTCGTGGCGTGCCCCAGGTCCTCAATGTTCCAGCAGGGGCGCGACTCCACGCGGGCGTCGGTGAGCAGACGGCCGGCGAGTTCGGTGTTGACCGGATCCGCCATCCAGATCAGGGCTCGCAGTTCACGCGACATAGCGCTCCTGGCCCATCAGGCGTTGCCGCGGCCCCCGATACGTGGGCGTGCCGCAGAGCAGCCCGTGGAAGTCCTTCAACGGCGGGCCTACCCGGATGCCCTCGGAACTCAACTGCAACTCCCGCAGGGTCTTCTCGTGGTCCCCGTGCCGCTTCTTCGGGACCGAGATCGCCAGGCGCACCATGCCCCCCGCCTCGAACCGCCGCAGGAGCACGACGGCGTCGGCGAGGTAGCTGACGTCGATGGACTCGGGCGCCCCCCCGGTAATCCCGTGCTCCGTGACCACCAGCAGCGTGAGCACCCCGTGCTGCCCGAGGTACGCGAGCATCTCGTGCATCTGCACCATCAGGAGCGGCTCCTCGGGGAGGCTGTTGAAGTACCCGGTGAGCGTGTCGAGGACCACCACCCGCGCCCCGTCGTGCTCGACGGCCTGGCGCATGTTGTCGGCGAGTTCCCCGGCCGAGATCTCCCCCACGTTCACCTGCTGGACGCGGACGCGCCCCGCCTCCATGAGCGGGGCCAGGTCCACCCCCATCCCCTGCGCCCGCCTGAGGTAGGTGTCGATCCGCTCGTCGAAGAGGAAGATGGCCGCACCGTCCCCTCGCCTGGCGGCCGCACAGGCATAGGTGGCGGCGACGGTGCTCTTGCCCGTCCCGGACTGCCCGGCGAGCATGCAGGCGGTGCCCTCCTCCAGCCCGCCCCCCAGCAGGCTGTCGAGTTCCGCAATGCCGCTGGAGACGAGCTTCCAGTCGGGCCTGGAGGGCTCCGTGGAGATGAGCAGCCGCGGGTAGACCGCGATGCCCCCCGTCTCGATGCGGAAGTTGTGGTAGCCCTCGACGAAGGTCATCCCGCGCATCTTGGTGATCAGGAGGCGGCGGCGGGCGGCGCCGTAGTTTGGGACGACCTTCTCCATCCGCACCGCCCCGTGCACCAGGGTGAGGGCCTCGACGTCCTCCTCCGTCCCCGCCGTCAGCAGGGCCGTCACCTCCCGCGCCTCCAGCATCGCCTTGAGCCTCAGGAGCCGGTGGCGGTACGTGCCCGGGTCCTGCGCCAGCAGGCGGATCTCATCGATGGAGTCGAAAACCACCCGCGCGGGGGTGACGCGATCCAACGCCTCCTCGATCGCCGCCATGGTCTCGTTCAACTGGACCTCGGTGGGATGCAGCAGCGTCTGCCTCGCCGTCGCCGACTCCTCCTGCGTGGCGGAGAAGAGGGCGGCGATCTCGATCCCCTCCAGGTCCCACCCGTGCGACGCGGCCGTCTCCCGCAGGTCCCGCTCGCTCTGGAGAAGCGTCACCAGCAGCGTCCGCTCCCCCCGGCGGACACCATCGAGCAGGAACTGCATGGCCAGCGTGGTCTTGCCCGTTCCAGGCCCCCCCTGCACCAGCACGGCGTGCCCGCGCGGCAGCCCCCCGCCCAGAATCGCGTCCAGGCCCGGAATCCCCGTCGGTGCTTTCTGGATGGGTATAGATATCGCCATGTGTGCCTCGTTAGTTATTCTAGGCCTCCCGCGTCGGAGGATACGAGGCAGAAAAGCGTGGGAGGGGGGGGGAAAGCAACGGGGCGGCGGGGGGCGGGGGGCCCCCCCCCCCCCCGGACGCCGGGCGCC
>JAWLCQ010000124.1:0-385 GCA_041687095.1 Phycisphaerae bacterium | reverse complement strand
GGAACTCGGGGGGATTCGGCCGAGGGGCCGACGCGACGTGGCCAACGTCGCCGCAGCGGCGGGTTCGGGGCCACCATCGGCGGGGGGGGGGGGGGGGGGGGCCCCCCCCGCCCCGGGGAAGGCGGTGAGCGCTGCGTACGGCGTGGCCTAGGCGGGCAGGCCCAGGCGGCCCTCGGAGCGGCCCCAGAGGAGGAAGTGCTCCAGGCCGCCGCGGCAGGCGCCGGCGGCGATGGCGGCGGCGACCTCGGGGTACTGGCTGCGGTACCACGCCTCGTCGAAGAACGGGGAGGCCGAGCGGCCCTCATTCATGCCCCAGCGGAGGTAGTGCGTGAAGGCGTTGGTCAGCGCCCCGCTGGTGATGGCGGCGTCGATGTCCGGGTTCGCG
>JAWLCQ010000123.1:0-15037 GCA_041687095.1 Phycisphaerae bacterium | reverse complement strand
AAAGACGCTCGCCAGCGGAGCGTACGACAAGACCATCCGCCTGTGGGACGCCGATACGGGCCGCTGTCTGCGGACGCTGGAGGGGCACCAGAACTGGGTCAACTCCGTCGCCTTCAGCCCCGACGGAAAGACGCTCGCCAGCGGAGCGAACGACAAGACCATCCGCCTGTGGGACGTCGACAGGGGCCTCTGCCTGCGGACGCTGGAGGGGCACGAGCGCTGGGTCGGCTCCGTCGCCTTCAGCCCCGACGGAAAGACGCTCGCCAGCGGAGCGTACGACAAGACCATCCGCCTTTGGGACGCCGGCACGGGCCGCTGCCTGCGGATGCTGGGGGGGCACGAGCGCTGGGTCGGCTCCGTCGCCTTCAGCCCCGACGGAAAGACGCTCGCAAGCGCAGCGGGCGACAAGACCATCTGCCTGTGGGACGTTACCACGGGCCGCTATCTGCGGACGCTGGAGGGGCACCAGAATGGAATTCGCTCCGTCGCCTTCAGCCCCGACGGAAAGACGCTCGCAAGCGCAGCGGGCGACAAGACCATCTGCCTGTGGGACGCCGGCACGGGCCGCTGTCTGCGGACGCTGGAAGGGCATCAGGACGGGGTCCGCTCCGTCGCCTTCAGCCGCGTCAGAAAGACGCTCGCCAGCGGAGCGCACGATGGGACCATCCGCCTGTGGGACGCCGGCACGGGCCGCTATCTGCGGACGCTGGAGGGGCACCAGAACGGGGTCAGCTCCGTCGCCTTCAGCCCCGACGGAAAGACGCTCGCAAGCGCAGCGGACGACAACACCATCCGCCTGTGGGACGCCGACAGGGGCCTCTGCCTGCGGACGCTGGAGGGGCACCAGAACGGGGTCAGCTCCGTCGCCTTCAGCCCCAACGGAAAGACGCTCGCCAGCGCAGCGCACGATGCGACCATCCGCCTGTGGGACGCCGGCACGGGCCGCTATCTGCGGACGCTGGAGGGGCACCAGCATGGAATTCGCTCCGTCGCCTTCAGCCCCGACGGAAAGGCGCTCGCCAGCGCGGCAGACGACAACACCATCCGCCTGTGGGACGCCGGCACGGGCCGCTGCCTGCGGAGGCTGGAAGGACACCAGGACGGGGTCCACTCCGTCGCCTTCAGCCCCGACGGAAAGACGCTCGCCAGCGCAGCGTACGACAACACCCTCCGCCTGTTGGACGTTACCACGGGCAAGCAACTCCCCAAGAGTCAGCGGCGGCATCATGCGGCGCTCATCGATCACGTCAGGGCAGGCAGGTCGCTCGACGGATGTCTGTTCGCCGAGCACGAAGGCTTCTGGCGGGCGGCCCCTGGGATGTTCTGGGCCGGGGCCACCGTCAGTCCCGCCCACGACCATGAGCTTAGCGTCTATCTGGGCCGCCGCGACGTTCCGCTCGACCTGTTCCTCGACGCAGACGGCCGCAACGCGCTCCGCATCGACGCCGCCGAGGCCGACAGACTGCTCGAACTGCCCCAGGAGCAGCGTGAGCGCGAGCTTGCCGAGAGGTTCGACGCGGCGTTCCCGATCCGCTGGCAACCCGGCCGGGCGGTTCGCAGACCCAAGCCCCGAACGCCCGCTGCCCGCGGCGCGGACGCCCCGGCCCCCTCCGGGAAGCCCCAGTTCGTGCGGGACTTCGCGTTGCGGAAGTTCACTGTCTCGGGGCTGGGCGTGTTTGCAGAGCCCTTCGAACTCGAACTCGATGGTAGCACCTCCGGCCTGCTCGCACTCGCCGCACCCAACGGGCTGGGCAAGACCACGCTCCTCCGGGCCGCAGCGGCCGCCCTCGGCGCCGACGATGGATCTTATGAGGCCATGCGGTTCTACCGGCGAAACGCCGAAAAGCAGCACATCTTCGAGGACGCCCGCATCTCGGCCGACGCGGAGGGCTGGGCGACCCCGTTGACCTGGGACTGGCCCACGCGCAAGGACCTCCCGGCTCGGAAGGAGCGAGTGACGCCCGGATTCCTGTGCGCCCTGCACGCCGGGCACTGCGCCCCGGCGAGCGGTGGGCAGCAGCCCCCGCCCGTGCTCGGCAACGGCCGCGACCCGCGCCTGCGGACGCTCTTCAACGAGCAGCAGGGCCTCGCCCACCCCGCCGACTCGCTCCGCGTACTGGTGCGGGAGTGCGGGGACGGCGAATCCCTGCGCGAGCGGCTGGGGGGGTTCCTGCAACCGGTGCTCACCGCCGCCGGCGGACGGCCCCTGACGCTGGAGCACGTGGAGCCCGAGCCGAGGGATCCCGAGGACTGTCTCCAGTTCCGCCGCGCGGGCGACACCCGAACGGTGCGGTTCCACCAGCTCAGCCACGGCGAACGGCTGATGACGGCGATGGCGATCGAGATCCTCGCATGCGCGGCCCTGGGATTGGGCAAGGAACTGCTGAAAGTGTGGCGGGAAGAGAAGGCAAAGGCAAAGGGCAGGACACAGGGGAAGAACAAAGGCAAGGCGTCGGACAAGAATGACGCCAAGGGAGCGGGCGCCGACGGTTCCTCTGTTGCCTCCGGGCCCGCGGACGGTCACGCCCAGCCCCGGCCCGCCTTCGTGCTCGACGCCCCCGGACTGGTGCTGATCGACGAGCCGGAAACAGCGCTGCACCCGTTCTGGCAGCAGCGGTTGCCCCTGGTCCTGGAGCGACTATTGCCCAGGGCGCAGATCCTCCTTGCGACGCACAGCCCCATCGTGCTCAGCGGGGTGGACCCCGAGCGAATCCGCGTGCTGCAGCGAGGCGAGGACGGGCGCATGACGCTGGCGGCGCTCGAGCCTCGCCTGGCCGGGCGGGGATATAACGGCCTGCTGCTCAGCCGCGTGTTCGGCCTGACGACGACCCTCGACCTGCGCACGCAGGCCAAGCTCGACGCGCGGTGGCGGCTGGAGTCGCGGGCGGCCGATGGCGGTGCGCCGCTGACGGACGACGAGCAGGCCCGCCTCGACGAACTGGACGGCGAACTCCGCAACCTGGGACTGGCGACGGACGACCCGGACCCGTACGTCCAGGCGGTCCTGGTGGAGGTGTTCCGGCGTCGCAAGGATCGGGCGTTCGCGTCGTGGCAGGACTTGGCGGAGGCCGTGCGGCTGGTGGTCGAGGAGCAGCCCCAATGAGGTACATCCCCGACAACTCGTATGTGCCCACCGACAAGTCCGAGTGGGACAAGTGGCTGCGAACGGCGATCAAGACGATGAAGCGCCTGGCGGCCATGACACCGACGGCACGGAAGACTCAACTGCAGAAGAGCAGCCCCTGGTCGGACCTGAAACCGGCGATGACCCTGGCGTCCGGCGGCAAGTGCTGGTACTGCGAGTCGCCGCTGACGCGGCAGTTCGGGGCAGTGGACCATTTCCGGCCCAAGGGAGGGATCCACGGGGTGACCAACCACCCGGGCTACTGGTGGTTGGCCTACTGTCCGCAGAACTACCGGCTCTCGTGCGACCTGTGCAACTCGCCCCACGGGGGGAGTGGCAAGGGAACGCACTTTCCGGTCAACGGCGGTCGTGCGTCCCAGCCCCGGAGTGCGGTCCCCAAGCCCCGCGAGGCCGCCAAGGACTACCTTGACCGCTTGGCGATGACGGTGGCCAAGGAACAGCCTGTGCTGCTAGATCCGATGGTGCGGACCGATTGTGCGGCCTTCACGTGGACGGACACCTGCACGGTGGTCGCCATCGCCGATAGACGGAACGACGGGATGCGGGATCGATTGAAGGAGACCGCCCGCATCCTGGACCTCGACGGCGGCCGGCTGGCGCGGAACCGTCGCGCCGTCGCTGATGAGGTCAAGCAACTCGTGGAGGATTGGCGAACGGCGGTGCATGAACTCCTGACGTACCGAGACGGCACGCGGAACAGCGCGGTAAGGTTGATCCGGCGGGCGGAAGCGCGACTCGAACAGGTGCTCTCGCACGACGCCCCTCACCTGTCCGTGGCGGAGCAGGCGTTTTCGCGGCACTGGCTCAGCCGGGCGAGATCGGTGCTTCAGTTGCTGAAGCTCGCCGCCCCCGCCCCCCGGAGCACGGTGAACGACTGCCTGGACAGCCTCCGGAGTGCGAGCCAGGCGGCCCTCGCCCTCGCCGCACCTCCGCCCGCCCCCGGGTTTCTCGCGTCCTGACTGTCCGGCAGTGGCGTTGCAGTGGCCCGGGCCATCGGCTGGCTCCTGTCGGCGCACCGGCGGACTCCTCAACAGAGGCGGCCGGACAACCTTCACCCTCCTATCGCGGACAGGAACGCCACGGCCCCGGCGGTGTCGGAGAGGTCGAGGTGGGTGTAGATGTTCATCCGGTTCCGCTGAAGCTGCGCCGCGACAAGTCGTCAGCCGGATGTCGCTGTGACGCGTGAGCTTTGGGGCGACGCTCGGGGACACGCCGCTTCGTGCCAGGAGGGTCGCGAACGTGTGACGCAGGCAGTGGACGGCCAGCGTCCGCCCCTGTCGGTCCGTCTTGGGAATGCCCGCCACCGCGAGGTCGGCGTCGAAGACGCAGGTGAAGTTTGATGGCACGTCGAAGACGAACTCACCCGCATCGTCGCCCAGGTGGCGCAGGCGGCGGGGGGGGGCGGATTGCCGCGGTTGACAACGCGAGCATCGGTGGCAGAATGCAGCCGTGAGGCTTGGGAGTGGTCCCCAAGGCACTTCGCACCTGACCGCGGGCAAATCGACTCGGCCAACCCGACGGGACGGGTATTCGGGGGCTTTCACATGCTTGAACTCGTCCCCCCCCCAGAAGAACCTCCGCCCCCCCGGCCCAGCCGACCGCCCACGCGAAATCAGATTTCCTATCAGTGAGGTCAGCATGCTGAGTATCGCTGAGTATGAATGCTGTCATTGTGGACCTCCCATGGGGGACGTAGGATGGAAGCGACGAAGGCCGTGGTGGCCTTTGTGGGAGCGGGTGACATGAAGACGCTCTGGTGCTGGCGCTGCAAGATGGAAATCCCCATGCTCGATGAAGAGGAATACGCCCAGATCTCTGCGCTGTATTCCGAAGGTGTACGAGCAACAAAGAAGTCCCGGCAGAAGTTCGACCTCCCCCTCGATCGGATGCCGTCGATGAAGGAGAGATTCCGGCCGATGCTGGATGCCTACGAGCGTCTGACTGGCTTCCGAGAGGAGAACCCCAACGCGATCATGCACCACCGAATTGCTACCTACGGTCAGCCCTGTCAGCGCTGCGGGAAGGCTCTGAGGACTCCCAAAGCCCGCAAGTGCTTTGAATGCGGACTGGTAGTCGCCCCAATGGAACATGGCTAGACCCCCCGCCCCCCGGGCCCAGCCGCCCGCCCACGCGGGGGGCCGCTCCCTGCCCACGCCCCTTCACACCGCCGGCAGCGCCGCCACGGCGCCGGCGGTGTCGGCGAGGTCTAGGTGGGTGTAGATGTTCATCGTCAGGCGGATATCGCTGTGACGCATGAGCTTCTGCGCGACGGATGGCGAGACCCCGCTTCACGCCAAGAGGAGGGTCGCGAAGGTATGGCGCAGGCAGTGAGGGCGAGGTGGGCACTGGCGGCTTCCTCCACACCTTCACATCAGCGCTCAGGCACAGCCTTTCGCATGGTCTCCTCACGCCAGCGTCGCACGCTCATAACGTCAAATCGGCCGCCCATGAACTCGATCTGACGAATCCTCTTCCTACCGTTGCTGCTGGCGTTCCTCAGCCAGTCCCGCACCTCCATCCAGCGGATCTCGCCGTCGGAGCCGCGGATGATGAGCATCACAGGGAAGGCCTGGCTCATCCAGTACTCTGCGTGACGAGGCTTCCCGAAGTAGAATATCTCGGCGTTATCCCGTTTCCTTCGACGCAGATGCGAGTCGCCGGACTTCAACTGCAGGTATACCTTCTGTCCGCTCGCCGCCCCGTCGTCATGCCGGAATTCCACCTCCATATCGATCCCGTGGTCTGACACGCTGAACTCCCTAGAGATCTGCCCCGCCAGCGCTACCGTCGACACGACCTCTCCGACCAGTGCCCGCTCTCTGCTCTCATTGTCCAGGACGATCTGCGACTGCCGATCGAGCTGGCGCACACGCTCGCGAACATCGGGGGCGGCGAAGCGTTCCTCCAACTCGTCCCAGAGCTTCACGCGCCGCTCGCACTCTACGCAGACGATGCTAGCACCCCTCCCGTTTTCCCGGAGGCGCCGCATCGCCACCTCCCGATTCTGCACGGGCGTACCGCAGTGCGTGCAAACATAGTGCCGCAGGCGCTCGACGTTCTTTCCCTTCCGGAGGAGGTGCTCGTGGATGTACCGGCTGAAGATCATTATTTCCTCTACCGGGATCTCCGGATCGAAGTAGGCCTCCAACTCACCCATTCCATCGGCGCGCCGCGTGAGCTTCACCCCCATACGTCGACCGGCAAGAGTACTAAAGTCGGCTGCATCGCGCCAGAGCCTGTCGGGCTCGAATGCGCCGGTGTGACGCAGGCGCACGATCAGCGTGGCGTAGACGTCCTCTAGGAATCCAGTGAATCGGTACCCGATGCTCACGGACGGGTGCTCAACTAGGTCCGGGCGCTCCTGCCGTGCGTAGCTCGGGAAGAACAGGAGCGTCGGGTCCCTCCCGGAAGGATCTTCGTCCCGTAGGCACAGCCCTCGCTCCACCAGGACGCGGTGCATCGCCAGCAGAACGATCCGTTCCTCGTCCTCGGAAAGGCGTGAAACAGCCTTGGGAAAGACAAGGTCACCGTTGAGCACCCGCTGCTCAATGATACATCCGACCGCCTGGTCCTCCTGACGCAATGTGCAGATGACCGCCTGAGCGTAACAGTTGATCCGCTCGGGCTGGAGCAGAATCCAAGACCCGAACCCCAGGTCCCACACGACTCCCGGACCGGTGAGGAGCATGATCACCGCCCGGAGTTCCTCGTCCGAGAAGCGTCTCTCCTTGAGGCGAAGCGTCAGGGCCTCTCGCAGTTCGTTGAAGCGCATCAGCGCCCGCCCTTCATCCTTCAGGCGAACGATCTCCTCTTTCAGTCGACGGAACAGGATGGGCGCGGTCCGCTGGGCGATTCCCTTCCAGTCGATCAGTTCGAGAATCGCCTGCCGTAGTTCGTTGCACCCGGTGCCGTCCTTGGCGCTCGTCTCGATATACCGGGCAAACCCGTGCTCTGAGGCGAACCGTTCGACCTGCTCTCGGCTCGCGGAGCGCAGGCCCCCGGCGTCGACGCGGGCGGCAACGAGGATCTTGCAGAATCTCTGGGGGCAGGCACGGGTGAGATCGTGGTCCCAAGTGCGCAGCGCGGAGAACAGGTCGTCCTTCTGCGGGTCGAAGACGAGGGCAGCGAGGTGCGTCTGGTCCATGTAGAGCTGGTGGATCAGTCGCTGGTCAGCCTGCCCCCCGAAATCCCACAGCCACACCTCCCGCTCAGCCTCGTCCTCCCCCGGAGCTGACAATTGCCACTGTGTCGCCCACGCCCCGACCGTCGAGTCCGTTTCCCGGTAAAGGCCAAGGGCTAGCCGGTTGGACAGTCCGGTTTTCCCCGATCCGCTCTCACCGACGAGGAGGACCTTCGCATTAGTGTACTGGATTACGTCCGGCGCGACAGCGGAGAGGATCTCAGGGCTCCGTCGTCTCCCCGTGGAGGCAATGGGGATCCCGAAACGCCAGATATGCAAGACGCCATCATACGCGGCACAGAAAGCACGCCGACCGTTAGAGCTGAACGCCACACCAACCACGGAACCCGTGTCCACATCGAGCACACCATCGCAGTCTCCTGTGCCGAGGACCCAGGACCGCACGCAGTTTTTTGCCGATACTGAAAGTGCGAGGCCCCCATTGTGATTGAAGATTACTCTTTGGACCGCTCCCGTGTGCCCCTCTAGCACCCGCTCGCAGGTTCCGGTCCCGAGGGCCCAGACCCGCACGGTGCTATCTTTCGAGCCGGACAGCGCGCGGCGTCCGTCGGGACTGAAGGCCACGCCGAAGACGCTGCCCGTGTGCCCCTCCAGCACCCCATCACAGGTTCCGGTCCCGAGGGCCCAGACCCGCACGGTGCTATCTTCCGAGCCGGACAGCGCACGGTCTCCGTCGGGACTGAAGGCCACGCCGAAGACGCTGCCCACGTGCCCCTCCAGCACCCGCTCACAGGTTCCGGTCCCGAGGGCCCAGACCCGCACGGTGCCGTCGAAGGATCCGGACAGCGCGCGGCGTCCGTCGGGACTGAAGGCCACGCCGAAGACGCTGCCCGTGTGCCCCTCCAGCACCCGCTCGCAGGTTCCGGTCCCGAGGGCCCAGACCCGCACGGTGCCGTCGAAGGATCCGGAAAGCGCGCGGCGTCCGTCAGGACTGAAGGCCACATCGAAGACGCTGCCCGTGTGCCCCTCCAGCACCCGCTCACAGGTTCCAGTCTCGAGTGCCCAGACCCGCACGGTGCTATCTTCCGACCCGGACAGCGCACAGTGTCCATCGGGACTGAAAGCCACGCCATAGACGGTGGCCGTACGTCCCAGTGACAGCACCGGAACGCCCGCCGCGAACGCGGCGGGGGCGGGGCTTGTAGCGTTCGTGCTCCTCGACGGGCGACAGGCTTCGATGAGCCTGGCATACCCATCCTCATCCTGCGGGGGCCATGCGATGTGGACGAACTGCCCGAGCGAGCCCGGGATCGGTGCATCGTCGAGCCGCACAGGGATAAACCGGCGGGCCTTGTTCAGGGGGTCTCGGAAGCGGAACGTGCCGCTCTCCAGGCGTGCCCAGTCGCTCCCAAGAGCGTTGGCAGACATGCATAGCACGAGGACCCGCGAACGCTCCAGACCCTCTTCGATCCTCGACGGGATGCTGTCGCCAGGCGCAAGCAGCCACTCGTCAAACCATACCCGGAGGCCGTCCTCCCGCAGACGCTCAGCGATGCGGCGAACGATGGCCTTGTCCTTGGAGCTATGACTCAGAAACACGTCGTATTCGAAGCGATCAGTCATCTGTTCTCTCCAGCGTCGAGCGAGCGAGAGCCTCCTCACAGGCCGACGAACGTCGCCAGGTCTACCTCGACCGCAGCACAGCCGTCGCACCCATCGATAGACGCTGGCAGCAAACCCCGATCAGCCCTCAAGCTCCTACGACCGTTCTGCTTCGAGTGCTCGCGTCAGGGCCAACATGCCAGATGAGGCTTCATTATCCCCCCACTCTCGTCGCCGTCAAGCTTCAGGCGTAAACGTACTCACCAGCCTCGACCGGACAAAACATCGGAAGAGGTGTGCAGACATCGTCCTCTTCATCACTGCCATCAAACACAGACTACATCAGCCCCTCTTAGTAGGAATCGGGCCAGAGACCCATCCCTGGAGCTATCGTTCTGCCCCCGTCCCCCACGGCCGTGGTCTCTCTCCATGGCGACCCCATGGACGTCAGTGGCGCAACAACAGCCCTGTGACGCCTCCCTCGTGACCCTTGCTTGGCCCTGCATTGGCCCTGCAAGCTGCCCTCGATGGCCCTGCAATGGCCCGGGCCATGACCCGGGCCATGGGCCTTCTCCACACCCTCACGTACCCGCTTTAGCAATATGTGTCGATATGACGTAACGCTTTGGGCTTTCGAAGCTTTCTTGGGATTCAAAATCCCGTGGCCGCAAGGTCGTGTGGGTTCGATTCCCACCTCCGGCATAGGACGTCATTCAGCGTCATAGCACGTCAGTACGCGACAATCTTGCCCATCTTCCGGGGATTCTGGCCGATTTCGGCCGATTCCGCCCCCTCCCACCCCCTCTCGGCCCCGCCAGCGCCCGCACCCCCAACTACGTCAAATCACGACAAACAGCGACAGAGAACGTCAAATCACGTCAGTATGCGACTACAGCGAGTGCGCCATACAGTGCGCCAATCTTGACGCATAAGCATGAGGCATGCAAGGGCTCTCCGGCATAGCAGGACTCCCGATGTTGCCCCTGCGTTCCGTGCCCTCTCGGTCAGGTTCAGTCACTCCAGTCCTCCAGTGGCCGCGGCTGGAGGAGGGTGGGACAAGGCTGCCCCTTCGGTAGCCGCTTGTCCCTCTTCCTGCCCCGTCATGGCGTGCAGCCCGTCTTCCGTCGGCGAAGCAGGGCAAGCCCGCCGAGCCCCATCAGGGCCATTGCCCCCGGCTCTGGCACTTGAAGCTTGGCCAGGAACGCGTCCCCCCCGTACCCCGTGTAGGGCCCGCCCATGCCGCCGAAGGTGAGCCCGCTGATCCAGGCGTGGCCCCCGTCGTCCACGGCCACGCCGTAACTGTAGTCGCTGCTCCTGGTCCCGATCTGCCGGGTCCACAGGAGATCTCCCGAGGCGTCGAACTGAGTTAAAAAGGTATCGAAGCCCCCCGCGTTGCCCCCGCCCAAGCTTCCCGAGGTGATCCCGCTGATCCAGGCGTTGCCTGCGGCGTCTACGGCCACTCCGTGGCTGATGTCGGTGGTGCCTGTTCCGAGTTGCCGGGTCCACAGGAGATTCCCCGAGGCATCGTACTTGGCCAGGAAGGCATCTTGGCCCCCCGCATTGAGCCCGCCCAGGCTGCCCCCGGTATACCCGCTGATCCAAGCGTTGCCCGCGGCGTCCACAGCCACTGTGTTGCTTCGGTCTTCGCTGCCCGTCCCGAGTTGCCGGGTCCACAGGAGGTTGCCCGACGCGTCGTACTTGGCCAGGAAGGCATCTTGCCCCCCCGCATTGAGCCCGCCCAGGCTGCCCCCGGTATACCCGCTGATCCAAGCGTTGCCCGCGGCGTCCACGGCCACGCTCCGGCCGTAGTCGCTGGTTCCCGTCCCAAGTTGCTGGGTCCAGAGCAGATTGCCCGAGGCATCATATTTGGCCAGGAAGGCATCTTGGCCCCCCACATTGAGCCCGCCCAGGCTGCCTTCGGTGTACCCGCAGATCCAGGCGTTGCCCGAGCCGTCCACGGCCACGCCATAGCTCTCATCGTACCCACTGGTCCCGATCTGCCGGCTCCAAAGCGGATTGCCCGAGGCGTCGTACTTGGCCAGGAAGGCGTCCCAGAGCCCGGCGTTGGGCCCGCCGAGGCTGCCGTCGGTGTACCCGCTGATCCACGCGTTGCCCGAGCTGTCCACCGCCACGGCATGGCTGCGGTCGCCGCGGTCCGTCCCGAGTTGCCGGGTCCAGAGCGGGTTGCCCGAGGCGTCGTACTTGGCCAGGAAAGCATCCCAAGCCCCCGCGCTGGGCCCGCCGAGGCTGCCATAGGTGTACCCGCTGATCCACGCGTTGCCCGTCGCGTCCACGGCCACACCATAGCTGCAGTCGCCAACGCTCGTCCCGATCTGCCGGATCCATACGGTCTCGTACGGATCCTCCGCCCGAGCCCAAGGCGCCGCGGCAGTCACCGTCAGCATCACCGCCAGACCCAATCTTGCACCCAGTGCCCTTACGTTCATCGTCCGGTCCTTCCTTTGTCCTGGGGCCGCCCCGCCGCGATGGACTCGTGCCCAATCGTCCGTCAGCAACCGCTTTAGCGGCGATGCACCAGGGGCGCCCCAGCCGACGAGCGCGGCGTCTGCTCGCGCGCACACCGGCGGCAATGGGCCTGCCCCTTCGCCGCCACACATCATGCAAGGCGTGTGCCAAGGGCCGTCGCAGGCGGCAACAAAACACTAACCTTGGCCATTTGCATGGGTTACCGTTGCGTTGGAGACGGACGATCACCCTCGGAGGAAGGCTGACAAGGTGGCCTATTTTGCACCTGTGGCCTGTTATGCACCATGGCCAAAGGGCTGCCATCGCTAGATCTATAGTTGGGAGCGATTATCTTCCCCATCTGTGCGTTATCGCTCTTCGCCGTCCCTCACACCCTCGCCAGCGTCGCGATGGCCTTGCGGACGTGCTCGGGCAGCGAGTCCCAGGAG
Organism: Phycisphaerae bacterium; assembly: GCA_041687095.1. GTDB lineage: Bacteria > Planctomycetota > Phycisphaerae > SM23-33 > SM23-33 > JAWLCQ01. The sequence goes on along the minus strand of JAWLCQ010000123.1, from coordinate 3,234 downwards.
TCGGCGAGGGAGGCGAGGTCGGCGGGGAGGCTGCTTCGCTCGGGAGCTTCGCTGGGCTCCGGGGCGGGCGGGGCGGGCGGGGCGGGGAATTCTTCGCCAGATCCTTCCCCGCCTCTGCCCCCCCCCACCTCGACCATCACCGGCGCCTTCTCGCATTCGGAACTGAGCGACGCGCTGGCGACGTAGCGACAGATCCTGACTCCCCGGGCGCACTCACTGGGGCGCCTCGACCGCCGCCCCTTCCGGCGACGCGGGATCGCCCGTGGGGCCGGCCGGGCCGCTGCCGCCCGCCGGGGCGCCGCCGTTGTCTCCAGGCGTCGCGGGGGCTGCAGGGGCCGCGGGGTCTTCGGGGGCGTCATCTCCTCCGGGCGCTTCGCCGTCTTCAGGCACTTCGCCGTCTTCAGGCGCTGCGGGACCGGTCGTTGGCGCCGCGATCTTGGGCTTTCCCTGCTGGATCGTCAGTTTGCTGTCTTCGCGGCCGGCGACTTTGAAGGCGGTCTCCTGCCCGTCCTCGCCCTTGGCCGTTATCTCCGCGGTGAAGGTAGTGTTTGCATCGTCCGACCGGACCAGGCCACTGGCGAGGTCCACCCGGAGCGTGGACTTCTCCTGGACCTGGAGGTTGGAGATCGTCATGTCCACGCCCATGACCTTGGCGGGTTTGGGGCTGGTGCTCTTGTACGCGCCGTCGCAGGCGATCACAGCCAGCCGGCCCGCGTCGGCCTCGTCCACCGCCGTAAGCTTGCAGTCGTAGCGGGACCTGACCTCCCCAACGAACGGCAGGTCCATCCGCAGGCCCGCCTTCCAGTCATCGCCCACGGCCACCGGCCTTCGCGGCATCATCGTTTTCAGCCGGCGGAGCAACTGCTCGATCCCCTTGTCGCTCGTGGCGATGCGGGCCTCGGCGAGGGCCTGCTTCTGGGCGGGGGTCGTCGCCTTCTCCGTCAACCCATTCCACAGCTCGCTGAGCCCGGTGACCTGGATGACGGTGTCGTCGATGCCATCCAGCTCCACCTGCACCGGGTGACCGACCAGCGGGCCGTAAATGAAGGCCATGCCGGGGTCCTGACCCTCGGGAGGCTTGGTGCTGTCGTAGGTCGCCGGCGCGTCGCCGGTTTCGGTGTCGACGACCCGGACGAGCGTGAGCGTGGCCTTCTTCACCCCCTCGTCGTTGGGCGCGGGCACGTTCAGCTCCCATATCAGCGTCCGCTCGCCCTTGGTCTTGATCTCCTGCTCTCCGGCCGTCGTGGTCGTTGCGGATTCCTGGACCGAAGTCATCGTGTAGACACCCTCCGGGAGGGCGTACTTGACCTCGTGTTTCTGACCCTCTTCCGGCTGGGCAAGGACAGTCAACGCCGGCAGAGCGGCAAGAAGCAGCGCGTATCTCATCATTCGACGAAGCATAAGAAGTCTCCCCAACTGTTGCGGAAAACCGCACCCTCTGGACGGTCCCCCTGGGTCCCATCGGCGGTCGGCAGACACACCTGCTGCCGCCCGCCCCACACCACATGCTAGGTCCGAAAAGCCGGCCTTTCTATGCCAGACAAGGCGACGTGGATCCGTCCGCGCCTCTCTCGCCCTTCTCACACCCTCGCCAGCGTCGCGATGGCCTTGCGGACGTGCTCGGGCAGCGAGTTCCAGGAGTCGGCGACGGAGGCGAGGGCGGCGGGGATGGGGCTTTGCTCGGAAGCTTCGCAGGACGGTGGCCCGAGCGGGGCGGAAGCGTCGGGCTTGGCCACCTCGCCGACGCTCGCGTCCTTCCCCGTCTCCGACTCCGACTCCCCCACCGCCTCCTTCGCCACTTCGCCCCCCACCAGCGGCGGCAGGGATTCGAGGTCGGCGGCGAGGTCGCGCATTTCGACGTGGGTGTAGACGTTCATCGTCAGCTCGATCGTGCTGTGGCGCGCCAGCGCCTGGGTGTTGCGGGGTGGACGTCCATCGACAGGCTCAGGGCAAGCCGGCGCGGGCGAGGTTCGAGATGAAGGTGTGGCGCAGGGAGTGGAAGTCGGCGTAGCGGCCGCGGGCGTCCTGGTAGGCCACGTCGTCGCTCGCCAGGTCGGTGCGCATCATCTCCGCGCCGTGACGGTCCGACGCCCACGTGCGGACCGGATGGCACAACCGCTGGAGACTGGTCGAGGGATGTGCCATCGGGCGAAGGGGTGATGTACAATCCACAGTGTGTGCCCAGGAAGCTCAGGTGGTTCGGCCGCTCCGAAAGGCGGGTTCGATGGAAAGAAAGAGACGGCTTGGCCCGGCGGCCTGGATCGCTCTGCTGCTGGTGTGTTCCTGGCTGCTGGTCGTGGGCGGACTGATCGGACGTTGGCCCGTATCGTTCCTGGCGATCCCGCTGCTTGGGGGCGGGATCCTGTGGACGATGTCGCGGCGCAACTGGGTGGGAGCAGCGGTACTGATCGTGCTCAACCCGCTGGGGGTGATCTTCCTCTGGGGTGTGGGGGACTACCTGCGGGGACGCCCGTACCTGCGCTTCGTCGGTCTCCCGAGGATGGAGTCCTACAACATCGATCCCGGCACCCGCTGCCTCCGCGATGGTGGAGGGTGCCTCCTCTCGGGGAACGAGTGGGCCTTCCTCGTTCCCTACAACGGGGGCGTCGTGCTCATGGCGAAGCTCCTGGGCCCCCCGGCGAACGGGTACGATGGGCCCTATCCGACCAAGGACGAGGCCCTCGCCGCCGTCGCCTCCGGGCGATCCGTCGACCTCTCCGACCTCCTCCTCGACCGCGTCGTGCTGGACGAGACCACATGCGAGCTTCCCCTTCGCGTGGGCGAGACGATCGTCGAGGGCCTGCTGGGCCCACTGCCGGAGCCGGAAGAGCAGGCCGATGCCAACAGCCCCTGGCGCGTCCAGGCCCACGCGGTTCTCTGGAACCAGCGATGTCTCATCCTCCGCATACAACGGGAGGCGACGGAGTCCGACTGCCTGGTCCTCTTGGATCGCACCAAGGGCCTGCCCTTCGCGTATTTTGCGATGGGCAGGCCTTGGGTGCGCTTCCCACCCGTGCGCTACGACAAGCCCCCACCCCGGCGGCCTCGAAGGCTGGTGGCGGATGGAGGACGGGCAGGACGGCGGGGCGGTCCTTCGCGAGGCCCAGGACGTCACGACGCTCGACGGGGCGATGGCCATCAACGGCCTGCCCGCCACGGGCGGGCACGCCCTGCTGTCCATGGGGCGCATCTCCCGGTTCGGGGAGCGCAGCGGGCATGACGGTCAGCCCGGGC
>JAWLCQ010000122.1:0-15095 GCA_041687095.1 Phycisphaerae bacterium | reverse complement strand
CCGCCGCTTGCGCGCCCTACACCGCCATCGCGCCCTACACCACTGCCCTACACCACTGCCCTACACCACCGCCCTACACCACTGCCCTACGCCGCCTGCGCACCCTACACCACACGCTCTGGAGCGGGGGAAGGCTCCGGGGCGGGGGCGGGGCCCGACGGGTCGGCGGTGAGTTCGTGGGCGCGGGCGAGGGCGTGCTCCAGGTCGAGGCAGATGTTCTCCTCGCCGATGGCGTGGGCGAGGCGGGAGCTGCGGAGGATGGCCAGCGGCTGCGCCTGGACGCCCGAGAGCACCAGGGCGGTCCGGGTGTGGCGGCAGCGTTCGTGGAAGAGGCGGAGGGCGTGCAGGCCGGTGGCGTCCATGGCCGGGACGTGGCGCATGCGGAGGATGAGGGCCTGCCCCGGGCGGTGGAGGCGGTGGAGTTCGCTCTTGAAGTGCTCGGCCACCCCGAAGAAGAACGGGCCCTGGATCTCGTAGATGTCCACGTGGGGCATGCCCATGCGCTTGGCGAGCAGGGGCGGGGGCATCTCCTCGTGGCCCAGCCCGCCGGCGGGGTGGATGCCCCCGACCTGGATCATGCGTTTCATGAACAGCATCGCCGCCAGGACGAACCCCACCTGGATGGCGACGTTGAGGTCCACCAGGACGGTCAGGGCGAAGGTGGTGAGCAGGACGGCGGCGTCGGAGCGCGGGGCGCGGAGCAGGGCGCGGAAGCGGTGCGTCTCGCTCATGCCGTACGCCACCTGGATGAGGATGGCGGCGAGGGCGGTGAGGGGGATGAGGCGAACGAGGGGGGCGGCGAGGAACATGAAGGCCAGCAGGGCCCCGGCGTGGATGACCCCGGAGAGGGGGGTGGCGGCCCCGGCGCGGATGTTGGTGGCGGTGCGGGCGATGGCCCCCGTCGCGGGGATGCCCCCGAACAGGACCGCCCCCAGGTTGCCCGCCGCCTGCGCGAGCATCTCGGCGTTGGGGCGGTGGCGGTCGCCGGTCATCCCGTCGGCCACCACCGCTGACAGCAGCGACTCGATCGCCGCCAGCAGCGCGATGGTCATCGCGTCGGGCAGCAACTCCCGCATGCGCCCCAGGTCCAGCGCCGGAAGCGCCGGGGCGGGCAGCATCCGCGGGATGTCCCCGAACCGCGATCCGATGGTCTCGACGGGCAGCGCGAACGCCGCCACCGCCGCCGACGCGGCCACCACCACCAGCAGCGCCCCCGGGACGCGCGGGGCGTAGCGGCGGAGGGCGACGAGGGCGGCGAGCGAACCGCCCCCGATCCCCAGCGACCACGGGTTGAGGGTGTGGGCGTGGCGGAGGTAGGCGGCCCATTTGGGCAGGAAGTCCGCGGGCGTTTCGGTAAGCGACAGGCCCAGGAAGTCCTTCACCTGGCTGGAGAGGATCAGCAGCCCGATCCCGGCGGTGAAGCCCGTGGTGACCGGGTAGGGGATGTAGCGGATGAGCGTGCCGATCCCGCTGACGGCGAAGAGCAGGAGCATCCCGCCCGCCATCAGCGTCGCCAGCGCCAGCCCGTCATACCCGTGCCGCGCAATGATGCCGTAGACGATGATGACGAACGCGCCCGTCGGGCCCCCGACCTGGTAGCGCGAGCCCGACAGCAGCGAGATCAGCGCCCCGGCGATGATGGCGGTGAACAGGCCCCGCTCGGGCGGGACGCCGCTGGCGATGGCGAAGGCCATGGCCAGCGGAAGAGCCACCACCGCCACCGTCAGCCCGGCGAACAGGTCGTTGCGGAGAAAGCCCGGCGGAAACCCCTGCCGGAAGCACTGCACCAACTTGGGCTCCAAACCGCTCCCCAGCCCAAACCACTGCGTACCCATGCGCACCACTCACTTTCCATCGGAAAGCGCTTGAGTGTACCGACGCGGGAACGCCGGCTGCAAGGGGGGGCTGGGGGGAATTCGAGTCTGGGCGTGGCCGAAAGCCGGCGGGATCCCGTGCGGGGCAGGATCGGCCGCCCGCCCCAGCGCCCTCGCCTCTGGAAATCCGAAATCCGAAGCACGAAATCCGAAACAAATTCAAAACCGAAAATCCGAAATCCCAAACCATCCACGGGACGGCCCCCGGGAAGCGGCTAGCGAAACTCAAAACGCTGCGCACCGCGCGTGCCTTGGAGTACCGGGAAGCCCTGCACACCGAGGGGCCCGCTTTGGATTTCGGTTACCGTTCACGCCCTTCCAAGCAGCGGGAAGGGCGTGAGGAAAGGAACATGCCGGCGCCCAGGCGAGCACCCTGTCCCCTCTCCCCGCCGACCCCATGCCGCTTGCCTCTTCTTCTCCCCACCGACCCTGCGTCGGTGGTAAGCCGGCTTCCTTACTACGGGATGACCAACGAGCGTGAACGGTGCGCGGACCCGGCGCACCGGCCGTAGTCAAGGGCCGTTTGAACCACCGACGCGAGGTCGGTGGGGAGAAGAAGCAGCAGAAGAAGCAAGAGATCCGTGGGGGCGTGCGAGTAGTCGATAGCCGCCTTCCACCGACGCGGGGTCGGTGGGGAGGTTCGGACGGCGGGCATCTTTCTGCCCCCCCGGGGGGACACCGCGTGAACGGTTACGGATTTCGGATTTCGTGCTTCGGATTTGTTTCGAGTTTCGGATTTCGAGTTTCGGATTTGGGGTGCATTCAGCGGGTGCGAGGACTCGCCGGGGCCCCATCGAAAATCGGCGACGCCCCCGAGTTTCGCCCGCGGGTTCCCAAGAGCGGGCGGGGATGCGGGGGATGCAAGGGACAGGGGAGGAGTGGGAAGGAACGGGGGTGCACGCCGATGAGCGGGCTACGTCCCGAGCCGGCGGAGGACGACGTCGCGCATGGCGTCGCGGGGGGCGCGGCGGCGGGTCCAGCGCTCGAACTGCAGGACCGCCTGGTTGACGAACATCTCGACCCCCGAGACGGTCAGCCGCCCCCCCGCCCTCGCCGTCCGCAGCAGGCGGGTCTCGATGGGGTTGTAGATCGTGTCGAAGACCACGCGCACGGACGGGGGGATGGGGTCCAGGGGCGAGGCGTCCACGTGCGGGTGCATGCCCAGGGGCGTGCAGTTGATGACGATCTCCGCGCGGGTGGCGGGGGCGTCGTCGATGGGGCGGGCGGTTCCCCCGAACTCCTCGACGAGCTGCTGCGCGCGGGCGAGGGTGCGGTTGTAGAGCGTGACCTCCGCCCCGTAGTGCCGCAGGGCGGCGAGGATCGCGCGGGCGGCCCCGCCGGCCCCGAGGAGGGCGACGCGGCGATCGGCGAGGCCCTCGCGGGGCAGGCCCATCGCCCCGACGAGCGCGTCGATGGCGGCGGCGTAGTCGGTGTTGTCCCCGTGGAGCGATCCGTCGGGATCGATCGTGATCGTGTTCACCGCCCCGATCCGCCGCGCCAGCGCGTCGCAGTTCTCCGCCCCCACGTACGCCAGGGCATGCTCCTTGTGCGGGATCGTGACGCTCAGGCCGCGCCAGCCCAGCCACGGACGCTCCCGCAGCCCGTCCAGGAGGCGGCGGAAGTCCGCCTCCGTCGGGGGCGTCAGCAGCGGAACGTACACCGCGTCGAGCCCGGCGGCCCCGAAGGCGGCGTTGTGGATCGCGGGGCTCATCGAGTGGCCCACCGGGCACCCGATCACGCCGAAGACGCTCGTGCGCTGGGTGATCGCGTCCCAGCGGTAGAGGGAGCGGAGGTCGTCGATGGTGGGCTGGGCGGGGGCGGACTCGCGGCCGCTCTGGAGCGAGGCGAACGTTGCGAACGCCCCGAACTTTCGTGCGAGGATGCGGGTCATCACTCCGCACTCGCCCATGGCCAGGGCGATGGTGGGGCGGGGGGCGTCGCGGAGGAGGTCGAAGGCGAGGAGGGCGTCGGCGGGGGAGGGTGCGGCGAAGGCGACCTTGGTGACGGCGGCGGGGGCGGCGTCGATGGCGCGGGCGGCGGAGCGGGCGTGGTCGGGCGTGTGGAAGTCGTGCCAGCTCCGCACGAGGGGCGCGTCGAGGGGCGGATCGGGGGCGTGGCGGTGCTCGACGTCGACCCAGGCGGCGTGGGGGGCGGCGGCGCGGAGGAGGGCGATGCGCTGGTCCTCCGTGCCGGTCCACTGCCCGCCCTCGTCGCGGTGGCGGCAGGTGACGAGAACGGGCAGGGGGCAGTCGGCGAGCAGGGGGGCGAGTTCATCGGGCGAGGGCGGGGGGCGGAGGCAGTCGAGGCGGAGTTCGACGGCGTCGGCGCGGCGGGCGAGGGCGAGGCGCATCTCCTCCCGCACGGTCCCCAGGTCGGGTCCCAGCAGCGGGCACAGGATGCGGGTGGGGGCGGGGGCCATGACGGGTCGGGGCCCGATGCTCACCGCTGGATGGCCTGCACGATGGTGTTGAGCTTGTGCAGGAGCCGGTTGGCCTCGCTGCCGGTGGCCCCGCGGCCGCGGGCGGCGTCCTGGAGCAGGGGGGCGACCTTCTGGATGAGCCCGGTATCGACGGTGTCCCGCTGCTTCTTGCGGAAGGCCTCGTACTGCTTGGAGAGTTCGGTCATGATGGGGCGGGCCTGGGAGAGCTTGCCCTCGGGGGTGTCGAGGAGTTCCTGGGCCTTGGCGGCCGCGACCGTGCCGGGGTGCTTGGTGATGATGGACTGGAGTTCGCCGGCGGCTTTGGCCTGCTCCTTGTCGTCCTTGTGGGTGAGCTTGGCGGCGGCGGCGTTGAGGGCGGCCCAGGCGTCGATGTCGGAGGCGGTGGGCATGGGCAGTTCGGGCTGGGCGCAGAGCTTGGCGAGGGCGTTGAGGGCGGTCAGCGCCTGGATGCCGGGGTACGCCTCGATCTTCCCGAAGGAGCTGTTGTCGGTGGCGGAGAAGGTGATGTTCGCCTGATCGACGTACGTCACCTGGGGGAGGAAGCGGAGGGACTCGGCGAGGCCCTTGAGTTCGTCGTAGAGCTTGGGGACGAAGTCCTTGGCGAGGGAGGGGGCGGCGGCGGCGATGGCGTTGGTGGCGCGGACGAAGGTGGCGGAGTTCGCCTTCGCCCCGTCCTGGATCATCGACCCGACGGCCCGCGCGACCGACGGGTCCCCGGACCGGAGCATCAACTGCAGGAACTGCACCTCGAGCTTGCCGGCCATCTCGTTGTGCAGCACGATGCTTCGCTCATCGTCCTTCTTCTTGCGGCGGTTTTGGTCGACGGCCTCGATCATCTTGAGGACGTCCTGGGGGGACGTTTTCCCGCCGAGGTTGTCGGGGTACTGGAACTGCTTGAGCTGCTCCTTGGAGTACGTCCGCAGGGACTGGAAGCGGATGGCGCGGGAGTAGACGGAGCGGAGGCGGGTGACGGCGAACTGGACGACGGGGGGGGCGGCGTGGGTGAGGGGCTGGATGAGGTGGTAGGCAACGTAGAGGTCCTCAGGGCCGCGGAACGCCGTCGGCAGCGCCTGCAGCAGCTCCTGGGCCTGCGCCTCGTTGAGCCTCCGCTCGGCGAGGCGGGCCTCCAGGCCCGCGTGGGGGAGGGGCTGCTCGGCGACCCAGGCGGCGGCGTTGGCGGCGAGCTGGGGGGCGACGGTGGCGAAGGGGGGATCCGCGCCCCAGGCCGAACCGACGGCCGCCCCGGCCACGAGGACCGCTACCACGATGACTCCCACCCGACTCGCCTTTCGCTCCGCCATGGGTATCTCCTTCAGGCCGCGCCGGCCTGTGCTCATGGTATCACACGCGCCCGTCCGATGTCACGTTCGCTACTTCTCTCCCAGGGCCGTCGCCAAGCCCGGTTCGCCGGGCGCCATGGGTTCGCAGAACCCGCGTTCCGCCGCGCGCTCGTGCGAGCACGGCTGCAAACAGCGCAGCCGTGGCACCCGCGACTGCGAGTCCACGATGGCCCTGCTTCTCTCCCGCTACCTCTCGAAGTCCCGCAGGGTCTTGGCGATCTTCCGCAGCTCGTCGGCGGGGAGGAGGAAGATGCCCTCGCGGAACCCGCCGCGCGCGAAGCGGTTGCCCGTCTCGTCGAGGCCCTGCGAGGCGATGATGAGGCGGAGCGGGGGCTCGTCGGGGCGGTACAGCTCCAGGGCGAGCCAGGGCTCGTGGAACCCGAACCGCTTGAGGTTCTCCTCCGTCACCTGGGCGGTGTGGAACCGCTCCATGCGGAGCGTCCGCACGTCCTGGAGGAACTGGCGGACCTTGGCGGCGGCGATGGCGACGTGGGGATCCCCGGGGACCGCCCACCCCTCGCTCGTCCGCTCCAGGGCGAACTGCCGCTCCCCCGCGATCACGCGGAAGCCCGCCACCGCCACCGGATCGAACGACCACAGCGACCGCTCCCGCAGCTCCAGGTTCATCGCCTGGTACAGCCCCGGGGCGAACTCCCCGATCGGGACGACCGTGTCGTCGCCCTGCAGCACCCACGCGAAGGTGTTCATGCCCTTGCGGATCGCCTGGATCACCACCGTCCCCCGCCGCCCCGCGGGCGCCGGGTCCGCGGGCCCGGTGGCGGGCGGCGCGGCGGGCTGGGACGCGGGCTGGGTGGCGGGGGCGTTGGCGTCCTCGCCCGCGGGGGCGGTCGTCGGATCGGCCGTCGGGGCGGCCGTCGGGGCGGGGGGCGCGGGGAGTTCGTACGTCAGCTCGACGGTGACGAGGTTCTGGTCCTGCAGGTAGGCGTTGGGGACCATGGGGCCCAGGGTCGCCACCCGCTGGGCGTCGAGCGTGCGGAGCTGCCGCAGCATCGCCTCGACGTTGGGGACGTCGGCGAACCCGGCCTCGGGCGTCGTCATGTGCCACAGCTCCCCGTCCCGCTCGATGGTGAACGTCTCGCCCGGGCGTTTGACCACGAGCGACCGCACGTCCGCGTGCTCGGGCAGGGCGAACAGGTGGGTGTTCCAGTACACGCCCGGCTCGGCGAGGAGGGTGCGGGCGGCGTCGCTGTCGACGAGGGCGTAGGACTCCGTCTCCCCGGGGCGTGCGTAGGTCATCAGGCCCGACTCGGTCGGGCCCCCGATCCGCAGCGTCCGCACCGTTCCGTCCTCCAGGCGGACGGTGGCGAGGAGGCGGGGGGCGGTGAGCCCGTGGGCCTCCGGGGCGTCCGTCACCGGGTCCCGCCACGCCTGGGCCTGCAGCCCGGCGAGCGTGGCGAGCATCTCCTCGACCTGCCGGGCGTTGGCGGGCCCGGCGTAGGGGGAGGTCATCGCCCACCCCTCGTCCGTGCGGTCCAGGACCACCTTGTCCTCGGGGAGTTGCAGCTCCACCTGCCGGACCGCGGGGGGGGCGAAGTCCAGCAGGTCCCGCGACCGCAGGTCGGAGGGGGGGATGAGGACCTTGGCGAGGACGGAGGCGGGCACGAGGTAGACCGCGGGGCGGTCCTCCAGGCGGGCGTAGACGGTGTCCTCGCCCTGCATGCGAGCCCCGAAGTGCAGGGCGTAGGTCCGCGGGGCGGGGGTGGCGGCGGGCGCGGAGGCCGGCCCCGTCGCCGGGGCGGGATCCTGCACGTGCAGGCGGACGACGGTGCTCCTGCCCTCGGACAGGCCGTACCGCGCGTACGGGTCCGCCGGCGCCGTCGTCCCGGCGGCCGCCTCGGCGGCGGGGTCGTCGGAGGCGATGGCCTGGGCCTGCACCTGGGCGAGGGCGCGGAGCAGCTCGGTGACGGCGGCGGGGTTGCCCCGGCCGGTGAAGGGCGCGACGACGCGCCACTGCCCGTCCCGTTTCTCCAGCGTGTACGCCGCCTGCCCGGCGGCCTGGATGCGGACGATCCGCTGGGGATCGAGGTCCAGGACGGTCCGGTCGCGGTAGGTCCGCAGCGGGCGCGACAGCAGGCGGGAGAACTCCCCGCGGACGACGTAGGTGGTCCGGCTGCCGGCGGGGCGGACGTAGGCCTCGGGCGTCGTGGACCAGGGGCGGTCGGATCCGACGTGGAGGGTGTAGCGGCGGTTCTGCGCGTCGGTGAGTTCGAGGGTCCAGGCGGGTCGGTCGAGGCCGGTGGCGTCGGGGGGGGGGGCGTCGTCGTCCCCGGGCTCGAACCGCTGCCGCCAGCGGAGCTGCTCGACGAGTTGGAGCACGTTGCGGACGGCGGCGGGATCGGCGGGGGCGTCGAGGGGGGCGGTGATTCGCCACTGCCCCCCGCGGTTCTCGAACGCCATCGCCTGCCCGTCGCGCGGGGTGATGGCCAGGCGGGCGATGGGGCCCGGGGCCTCGTCGAAGAGCGTCCGCTCCGCCGGGGGCGGCGGGGGGGCGGCGTCCTTGGGCGCAAACACCCCGGCCCCGCGGAGCACCACGTACCCCACGCACCCCGCCAGCACCACCAGGAGGATTATCGTCGATCGGGACTTCATGCGGCAGTCGCCTCCATCAAGGGTCCGTTATCGTCTTCGCAGCAGCAGCACCAGCCCGCCCGTCGCCAGGACCCCCAGGGGCAGGCCCAGCACGTAGACGATCCACAGCGACCGCATCGCCGAGCGGGGGAGGTTCGCGACCGGCTGGATGTGGACGGGCCCGGCCGCGATGTAGTCCTCCCGCCCGCTGAGCCAGTAGACGCTGTTGATGATCAGGTCGGCGTTGGCGGCGGGGGGGTCGAGGGTCTGGGTGAGCTGGGGGCCCGAGGGTACGCGATCGGTGAGGAACGGGTCGATCACGCCCGCGCCCACGCCGACGACGACGATCCGCGCGGGGCGGCGGTCCTGGGCGGGGTCGGCGTCGCGGGAGGCGGCGAGGACGACGGGGAAGGGCGCGGGCAGGTCCTGACGCTCGTAGTCGGGCGCCACGTAGCTGCGCTCCCCGGCGTAGTAGGCCTGGAGGATCCGGCCCACGTCCGGCGTGGCCCACGTCGGGTCCCCGTCGTCGGGCACGGTGAGCACGGGGGTGACCTTCACGCCCGGGATGCTCCGCACGTTGTCCTTCAGCGGGCTGATCATCGTCCACAGCGTCCGCTGCCCGCGGAGCGGGGCCCCGATGGGGTGGTCCGTGTAGGCGTTGAGCGGCAGGTGCGACAGCCGCGTGACCGCCAGGTTGAACCGCCCGGGCTCGGTCTCGCTGCGGAGGGCGGGGATGACGAGGTAGTCGGTGCGGGCCTGGATGCCCCAGTCGGCCTCGAGGTACGGGTTGAGGGGGTAGGGCGGGGGGTTGGACAAGTCGACGGGGATCATCCACTGGGCGAGGAAGATCGCGGGGGTCCCGGCGTTGATGCGGGCGCGGATCTTTTCGACGTGCTCGGGCGTGAGCCCCGTGGGCGGCCCCTGGTCCCAGGGCATGGGCGGGATCGGAGGGGGCGGGGGCAGCACGAGCAGCACCGTCGGCCGATCCGCCCCGGGGGCGTTGGGGTCGCCCTGGGGGAAGGGCGTGGCGAGGTCCCACTCCTGGACGTCGAGGTTGGCGGACTCCAGGCGGGCGCGGAGTTCGCTGACGCGGTCGGGGGTGAAGAGGATCTGCCGGGGCATCATGCGGGCGAGTTCGGGGGCCACCGTGGCGTAGGTGAGCAGGACGGTGGCGAAGGGCTCTTCGGCGATGGCGAGGATGCGGGACGCGATCGCCGAGTCGCCGTTGAACGTTCGCGGGGGGGCCTCGTCCTCGCCCGTCAGCGTGGTATCGAGGATGGGCTTGAGGGGCCAGACCTCGTCGAAGGAAACGACCTGGGGCGTCTTGCCCTCCATCTCGATGAGGACGATGTTGGGCTGGGCGATGTCCTCGGGCAGGGACGCCTGCTGGATGGAGGGCAGGGCCGCCAGGCCCTCGCGGAGGTCCTGGACGGCCTTGTGCTCCTGCTGGAAGGGGGGGCCTTCGGCGAGCAGGCGGCGGGTGGGCTCGTCCACGTTCGCCAGCGCCTGCATCGCCGCCGCCGCCCCCGGGCGGACGCCCTGCAGCAGCGCGATCAGCTTCTTCAGGGGCTCGGGGAGTTCCTGGGCGACGGCGCGCTGCTGGTACTCGCGGTTCGCCGCCCGCAGGCGGTTGTCGGCGAGCCCGCGGAGCTGGCCCACGATGTCCTTGCCCGAGCGGAAGGCCCCGTCGACGGTGTTCTGCCCCAGCACGGGCACCCCGGCGAGGAGGGCCACGGGTTCGTCGGAGAGGCGGACCAGCCAGGGCCGCGACTGGGTGATGAAGGGGGCGAGGTCCTTTCCGGCGACGTTGGCGAGGGCGTCGGCGGCGGCGAGGCAGTGCTGCTCGGCGAGTTTGGCGGCGGCGGCGAAGGCCTGGAGGGCCTCGGCGGGGTCGGAGGGCGGGGCCCCGTCCGGGGGCGGGGCGAGCGTCGCCTGCAGCGTCGCGAGGGACGCGAGGCACTGGTCCACGCTCTGCATCGCCGCCTCGCTGTTGTGGGCGACGGCGGGGGGGATGCGGGCGAGCGTGTCGGCGATCTCCTGGGACTGGGCGAAGAACTGGTCGGTGGCGTCGAGGAGGGAGGAGACGTCCTGAGAGAGCTTGGCGTAGTCGGGGATCCCGCCGAGTTCGGCCTGGGCCTGGCGGCGGGCCTCGGCCCACTCCTGGGCGATGGTGTTGAGCCCGTCGGCGACCTGGGCGGGCAGGGCCCAGTAGTCCAGATACGAGCGGTCGGCGAGGGCGGTCCAGCGGTCGTGCTTGGCGCGGAGGCTCTCGGCGAGGCGGGGGGCCTCGGCCGCGAACCGCTGGAAGAGGGCGGCGTGGGATTCGGTATCGGCGTTGAGGCGGGCCTTGATCCGCTCGAAGAAGTCGGCCTTCTCGGACTCGCTGTCGACGACCTCGACGGTGACGTTGGCCCCGGCCTCGTGCATCTCCTGGAGGAGTTCGACGACGTCGCGGCGATACTCGTCGCTGCGGTCGCGCTTCTCGGGGGAGGCGTAGACGCACGTGAGGCGGATGGGGGCGTCAACCTTCCGCAGGATCCGCCGCGACCGCTCGCTCAGCGAGTACCGCCCCAGCGTCTCCACGCTCGTCCGCCAGGGGTCCGCGTGGGCAATGAGGTTCACCAGCACCACCACCGCCACCGCCGCCCCGATCGCCACCGCCACCGTCGACCCGTAGCGCAGGCGCGACCCCTTGGCGGACACCCACCACATCGCCGCCGCCCCCGCCACCGCCGCCGCCAGCCCCGCGGCCATCGAGCCCGTGGGCGGGATCACGCCCCAGCCCACGGTCACGGGGACGGCGGCGGAGTCGGCGGGGGGGCGCACCTGGGGGATCGGGCGCTGCCACCAGGAGGGGGCCTGGCCCAGCAGGTCGGCGCTGAGGCCCACCAGCAGCAGCACCGCCATCGCCAGCAGCAGCCCCAGCAGCAGCCGCTGCGCCCAGGCGCGGCCGCGGAGAAGCTGCACGCCCGCCGCGCTCGCCATCACCGTCATCGCCAGCTCGACCGCCGCCACTACGCGGGTGTAGGTGTTGAGGTTCTCGCCCAGGGCGAGGAACAGCCCCAGCCCGATCGCCGCACCGGCGGCGAGGGTCAGGATGAGGATCCCGGCCGGCAGGGTGCGGCCGGGGTGGAGCTGCCCGTGGGACTCCGCCGTTGCGAAACTCGCTATCGCCATCGCCTCGACTCCAGCGTCTTGATGCTTGCAAAGAGGAACAGGACGGTCACGCTGAGGAAGTACACGATCCCGCGGGTATCGAGCACGCCTCGGGCGAAGTCCCGGAAGTACGTGATTGCGTTGAGCCGGGCGGCCAACTGGTTCAGCGGGGCGGGGGCGAACATCATCATCGCGTGCATGAGCAGCACGAATCCCCCGAGCATCGCGATCCCCAGCAGCGCCGCCAGCAACTGGTACGGGGTGAGCGTGGAGGTGAAGATCCCCACCGCCGCGAACGCCGCCCCCAGCAGCAGCATGCCCAGGTATCCCGTCGCGACGACCCCGAGGTCCGGTTCCCCGAAGACGGCCATCAGCAGGAAGAACACCCCCGTGCTCAGCAGGAGCACGGCGTAGAAGCCCATGACGCCCAGGAACTTGCCCAGGATCACGTGGGACTCGGTGACGGGGGCGGTGATGAGCAGCTCGATGGTCCCGCTGCGGAACTCCTCGCTGAGCAGGCGCATGGTGAGCAGGGGGATGACGACGATCATGAGGTACGCGATGGCCTCGAAGAGCGAGCGGAGCGACGCCTCGGAGCCCGGGGCGAAGATCTTCGGGACGCCCAGCAGGGGCAGCCCGAAGAAGAACACCCCCGCGCACGCCGCCAGGAACAGCGCCCCCACGACGTAGGCGAGCGGGCTGTAGAAGCTCCCCGCCAGCTCGCGGCGGGCCAGCACCCACGTTTTACGCATCGGTCACGATCCTTTCCGCACGTTCTGCTCGTAGGTGATCTGCACGAAGAAGTCCTCCAGCGACGCCGCCTCGCTCCGCAGTTCCCGCAGCGCCCATCCGCGCTCGGCGACGAGGGCCCCGACGGCGGGGCGGAGGTCCGTCTCGGTCGGGCCCTGCAGGCGGATGCGGGTCCAGGCCCCGGCGGGTTCGGCCTGCACGTCGCGGACGCCATCGAGCTTCCGCAGCATCGAGACGGGGTCCTCCTGGTCGGCCTGCACTTCGCAGACGATCCGCGAGGGCCCCACGACGCGCTGGCGGAGTTCGGCCGGGGTGCCGGTGGCGGCGATCTTGCCCCCGGCGATGATGATCAGGTGCCCGCAGGTCTGCTCGACCTCCGCGAGGATGTGGGAGGAGAGGATGACGGTGTGCTCCTGGGCGAGTTCGCGGATGAGTTCGCGCATCGACCGCACCTGGGCGGGGTCGAGCCCGATGGTGGGCTCGTCCAGGACCAGCACGGGCGGGTTGTGCAGGAGGGCGTCGGCGAGCCCGACGCGCTGGCGGTATCCGCGGGAGAGTTCCCCGATCCGCCGGCGGGTCATGTCCTCGGGCTCGCTCAGCCAGCACCGCTTCAGCACGCGCGCGACGGCGGATTGGCGGTCGCGGCGGGGGATGTCGCGGAGGGCGGCGCGGAAGTCCAGGAACTCCTTCACCCGCATCTCGGGGTAGAGGGGGACGGCCTCGGGCATGTACCCGATCCGCCGCCGCACGTCCAGCGACTGGCTCAGCACGTCGAACCCCGCCACCGCCGCCTTCCCGTCCGTCGCGGGCTGGTAGCAGGTGAGGATCTTCAGCGTGGTGCTCTTCCCGGCCCCGTTGGGGCCGAGGAACCCGACGATCTGCCCCTTCGCGACGTGGAAGGAGATGTCATCGACGGCGAGCACGCGGCCGTACCACTTGGTCAGGTTGTGGACCTCGATCATGTTCAGCGGTTCCTCCGCGGAGTTCGGGCGGCGGGGCTGTGCCTCGGCCGCCTCCTGCCGTCGCGAAGCGGTTCCCGCCTCGCGGCGTCCGACCGGGCGGGCCCGGGGGACCCTGTTTCAGACGCTTCAGACTGCCCTTTGGTTTGCTTTCCGTTGCGGAAACAATAGGTGTATGTTAACCGAGGGGTCTGTGTCAAGGAGTCTGACCGGCGATGCGACTGTCCATCTACGCAAGAATGGCGCTGATTACGAACGGCCTGCTGGTCGTCGTCTCCCTGGCGATCGGGGCGCTGGCGGTGCAGGCGGTGGGGCGGGGGACGGAGCGGCGGCTGCTGGAGGACTCCGTCGCCAACGCCGCCCGCATCGTCGAGGAGATGAACCTCCCCGCCGATTCGCCCGTGCTGCTGCGGCGGATCGGGCAGATCCTGGGCGTCCACGCGGCCACCGGCCCGCAGCGGCGGGCGGCGTTGACCGCCTCGTCCCTTCCGCCCGAGCAGCAGCGCGAACTGGCGGATCGCGTCGCGCAGTCGCCCCAGCTCGACAGCGTCACCCTCGCGGGCACGGCCTACCGCGTCGCCTGGGCGCCGCTCGAGCGCCCCGGCGTCCTGCCCGGGGAGCGCTCCGAGCCCATGCGCCTGTGCCTGCTCGTGCCCTTCGGGACCATCGAGCGCGCCAAGTGGGACGCCGCCCGCTCCCTCCTCTGGGTCCTCGTCCCGGCCATGCTCGCCGGCACGCTCGCCGTCACGCTCGTCGCCCGCACCGTCGCCCGCCCCGTGCGCGAGCTGGCCGATCACGTGTCCGCGGTGTCCAGGCAACTCGCCGCCCCCGACGCCCGCGCGGACCTGGGATTGCCCTACGCCGCGCCCCCCTCCGCCCCCGTCGAGGTCGCCAGGCTGTCGGAGGCGTTCGAGCGGCTGCGCGTGGCGCTGGGGGAGGCGCGGGACCGCATCGAACGCTCCGCACGCCTGGCGACGCTGGGGACGCTCAGCGCGTCGGTGGTCCACGAACTGCGAAACCCCCTGGGCGGGATCCGCATGAACGCCCAGCTCCTGGGCGAGGAGCTTCGCGGGCGGGGCATCGAGGATGAGAGCCTCGACCTCATCGTCCGCGAGATCGACCGCCTCGACGGATACCTGCAGGAGCTGCTGGCGCTGGGGACGGGCGGTGGGGGGGATGGTTCGGAGTCCCCCGTCCCCGTCGATCTCCGCGAGGTCGTCGAGTCCGCCCGCGCGCTGCTGGCGCATCGGGCGCGGAGCGCGGGGGTCGCCATCGAGACGGACTACGCCCCCGTCCCGCAGGTGCGCGGACAGGCGAGCCCGGTGCGGCAGGTGGTGCTGAACCTGATGATGAACGCCCTGGACGCGATGAGCGACGGGGGCACGATGCGGATCACGCTCCATCCGTTCAACGGGTCCCGCGCCGACGAGCCCCGCGCCGACGGGCCCCGCGCTGATGAACCGTGCGCCGATACACCCATCGCCGATGGGCCGTGGGTGCGCCTGAGCGTCGCGGACAGCGGCGGGGGGGTGCGGGCGCGGGAGGGCGAGGACATCTTCGAGCCGTTCGTCACCTCCCGCCCGCGCGGGGCGGGCCTGGGCCTCTTCGTCTGCCGCCGCATCGCCCAACGTTTCGGGGGGCGGATCGAGTACGACTCCACCGGCCGCGGGGCGACGTTCCACCTGGTCCTTCCCCCCGCAGGAAAGGCGAAGAACCCCTCTCCCCCGGGGGAAAGCGGTTTGGACCCTTCTCCCCCGGGGGAGAAGATGTCGCGCAGCGACAGATGAGGGGGGCCTTCGCAGACCGGTGGCCCACGAACTCGCAGACGGGTTGTCCACGGATTTGCAGGCCAACCGCCTGCAAGCTCGCACCCGTCTCGGTGGTCCCGGGGCCCCCTCACCCCCCTCGCTGCGCTCGGGGACCTCTCCCCGAGGGGCTGTCTCTTTATCACATTTTTCCCAGTTGCTGGCAGAGCCGATAGCCGATC
>JAWLCQ010000121.1:0-15125 GCA_041687095.1 Phycisphaerae bacterium | reverse complement strand
GGTTCCGCTTCGCTCCACCCCCGGCTACTGTCCCTCGCCCCTGTCGGGGCTTTCGGACCGACGCCCGGCAAGATCGCCGAGATGTGTAGAACAACGAGGTCTCCTGACCCCCAACGTCCGGGAAGGCCAACAAGCGCTTCCGCGACAGCGTCATGGCGGCGCTTCGGTCGCGGCGGCCCTTCGACAAGCTCAGGACCAGGCCGCCGCCGCGAAGGGGGCGCTCCAACGACGCTGCCGCGGAGGCGTCCCCCCCCCCTCCGGGACGCGGCGGGTCAGGAGACCCGCCGCGCACGCGCTTGGGGCCGCGCACGCGCTTGGGGCCGCGCAGGCATTGAGGCCGTGAACCCTTCACCCTTCAAGCTCCCATCCGGAAACGGGCTCCCGGATTCGGCGGCGCCGGGGTATCATCGGAACTCGGACCCCAGCGACAGGGAGCATACGGCATGTCCCGGAGGAAGCAGCGACGCGACAGCGCGAGCAAGGATCGCCGGTGCGGGAGCGAAGCGCCCGCCCCGCGGCCGGCGAGTTCGTCCCCCCGCCCTTCCCCCCGCCTGAGGGGGTGGCGGAAGTGGGCGATGCGCGCCGCGCTGATGGTGCTGGGGCCGCTGCTCGTGCTGGCGGGCCTGGAGGGCGGGCTCCGCCTGGCGGACTACGGGATCGAGACGGCCTTCCTGGTTCCGGTCGGGGAGGGGGAGGCGTACACCACCAACGAGCGGTTCGGGTGGCGGTTCTTCCCGCCGGAGCAGTCGCGCCCCACCGCCCCCTGCCTCCTATCCGCCGACAAGCCCCACGACGCCTACCGCATCTTCGTGCTGGGTGGCTCGGCGGCGTTCGGGACGCCCCGCTACAGCCTCGCCTTCTGCCGCATCCTCGAGGCCATGCTCCGCGAGCAGTTCCCCCAGGTCCGCTTCGAGGTCGTCAACGCCGCCACCGTCGCCATCAACTCCCACGTCGCGCTCACCATCGCCCAGGACTGCGCCAGGCACGAGCCCGACCTGTTCATCGTCTACGCGGGCAACAACGAAGTCGTGGGGCCCTATGGCCCCGGGACGGTGTTCCGCTCCTTCACCCCACAGCGGTGGCTGCTGCGAAGCGGTATCGCCCTGCGGGGAACCCGGACCGGGCAACTCCTCTCCAACACCCTTCGCCGACTCGCCCCCGCCCGCCAGTCCCCGCGCGAGTTCGAGGGCATGGAGATGTTCGTGGACAACCTCGTGCCCCGCGACGATCCCCGCCTCCAGACCGCCTACGCCCAGTTCCGCGCCAACCTCCAGGACCTCTGCGACCTCGCCGCCGACCGCAACGCCCGCGTCCTGCTGTGCACCGTCGCCACCAATCTCAAGGACTGCCCGCCCTTCGCCTCCGTCCACCGCCAAGGCCTCTCCGACACCGACCGCCAACGCTGGGACACCGCCTTCGCCGCCGGGGAGGCCGCGAGGCGAAACGCCGACCTCGATACCGCCGCCCAGCACTACGCCGCCGCCCTCGCCCTCGACGACCAGTACGCCGACCTGCACTACCGCATCGCGCAGCTCCACCTGCAGCGCAACGACCCCGACTCCGCCCGCCGCCACTTCACCCTCGCCCGCGACCTCGACGCACTTCGCTTCCGCTGCGACAGCACGCTCAACGACATCCTCCGCCAACTGCCCGACCAGGCGGGCGAGCACGTGCAGCTCGTCGACGTCGCCCGCGCCCTCGCCGCCGCGAGCCCCCAGGGCATCGCCGGGGAGGAGGTGCTCCACGAGCACGTGCACCTGACGTTCGCAGGCAACTACCTCGCCGCCCGGGAGCTGTTCCCGCACGTCGCCGCCGCCCTGCCCGAGCGACTGCGCGGCCAGGGTCTTCCGCCATCCCCCCCCTCGTTCGCCGACGCCTCCCGCCTCCTCGCCCTCTCCAGCACCGAGGTCGGCGCCATGGCCCGCATGATGCTGAACATGATCTCCCGCCCGCCCTTCACGCGGCAGCTCGACCACGAAGCCCACGTCCTCCGCCAGCAGCAGCGGGTGGAGGAGACCGCCGGCGGCGTTACGCCCGACGCCCTGCAGCGCGAGCGCGACGCCCTGGCGGCTGCGGTGCAGCGGTGGCCCGACGACCTGAACCTCCGCGAACGCCTGGGGTGGCTGGAGAATGCCCGCGGCAGCTTCGCGGAGGCGAGGGGGCAGTTCGAGAATCTCACCCGTCGCCTCCCCGGCCGCTGCTCCATGTACCACTACCAGCTCTCGCAGTCGCTCCTGGGGCAACGCCGCCTCGACCTCGCCGCCGCCGAACTCCGCCGCGTGCTCGCCCTCAACCCCTGGGACGTCAACAGCCTGTACGATCTGGGCATGGTCCTCCTCCGCAACCAACCGCCCGATCCCGCCGGGTCCGAGCCCCTGTTCCTCCGCGCCCTGGAGCTGCGCCCGCGATTCGTCCAGGCCCACATCCACCTCGGATGGGCCCGCATCCTGCAGAATCGACCCGACGACGCCCTCCCCGCCTTCCGCGCCGCCGTCGCCTCCGATCCCAACGACCCCGAGGCCCGCGCCACCCTCGCCGAAGTCCTCGGCCGACACGGCAAGACCGATGAGGCCCTCGCCCTTTACGAGTCGTCCGCGGACCGACTGACGGACCCGCACGTGCACTTCGACTTCGCACGACTGCTCCTGGACCGTGCCCGCTACGCCCCCGCCGCCTCCCGCCTCCGCCGCACGCTCGAACTCCGCCCCGACTGGGTCGAGCCGGCCGCCCTGCTCGCCCTGCTGCTCGCCGGGGCCGACGATGACAGCGTCCGCGACGGGCCCGAGGCCCTCCGTCTCGCCCACGAGTGGGACCGCCGCACCAATGGCAAGGACCCCCGGGTCCAGGACGCCCTCGCCGCCGCCCTCGCCGAAACCGGCCGCTTCGACCTCGCCGCCGCCACCGCCGCCAAGGGCGCCCGCCTCGCCGAAGCCCTCCAACGCCCCGACCTCGCCCGCCTGCTCACCGCCCGCCGCGCCCTCTACGAAACCGGCAAGCCCCTGCGGCTGGGGCAGGAGATCCCCAGCCGCTGAGCGTCCGGCCCCCTCCGGCCCGGCCGGTCCCATGCAGAAGAGAACCGTTCACGCCTTCGGCAACGCCAGCAGGCTGAAGCAGACGGACTCCCGTGACCGGGCCCTGCAGAACAAAGCCATTTGCGCGGGGTCCGCGGCAATGCAGCCCGCGCGTTCAAAACAAAGCCAAATATATAAACTCTTTAATTGCAATGCTTTACCCAGAACACATCCCGAGAGACGCCACAAGAAAGCTTTCCTCTGCACGTAACGGCGAGGCCGGAATCGACCGATCCAACGGATGTGCCGCCCGGGCGGTGACGCTGCGGACGCCATCCGAACTTTGGTCGTACTAATTTTTCTTTTCTAGGATCGCACTTGACGGACCTGGGAAGCGTGGTAAGATGTAACGAGTGTAGTGTGGGTGGCGGTATCCACTCCGCCCGCGGCCGCTCAGCCGCGAGGCCCGCAGACGGGTGCCGGAGGAGGCTGCACCGGCTCGCATTCCTCCTTCCTTTTCCCCTCTGTGGCTCTATTCACAACGCTTCGCATTGGCTCAGAATCGAAATGACGTGTCCGGCCCGCGGTGGGTTTTTGCTCACAGAATGGTCGCCCACCGCCCCGGCGCCCCGAACGGTTGCGTGAGGCATACCGTCCGGGCAAGGAGGAGGCTCAACATGACGGGCATTCGAAGGACCGCATGGTCGGTGGCGGCGATGGTCGCCGCGATGACGGTCTGCCCTCTGCACGCCGCCATCGTTACCCTGCAGGACCGCAACGCCGAAGCGGCGTTCGACCTGTCCTCGTCGGCCGGGATGACCACATGGAAGGTGGATGGCACCGACTACCTTTCGCGGCAGTGGTTCTGGTATCGCGTGGGTAGCAGCGGCGGGGAGCAGTCCGTCGACACGATCAACCCTGCCCCCCTCTACGCGCTGACCAACACCAACACCGACCCGGGCAAGGACACGCTGCTGGTCCGCTACGACAACAGCGACCTCCGCATGGACCTTCGCTTCCAGCTCAGCGGGGCGTCCGCGGGCTCGGGGCGGGCGAACCTCGTCGCCCTCGTCGAGATCACCAACCGCGGGACGCAGACGAAGAACCTCGACTTCTTCCAGTACGTCGACGCCGACCTGCAGAACGGCACGAAGCTCGGACTCGACGCGGCCGAGATCTTCGGCGGCAACCGGGCGGTGCAGAACGGCACGTTCGGGCCCACCTCCTCGCTCGCCGTCAGCGCCACCGGCACGCCCAGCCACTGGCAGGTCTCGCCCGGTTTGGCCCTGCTGAACTCGCTGCAGGACGGCCTGCCCACTACGCTGAACGACATCGCCGGGCCCCTCCCGGCGGGCGACATGACCTGGGGGCTGCAGTGGAGCTTCTCCCTGGCGCCCGGCAAGTCGCAGCAGATCAGCATCGTCGAGTCCATCACGCCCTTCACCGCGCCCGTCCCCGAGCCCGCCACGGCGGTGCTGCTCGCCATGGGCGCACTTGCCCTGGCCGCGCGGCGGCCACGGCGGCGAAGGGACTGACCCGCACGATCGGAACGGCAACGGAGGCGAGAGAGCGAGCATGCCCCAGGAGAAAGGGAGACGGTGGTGAAAGAGAGACGCAGGATTCCGGGGTTGTGGGCTTGTGCGGCCGTGCTGCTGACGCTGTCCGTCGCCGCCCCCGCCGCCCTGGTGCTCGAGGACACGAACTCGCAGGTCCGCATCGACCCCAACAGCGACGCGGGCATGTACGACTGGACCGTCGAGGGCGTGGGCCAGTTGGCGCGGCAGTGGTTCTGGGTCCGCGTGGGGGATACGGCCCCGGAGCAGGGCATCCACACGCTGTCCGCCCCGCTCATCACGCTGTCCGACACCAACCCCTTCGACGACTCGCGGAACGACACGGCCCATCTCGTGTACGAGAGCATCACGGCGGGCCTGCGGGTCGAGGTGAACCTGGGCCTGGACGGCGGGCCGCTGGGCACCGGGACGTCGGACATCGGGGAGACGATCAGCCTCCGCAACATCAGCGGGGCGGCCATGGTGCTGCACTTCTTCCAGTACACGGACCTGGACCTCGGCGGCGATGCGTCGGACGACACGCTGCGGGTGTTCCTGGACGGGGCGAACGGCTTTAACCGCCTGGAGCAGTTGGATGCGGGGTCGGCGTGGATGTCGGAGACGGTGGCCTCGATCACTCCGGACCACTACGAGGTCGGAGAGGCGACGGGCATGCTGGCGCGACTCAACGACGGGGCGCCCATCCTCCTCGCCGATACCGTCGGGCCCTACACGGGCAACGCGGCGGCGATCCTGCAGTGGACGTTCGCCCTGAACGATCAGCAGGAGGTCGTCATCAGCAAGGACAAGCACATCACGCCCGAGCCCGGGATGATGGCGCTGCTGGCGGCGGGGGTTCCGCTGCTGTTGCGACGGCGCGGCCGACGCTGACCGCCCCGGTTCCACCAGACTTCCGCGGACCGTCCGAACCCTCGGGCGGTCCGCTTCTTTGCTGTCAGGGGACACGGCTGCAAACAGCGCAGCCGTGGCACCCGATCCCTGCAATTTCACCTGCTCTTCCCCTGCGGGCGGTAGCGCGGCATAATCCGCCGCATGCAGAACAACCCCGGATACCTTTCGCTGGTCCGTGAGCACTTTGACCGATTCCTCGCCCCGGCCACCGCCCACCCCCGCGGTGCGAAGGCGATGTGGAAGGCCTCGCTTGACCTCGACACGCTGGACTACCCCGCGGGCGACCCCGTCGTGGGCAAGCGCGTGTACCGCAACATCGACGCTCCGCGGGGCGTGTCGCTCTACTGGGACGGGCCCCTGCTGCAGGCGGCGGTGACGTTGAGCGAGGCGACGGGGGAGGACCGCTACGCGCAGTCCGCCGACGCGTACATCGACGAGTACCTCCGCCGCTGCGCCGCCCCCACGGGGCTGCTGCTGTGGGGCAACCACTACTTCTACTGCCCTGAGCGCGAGTGCGTGCTGCGGTTCCTCGGCACCGAGGACCCGGTGCCCGTGGACATGGCGACCGAGGACGGTTCGCTGCACGAGGCCCGCCCCCTCACGCCCGCCTGGGACCTGCTGTGGCGAGCCAGCCCCGCCGTCACCGCCGCCGCCATCCGCGCCATGGGCGAGCGGCACGTCTACGACGCGAGCACCGGGGCCTTCAATCGCCACGCGGACGGGCGGAAGGGCCACGCGTTTCTGGAGGCCGGCGGGGTGTTGGCGGAGTCGCTCGCCTTCCTCTTCGCCCGCGAGGGCGACGCGGAGGCGAGGGATCTCGCCCTGCGGATCGCCCGCTACAGCGCTTCGCATCGCGGACCGAGCGGGCTGGTGCGGAACGAGCCTGATTACGGGCGGTGGGACTCGCGGGTGTGCACGACGGAGATCGGCCTGTGGGCGATGTGCCTCCTGCACGCCCGCGTGCTGTGCGGGGGCGACGAGCTGCTGCACATGGCCGCCGAGGGCGTCGGGGCGTATCTGCGGCACGGATGGGACGAACGCTCCGGGCGTTACTGGGGCAAGCTGTCGGTCGAGGACGGGCAGCCGGTCACCGGCCCGAAGCAAACCACCTGGCAGCCGGGGGATCATAGCGAGTTCTGGGAGCCCCTGTTCCCCACGCACGACTACCCCTTCCACCTCGCCCTCGCGTGCGTCCAGTTGTACCGATCGACGGGGGAGGCCATCTTCCGCGAGGGGACCGAGCGTTGGGCCCAAGCCCTGCAGAACGCCCTGCCGCCCCGCAATGGCCAAGGGGCCTACGCCGAGCAGTACGGATACGCCGCGCACTTCCTCCTCGCCGCCGCCTCGGCGCTCGCCCGTCCCGACCTCCGCACGCTGGCCGCCGACGTCCTCGACCACGCGGTCGCGACGCTGCGCTACGACGGCCTGTTCCGCACGCACCCCGGGGAGAACCGCTACGACGCGGTGGACGGAGCGGGCGTGCTCTTCGCGGCGATGCTGGAGTGGGACCGGACTGGCACCAGGCACTAGGCACTAGGCACTAGGGAATAGGCACTAGGGAATAGGCAGAAAGAGCGAAAGCAACAGAAGAAGAAACAGCCCGAGAGAAGCATCCTTCTTCTGCCTATTCCCTATTCCCTATTCCCTAGTGCCTAGTGCCTCTTTCCGGCTCACAGTTCCGTCCGCCGCTCGCTCCGCGGGTCGCCTTGCACGGGCTGTCCGCTGTGGAGCTTGCCGTTCATCGCGTCGTCGCGGAACGGGGCGGCCGGGTCGTAGCGGGGCTCCGAGAGGTCCACGGTGTTGACCATCATCCCCGCGCGGTTGCGGGGCAGGCGGCCATCGATGCGCCCGTCGGGGCCTACGAACACGCTGCCCCACCGCGAGTAGTGCGCCGAACTGTTCGGGGCGCTGATCCACATCCCGTTCATCCCCGCGTGCGCCGCCACCGTCTGGGGCATGATGTGCTCGTGGATCCCGGGCCCGTCCATCCGCCCGTTGTAGAAGCTCTGAAAGATCACCCGCACGCCCTGGCGGTACAGAGCACGGTAGACCTCGGGGAAGCGCAGGTCGAAGCAGATCAGCAGCCCGCAGCGGATCCCGTTGAGGTCGAACGCCACCCAGTGGTCCCCGGGGGTGTAGAACTCCAGCTCGTGGGTCATGCAGAACCGCTTGTCGTAGCGGTCCACGATCTGCCCCTGGGGGCTGATGAGGTACAGGCTGTTGTGGGGCTTGTGCGGAGGAGTGAGCGGATGCGAACTGCCCAGGACCACCCAGATCCCCTGCCGCTTCGCCTCCTCCATCACCGAGAGCGTCGCCTCGCGGAGGGCGGCCCAGTCGTAGTCGCTCTCCCCCACCTTTCCGCAGTACCCGCTGAGGGCGCACTCGTGGAAGTGCACGACGTCGCACCGCTCGCGCTTCGCGCGGGCGATGTAGCGGCGGACGAGCGCGGCGTTGCGGAGCGGGGACCAGGTCTCGGAGAACTGGCACGTCGCGATACGGAGCTTGCCCGTCAGGGGATGCTTCTGATTTTCAATTTCCAATTTCCAATTTCCAATTGAGGGAGAACCACTCAGGCCGCCGTTACTGTACCACACCCCGACACTGCTTCGGAATTCACCGCAAAGATCACAAAGGCCGCGAAGAAGGGGATGGAGCACTGCCTCAATTGGAAATTGCCAATGGGAAATTGGAAATCCGAATCTACAGATACTTCCGGAAGAACTCGACGGACTTGTTCGCCCCCCACGCGTGCCCGCCCTCGAAGAGGTCGAGTTCCAGGCGGTCGCGCACACCGGCGGCGGCGTAGATCCGCTCGACCTCGCGGAAGCAGCTCATCGCCGACTCCACGCGGAAGCACTCGTCGTAGCTGCCGATCTCCACCAGCAGCGGGCGCGGGGCGATGAGGCCCTGGAGGTCCGCCAGGTCGCACAGGGCGTAAAGCCCGGGGGTGATCTGCGAGCCGCAGAAGTTCGTGTCCCGCATGCCGAAGTCCGCGAAGCGGTCGCTGTAGCAGATGATGTCGGCCGCCCGGATCCGCTCGTCGTAGAGCGCCATCCACAGCGTCATCGTCCCCCCGTAGCTCAGGCCCATCGCCCCGATGCGGTCGGGGTCGACGAAGTCCTGCCCGCACAGGTAGTCCAGTGCCCGCGACCCATCGGAGCAGTTCATTCCCAGCATGGTCATGCCCAGGATGTCCGCGCGGATGTAGTGGACGTTGCAGGGGTCGCGATTCCAGAACGGGTTGCTGTGGTTGGGCTTGCGGCGGTCGTCGCGGTCCCCGAACCCCCGCCAGTCGATGGCGATGACGGCGAAGCCCGCCTTCGCCATCTGCAGGCCATAGTCGTAGTTGTGCTCGGCGATCTTTGCCCGCATCTCCGTCGACGAGCGATTGCCCATGATGGACTCTTTCCCGAACTGCCCGTGCCCGTGGCAGGCGAGGAGCCCGGGGATTCTCCCGGTGACGTTCTGGGGACGGAACAGGTATCCCGTCGCCGACAGCCCCTCCTCGACGTCGAGGACGAACCGCTGCTTGACGAGCCCGTCCTCGGTCCACTCGGCGGTGACTTCGGGATTCAGGGGGACGCGGGCGGGCGGAATCCCGAGCGACTGGAGCACCCGCGGGCGAAGCTCCTCCTGCCACGCCCCCCAGTCCTCCCGGTCGGCGCCGGCGAAGCGGTACCGGGGGACATGCTTTTCGGCCATCCGCTGGAAGTACGCGTTGATCGACAGGTTGCGGGCCATGCTCACCTCTTCTTTCGCCAGGGTCGCCAGTGCCCGAGTATACCGCCCCAGGGCCCGAATCCGCCATGCGACAGCAATGGGCCGCGTATAATGGAGCGAATCCGGCAGGAGCACTTCGTGCCATGCGGACATGCCCAGAATACTCCGGGGAGCAGCGCGGGCGCTGGGGCGGCTGCGGGCTCCCCTGCCCCCCATCCCAGAAAGGAGCCATCGACTATGAAGCATCACGCCAAGGGTCGGCCCATCGGCAAGTGCAAGGGATGCCGCCTGAACCTCCGCACCACCTGCGCCGCCGGGGTGGAACCGCTCCTCGCCTGGTCCCGCGGGACGTGCCGGCACTGGAACGACCTGACCGCCCTCGAGCGTTACCAGAGCCCCCAGTTGCTCACCGGAGCCAGGAAGGCCAAGCTGATCCGCCGCGTCAAGGCCGAACAGAACCGCACCGTACCGCACTTCAACGGGCAGATCGCCCTGCCCGTGCGATAGAACGGAGAGGAGCCCGTCATGAACGTTGAATCCCTGTTGCAGGACGCAGGCGTGGACTACGTGAAGCACGAACACCCCGTGTCCTACACCGCCCAGGAACTGGCGGCCGAGGAGCATGTCACCGGCAACGCCGTCGCCAAACCCGTCATCGTCCACGCCGACGACCGCATCGTCATGTGCGTGCTGCCGGCGAGTTGCAAGGTGGACCTCACGCGGCTGGCGAAGGCCCTGCGGGCCCACCAGTGCCGCCTCGCCGACGAGGCCGAGCTGGCCAAGCTCTTCCCCGACGTCGAACTCGGGGCCGAGCCGCCCTTCGGGCATGCGTACGGCCTGGAGACGTACGTGGATGAACGCCTGGCCCGATGCGACACCGTCACCTTCAACGCCGGATCGCACGAATGGGCCATCCGCCTCCCCTACGCCGAGTACGCCCGCCTCGCCGAGCCCATCGTGCTCGATTTCTCGCTGCACGCGTAGACAAATAGGGCAGAATGCGGAAATTCTTAGCAATTCCCGCCCCATTCCCACTTGTGGGTTTTCCCCTTCCATGGTATAAGATATAAGTCCTGTCGATGTGACGCTCAACACGTCGAAAGGTTCACCAAAGGAAGAAAACTGTGGCTCGCGGAAGCTGCCCTGCTCAGGCACGCTGAAGAATGAACGCAGGAGGAGAAAAAACCCAAACCACCGGGCAACGGGTGTTTCCATTGCTCGATGACCCGGTGCTGATTGGAAGCAGCCCCCTCTTCCAGCAAGTCCTCACGATCATCGATTCGGTCGCCGCCAATGACTGCGTCGTGCTGATCGAGGGCGAGTCCGGAACGGGCAAGGAGCTGCTCGCCAAGCGGATCCATCTCCGATCCGTCCGATCCCCCGCGCCCTTTATCCCCGTCAACTGCGCGGGCGTCAGCGAGTCCCTGTTCGAGAGCCAGTTCTACGGCCACATCCGCGGGGCCTTCACCGGGGCGACCACCGACACGCTCGGGATCGTCCGCGCCGCCGAGGGCGGAACGCTGCTGCTGGACGAGGTGGGCGAACTGCCCCTGCACCTGCAGCCCAAGCTGCTCCGCGTCCTGCAGGAGTATGAGGTCACGCCCGTCGGGGCGTCCCGTCCCCTCCCCGTGGACGTCCGCTTCGTCGCCTCGACCAACCGCTCCCTCGCCAAGAGCGTCTCCGACGGCAACTTCCGGAGCGACCTCTACCACCGCCTCAACATCGTCCGCGTCCACGTGCCCCCGCTCCGCAACCGGCCCGAGGACATCGACGAACTGCTCGATCACTACCTCGTCCAGTACGCCGACGAGTACGGACAGGCGAGGAAGGATCTGCCCCTCCGCATTCGCCAGCGGTTGCGGGAATACGCCTGGCCGGGCAACGTGCGGGAACTGTGCGGGTACGTCGAGCGGCTGTACGCGACGAACCTGCCCCCCACGCTCCCCGCCCAGCAGGCCTGGGACGACGGGTACTACCAGAGCGAGTCGGCCCCACCGCCGCCCCCCGCGGCCGATCCGCCCACGGTGTCGCATCCGGCGACGCCCGGGGTGAACCACTGGGAACTCGACTGCTGCTCCCTCGCCGACGCCGAAGCCTTCGTCATCCGCCGCGCCCTGCAGCAGACGAACAACAACCACTCCGCGGCCGCTCGGCTGCTGAACATCCACCGCAGCACCCTTCTCCGCAAGCTCCGCACCCTCGGGTTCGAGAACTGACCGCTTCTCTCCTGTCGGCGGCGTGCCGTCCGCCCGCTTGCCCCCCCCCTGCCTCGCCGCCCCCACACACCCGCCCCACGCGCCTGCGCCGGGGGCCTCCCGACCTCGTTGTTCTACACGTCTCGGCGCCCTGGCACCCGGCAGCCCAGGGCCTGCCTGTCGTCCCGGACAGGGAGTTCCGAGCGTCCCGGCAGGGACGCGATTCCGGGAGTCCCGGCAGGGACGTCCGAAGACACGTCCCTGCCGACCGCCCTACGCCTCCATCGCCGCCAGGATCCCGTCCACGTCCACGTACTCCGCCACCAGGGAGATGGCCGTACCGATCTTGCCCGTGTCGTCGGGCTCGATCTTGAAGGTGGCTCCGCGGTACTTGCTGGCGATGGTGTAGGTGTCCTCGCGCGAGAGGATCACGGGGAGGCCCGAGTCGTGGATGAGTTTCATCACCGTCCCGTCGGGCCGGAACCCCCCCGTGAGGATCATGCCCGCCAGGAGCGGCTCGCCGTGGCTGCTGAGCACGTGGGCGCTGAAGGCGGCGAGGATGTTGTCGCTGCGGTCTCCGGGGGTGATCAGCAGCGCCCCGGGCTGCAGGTAGCGGACCATGTGCGAGGGCTCCATGGCGGCGACGATGGTGTTGCGGACGCGGACCTCCATCTGGTCGAGCCCGCTGACGACCTCGCCCTGCACCAACTCCTGCACCTGGTGCATCGTGGGCGTGGTGAGCTGCGTC
Organism: Phycisphaerae bacterium; assembly: GCA_041687095.1. Lineage (GTDB taxonomy): Bacteria > Planctomycetota > Phycisphaerae > SM23-33 > SM23-33 > JAWLCQ01. The sequence goes on along the minus strand of JAWLCQ010000121.1, from coordinate 2,986 downwards.
TCGAACGGGACCGTCCCGAACGACCGGATGCCCAGGATGCTCAGCCCCTTGGTGGTGGCGTCCTTGACCTTCTGAAACTTCTCGGGCCAGACCTGGTTGACGATCACGCCCATCAGGTCCGCCCCGCGGGCGGTCATGAACGTCCCGCACAGCGAGATGTCGTCGATCGCCCGGCCGATCCCGCCCCCGCTCACCAGCAGCGCGCGGGCGTTGACGGCGCGGCAGACCTCGGCGGCGGACAGTTGCAGGCACGACCCCATCGCCACGTGCCCCATCCCCTCGACGACCACGACGTCGCACCCCCGCGTCGCGGCTATGAACTGCTCGCGAACCTTCTCCAGCAACTCCTCGCTGTGCAGATCCTGCATCTCCTGCTCCACCCGCCCGGTGGGCAGCGCGACGGCCATCTCCACCTGCTCGGTGTCGCGGAGGCCCAGGGAGCGGCCGACGACGACGGCGTCGTCGTGGATGACGTGGCCCTTCTGGTCCTTGGCGCGCTGGCCGAGGGGCTTGGTATAGCCGACCTTCAGCCCGCGGCGGTGGAAGGCGTTGGCGAGTCCGACGGCCATCGTGGTCTTGCCCACGTTGCGCTGCGTCCCGACGAGGAATAACGGTCTTCGCATGAAACGACACTCCAGGGTCTTCGCGTCCGCCCCCGGATCCATCCGGGTACGATATTTGTAACCGTTCACGGAACGATGCGAACGGGGTGCCACCCTCAAGCCGCATGCTGTTTGCGGCTTGGGGGTGTTGAGCCCACTACGCTGCAGCACCCCCAAGCGGCAGACAGCGCCGCTTGAGGGTGGCACCCTGTGAACAGTTACCGGTATTCAACCATGCTATGTGCCTCGGCGACAAGCGTTGCTCCGCCTCGCCGCGGCGTTGCTTTTTGCCGCTGGTGGCTCTTGCATTCCCGGCGGGGGGAGCGCTACACTCCCGCGTGCCGGTTTCACAAAAAGGACGGACCACTTCAGGGCGGGCGCCAGGACCCGCCGCGTTTGCGAAAGGAAGGCCGATGAGCACCCGCGTCCCCTCCGACATCGAGATCTCCCGCGCCGCCACCCCCAAGCCCATCACCCGCATCGCCGCTAAGGCGGGCATCCCCAAGGAGTTCCTCGAACCCTACGGCGACGTGAAGGCGAAGGTCAAGCTCGAGATCCTCTCCGCCCTCGCCGATCGCCCCAACGGCAAGTACATCGACGTGACGGCCATCACCCCCACGCCCCTGGGCGAGGGCAAGACCACCACCAGCGTCGGGCTCACCCAGGGCCTGGGCATGCTCAAAAAGAACGTCTTCCTCTGCATCCGCCAGCCCTCCATGGGCCCGACGTTCGGGATCAAGGGCGGGGCGGCCGGGGGCGGGTACTCCCAGGTCATCCCCATGGAGGAGTTCAACCTCCACCTCACGGGCGACATCCACGCGGTGTCCATCACCAACAACCTCCTCGCCGCCGCCATCGACGCCCGCGTCAAGCACGAGGCCCACACCACCGACGCCGAGTGGGCCAAGACCGGCCTCCCGCGCCTCAACATCGACCCCGAGACCATCACGTGGCGGCGGGTGGTGGACGTGAACGACGCGGCCCTGCGGTTCATCGAGACGGGCATGAGCGACAACTGGATGGACGGGCCCCGCCGCCTCACCGGGTTCGACATCTCCGTCGCCTCCGAGGTCATGGCCATCCTCGCCCTCGCCTCCGACCTCAAGGACATGCGCAAACGCCTCGGGCGGATCATCGTGGCGATGAACACCAACGGCAAGCCGGTGACGGCCGAGGACCTCGGGGCCGCCGGGGCCCTCACCGTCCTCATGAAGGACGCGCTGAAGCCCAACCTCATGCAGACCCTGGAGGGCCAGCCCGCCTTCGTCCACTCGGGGCCCTTCGCGAACATCGCCCACGGCAACAACTCCATCGTCGCCGACCGCATCGCCCTCAAACTCGCCGACTACGTCGTCACCGAGAGCGGCTTTGGGGCGGACATCGGGATGGAGAAGTTCTTCGACATCAAGTGCCGCCTCTCCAAGCTCATCCCCAACTGCGTCGTGCTCGTGGGGACCATCCGCGCCCTGAAGATGCACGGGGGCGGGCCCAAGGTCACCCCCGGAAAGCCCCTGCCCCCCGAGTACGTCCAGGAGAACATCCCCCTGCTTGAGAAGGGCGTCTGCAACCTCCAGCGGAACATCGAGATCGCCAAGATGTTCGGCATCCCGGTGGTGGTGGCCATCAACCGCTTCCCCCACGACACCCTCGCGGAAGTCGAGTTCGCCCGCCAGGCCGCCCTGCAAGCCGGGGCCGAGGACGCCGTCCTCGCCGAGCACTGGGCCCACGGCGGCCGGGGCGCCGTCGCCCTCGCCGAAGCCGTCGCCGCCGCCTGCGAGAAGCCCTCGAAGTTCAAACTCCTCTACCCCGACAAGATGTCCATCCAGGACAAGATCCGCACCATCGCCCAGAGGGTCTACCTCGCCAAGGACGTCCACTTCGAGCCCCTCGCCAAAAAGCAGATCGCCTCGTACGAGAAGGCCGGGCTCAGCAAGCTGCCCATCTGCATGGCCAAGACGCACCTGTCGCTCTCGCACGACCCGACCCTCAAGGGCGTCCCGCGCGGGTTCACCGTGCCCGTCCGCGAGGTCCGCGCGTCGGCCGGGGCGGGCTTCCTGTACGCGCTGCTGGGCACCATGCGCACCATGCCCGGGCTCCCGTCCCGCCCGGCGTTCCTCGACGTCGACCTCGACAGGAACGGCAACGTCGTCGGGATGTTCTAACCTTCGCGAGCCCTCCGGGCCCGTCCTCGAGGACGGGCCCGGAGGGCGGATCCCCGGGTCCGGGCGAACCGGTGAACGGGGCGACCGGAGACCGCGAAGCGGGCGCTTCAACCCCTCTCCCCGCGGGGCTGTCTCTTTATCACATTTTTGCGGGTTCGATACGTAGAGAATATTGGACCGGAAAGGACGGTGGAGAGGCCGAATGGCGTGGAACTGAGGCAG
>JAWLCQ010000120.1:0-15419 GCA_041687095.1 Phycisphaerae bacterium | reverse complement strand
ACCGTTCAGGCCTTCGTCCGCCGGCTTGGTCGCTTCAGCGACCATGACTTGCCCGCTAAACTGGGACCACATGGTCGCTGAAGCGACCAAGCCGGAGAAGGCACTCTCTTCATCCTGCGGGCTGTCCTGAGATCTCTGCAGTCCCCATTTCTCCGGACGATGCCCCACACCTTCGTCCGCCTTCGGAAGACCGATGAAGGTATGAATGGTTACCCGATTTCGATCTCTCGCGGTTCGCGAACGTAGTATACGCAACGGGCCGCGGGTCGGCGGTCCGGGGAGAGCGAAAGGATGAACCGTCTGCTACGCCCGCACGCCATCGTCGTCGCCGTCACCGGTGTCCTCACGCTCCTGCTGCTGTCTTTGGGGCTGTGGGCGGCGGCGAGGGCCATCGCACCGGCCGCGCGGGAGTACCTCACCGCCCGCGGGCTGGAGGACACGCGCGGGCTGATCCTCTGGAGCGAGGCCAAGCCGATCCCCGCCGACCCCACCGTCGACCCCGCCGCCCCCACCGCCGCCGCCCCGCGCGGGGAGTTCCGCATCCGCTACCGATACCGCGTGGACGGGACGGAACACGTGGGCGAGCGGTACGGGTACTACCGCGGGAACGGGCCGCTCCCGCTTCGCGAGGCCCACCGGCTGGCGTCGACGTACCACGCGGGACGGCCCGTGCAGGTGTACTACGAGCGGGGCGACCCGACGGCGTCGGCGATCAGCACGGAGGCGTCGGCAGTGGCGATCCTGCTGCTGTACTTCGCGGGGATCGGCCTGGTGCTGCTGCTGCTCCTGCTTGTCCAGTGGGCCCTGCTGCTCCGCGACGCCCTGGCCCACCGGCGGGTGCTCGCCCGCGGGATCACCGCCCCCTGCCGCATCCCCCGCCTCGGCCGTCTTCGCACGGACGGGCCCGCCCTCACGCTCGACTACGGCGACCCCCTGCCGTCGCTGCTCGCCGGGGCTCTCCTGGGGCTGCTGCTCGCCCTGGCGATCCCGCTGATCTCGGCGCGGCGGGACCCGGAGGCCCTGACCACACTGACGCTCTCGCACCTTATTGTTCTGTTCCCCTGCGGGGTGCTCTTCGCCGTGCTCGGGGCTTCCCTCCTCACGCTCCCCCTGCCCGGCCAACGCCGCCTCACCCTCGACCCCGCCGCCCGCACGCTCACCCTCACCCGCCGCCGGTGGTTCGGGTTCCTCCCCCGCCGGCGAACCACCCCCGCCGACCGATCGTCACAGGGCCACCCCCTCACCCTCCCCTTCTCCGACATCGCCGCCTGGACCTGCGAAACCCGCCCCTGCACGGTCACCGTGCGGACGACGGACGGGACGGTTCACGAGATCGCCCGCTTCCGCCCCACCCCCCTCGGACACGCCCTCGCCCAGCGCCTCACCGCCCGCCTGGCGGCGGAGCAACGCGTGCTGGCGACTCCGCGGCAGGGGGGGTAGAATACGGATCATGGATTGGAAGCTGAACTTCGGGGTCGGCCGAGAGGTGAAGTCGCGGGGCGGGCGGATCGCTCAGGGGTTGTTCTTCGTCGTCTTCTCGCTGGTCTTCATCGCTTGGCCGCTGGGGACGTTCGTCGAGACGGTGCAGCGCTACCTCCACTGGCCGCTTGCGCAGGCGGTCGTGACGGGGATCGAGGGCGGGACCCCGCACGACGAGCGCATCGTCGTCCGCTTCGCCTACGACGCCGGAGGCACGACGCACACCGGCGAACTCTCGGCCGATGAATCCGACGAGGCGGACTTCGCCCGCCTCGCCGCCACCTATACCGTCGGACAGTCCTTCCCCGTCTACTACGACCCCGCCGATCCGCAGGCGCACTCCCTCCGCCACGCACCCGAGGTCGAGCACCTTGGGATCTCGTGCTTCGGGCTGGCCTTCACGGTCATCGGCGTCTGGACCGCTCTCGCCGCCCTGCGGGGAGTCCCGGAGCCGAAGCAAAGCCACGCCACCATCGCCTCCGCCTTCGTCCTCGCACTGAGCGGATTCGGTGTCTTCGGGCTCGCCCGTTGGCTCGATTGGCCGGGGAGCCTGCTAGCGCTCGGTCTGCCCGTGGCGGGCCTGCTGGCGGTGCGGGGCGTGGTGCGGTGGCACCGCGCGCGTCCCCCAGGTGACCGCCCGCCCCTGGGGGCGGACAGCCTGGCGATGGCGTTCAACGCGCCTTGGCTGTACGACACGCGCATGCAGCGCATCCTCCTCCCGCTGGTCACCGTCATCTGGTGGGGCTTCACGGGCCCATTCCTGGGCGTCGCCCTTCATTCGCTGTGGCAAAGCCACGACGCGATGCGTCGCTTCGCGAGCGTGGAGGGCGAGATCGTCCGCAGCCGCATCGTATCGGAATCGGACTCAGACAGGACGTTGCACCGCCCCTTCATCAAGTACCGCTACATCGTCGACGGACGGGAGTACGTCTCCACCTCTTACGCAGCCGGCTCGGAGGGCACGAGCAGCGACTCCGTCGCCGGAGATATCGTGCAACGGTATCGCCCCGGCCAGCGGGTCACCGTGTGGTACGACCCCGACGACCCCGCCCGCTCCGTCCTCCGCCGCGAACCGTACGGGCTGCAGTTCTTCGCACTGCTCTTCACCCAACCATTCCTCCTGATCGGTCTGGGCCTGGCGGGGGCGGCCGTGCTGGCGTACGTCGATCCGCTGGTCCCCGACTTCCTCGGTCTCGATGCGTCCCGCGTGCGGCGGATTCCCACATGGGGCCCGCTCCGCCGGACGCCCGATGGGCTCGTCATCGCCAACCGGCGGTGGACGCGTGTGTGGACCGCGTTCGCCGTGCCCTACGGTGCGGTGACCTTCGCGAGCGTCTTCATCGTGGGGATCGGGTTCGCGTTCGGGGCATCGGGCGAAAGCCTGGGAGTCTTCGCGTGGGTGTTCGGGATCGCCCTGTTCGCGGGGGGCGTCGCGGCCATCCGCCAGTTGCTCCGCACGCCCGCATGCCTGCGAATCGACACGCAGCGTGATGAGTTGGAGATGCGTTCCCCGCGCGGGAGCGAGCGCGTCGCGCTGCGGGACGTGGCAGGGTGGGTGGTCCGCTCCATCCCCACGCCCCGCCTCACCAAGAGGTCCGTCGCGCTTCCCACCGTCCCCCTCCTCGCCGCCCGCACCGCTGACGGAACCGAAATCCCTATCCACGTCTTCCGCCCCGACGACAACGGGACCCTCATTGCAGGACATACCGCCCACCTCCTCGCCGCCGCCACCTCCCGCCCCATCGACTTCTCCCCTACCCCCCTCAAAGACCCGCCCATCGACGAGAAGGAGTCGCGGAAGCGGTATGGGGATCTGACGTAGCGGGGCATCTGCGCCCTCCCCGGCAAAAGGCAAGCCACTTCGGAACCACTGGGAGGAAGGCTGCCGCGGGGTCTGCGATCGGGTGTCAGCTCAGTCCAAGAGCCCCGATCCGCAATCCCAGGCCCCCTCCCATCCCCTGCATCCCCTGCATCCCCGCTCTTTCTGATCCGCGTTCATCCGTCTCCGCTTCGTTTCGACGCGACAAGTCTGCGTTCATCCCCGCGGGAAGAGGCTTTCCGTTGTCCCCGCGGCGGGGGAAAGCCTAGAATCTCGCCATGGAGCCAACGGAGCCTATGAACGCCCCCACCAGCGCCCGCATCCACGTGCTGCCGGTGCACCTGGTCAACAAGATCGCCGCCGGAGAGGTGATCGAGCGGCCGGCGAGCATCGTGAAGGAACTCGTCGAGAACGCCCTCGACGCCGGGGCCACCCGCATCGACCTCGCCGTCGAGGACGGAGGCCGCAAGCTCATCCAGGTCACCGACGACGGGTGCGGGATGGGCCCCGACGACCTCGCCCTCGCCTTCGAGCCCCACGCCACCAGCAAGCTCACCACCGACGAGGACCTCTTCGCCATCGGGACCATGGGCTTCCGCGGGGAGGCGCTGGCGTCCATCGCGTCGGTGTCCCACGCCCACATCCGCTCCCGCCCGCGAACGGGGGACCCCAGCGGGTACGAGATCTCCGCCAGCGGCGAGGAGGTCGGGGAGGTCCGCCCCTGCCCGGGCGCCCCGGGCACCACCGTCACCATCCGCGACCTGTTCTTCAACACCCCCGCCCGCCGCAAATTCCTCCGCACCGCCAACACCGAGATCGGGCACATCACCGAGCAACTCGCCCGCCTCGCCCTGCCCCGCCCCCACGTGGCCTTCACGCTCACCCACAACGGCCGCGAGATCCAGAACCTCCCCGCCGTCGCGAGCACCAGCGCCCGCGTGGCGGACCTGTTCGGGCACGAACTCGCCGACGCCCTCCTGCCCGTCCGCCCGCGCGGAGGGGCGGTGCAGGTCGCGGGGATCGTCGCCCCCCCGTCGGCGGGGCGGGGCTCGGCGAAGTGGCAGTACCTGTTCCTCAACGGGCGGTACATCCGCGACCGCCTGCTGTCGCACGCCCTCCGCGAGGCGTACCGCGGGCGGATCGACCCGTCGCGGTACCCGGTGGCGTTCCTGTTCCTCGACGTCCCCCCCGCCGACGTGGACGTGAACGTGCACCCGACGAAGATCGAGGTCCGCTTCCGCGACGGAAGCGCGGTGCACGGGGAGTTGCTGGCGGCGCTGAAGGACACGCTGAACCACGCGAACCTCACGCCCGCGACGAGCCTCGACGGGGCGGAGTTCCCCGAGTTCTCCGGCGAGGAGCGGACGGCGAGCCCGGAGGAGGAGACGCGGCGGCAGGGGCTGCGGGAGGCGATGGCGGACTTCTTCAAATCCCAGCCCCCCACGCAGCCGCGACTGAGCTTCCCCGAATCCGTCCGCGGCCACCGCGAGCCGACGCCGATGGGCGACGGCCCCGAGCGGCGGGACCCCCGGCACGCGGGGGCGCACCCGATCTCGCCCCCCCGCCCGCCGTTCTCCCTGCCCCCGATCGGTGCGCCCACGCCCGCGTGGGAAGGCAGCATCGACGCGGAGACGGGCGAACTGATCGCGCCCGGGGAGGCCCAGAACGAAAACGCGAACCCCAGCGCCGCCGACGCGGCCGAGCGGACTCCCCCGCCGCCCTACCCCCCCGCCCCGTTCGCCGTCCCCGACCTCCCGAAGCACGCCTGGACCGTCACGCCCCCGCCCACCCGCGAACCCCCCCGGGTGCTGCAGGTGCACGACACCTACCTCGTCGCCCAGACCGACGACGGGATGATCATCATCGACCAGCACGCCCTGCACGAGCGGATCCTCTACAACGAGTTCAAACGCCGCCTCGCCGATGGCAAACTCCCCGCCCAGCGGCTGCTGATCCCCGAGACCGTCCGCGTCACGCCCCGCGAGGCCGACCTGCTCCTCTCCCGCACCGAGATGCTCGACCGCGTCGGGATCGAGGTCGAAAGCTTCGGGCCCGGAACACTCGCGGTCCATCGGTTCCCGGCCCTGCTGGTGCAGCGGCGGGTCGCCCCGGCCGCCTTCCTCCGCGAGGCCATCGACACCCTCTCCGACGACGAGACCGCCGACGGGGAACGGCTGCTGGAGGCCCTGCTGGCGATGCTCTCCTGCAAGGCGGCCGTCAAGGCGGGCGACGCCCTGAGCCCCGCCGAGATCGACCAACTCCTCGCCGCCCGCCACGGCCTGGACAAGGGCGCCTCCTGCCCCCACGGACGCCCCACGACGCTCAAGCTCTCCCTCCGCGACCTGGAGAAGCAATTCAAGCGGACGTGAGGAGGAGGAAGGCACTAGGGACTAGGGAAGAGGCAAGAGGTGAGAGGGTAGAGGTTGGAGTGCTGGGTGAGCGGTCGCGCGGGATTCCAAGCCCCGGGAGGGGCGCTTGAGAAGAAGAAGAAGAAGAAAAGGAAGGGGAATGGGGCCCGGGTCCCAGCAGTGAACTGCTGGGCTATTGTCACAGCGTCCCTGCCGGGACGCACGGAGACGCGTCCCTGTCGGGACGCCTGGAAACCCGTCCCTGCCGCCCCGCAAGGCCCGAGAGGTGTAGAACAACCAGGTCAGGAGACCCGCGGCGGACGAGGCCAGCGAACCTCGGCACTCTTACCTCCAACCCCTACCCTCTCGCCTCTCGCCCCTTGCCTCTTCCCTAGTCCCTAGTGCCTAGTCCCTAGTGCCTAGTCCCCAGTGCCTCGTCCCCTCCGCGTTCCTCCCCGCTGCATCCCGCTGAATCCAGGGTTGCATTCCGCCCCGCAATGCGTATAGATACTCCACCGGAACGCACCTCCGGAGGATGCTGTCTTGACATCACCGATTACGAACGACTTCGACCCCGAGGGCCCACGCCCCCGCGCACCCGTGCAGCGGGTGATGCTCCACGCCCCCGAGACCGAGTGGACCTACTCCCACCACCCCTCCCTCATGTTCTTCCGCGGCCGCTTCTACGCCATGTGGTCCAGCGGTCGACGGGACGAGGACGCCCCCGGGCAGCGGGTCCTCATCACCACCGCCGAGCGGTTCGACGACTGGGCCCCGCCCGCCCCGCTCGTGGGCCCGCTGCGCGGGAAGCATTCCGAGCTGGTCCTGACGGCGGGGGGGTTCCACGAGCACGCCGGAACGCTCGTGGCCTACTTCGGGCAGTACGAGTACACCCCCGAGGCGATCGACGACAACGGGGAGCGGAAGCTCGACGGGGACCGCGGGCACCAGGATACCCTCCTCCGCGCGATGACGACGGAGGACGGCGACGCCTGGAGCGATCCGCGGTCCATGGGCGTGCGGATCGTCCCCAACCACCCCCCCCAGCCCACCACGAGCGGCCGCCTGATCCTCAGCGGGAACATCTCCTTCCCCTACAGCGACGTGCCCACCGGGCTGTCGGGCTGGACGGAGACGGGGGTGTACCCGCCCGCGATGGCCGACGGAATCGTGGATGACTCCGAGTCGTTCTGGGAGGTGCAGCGGCAGGCGGGCTGGGACGTGCCCGTCTGCGAGGGGTCGTTCTACCAGACCGACGACGGGGTCCTGCACATGCTGCTGCGGACGAACACCGAGCGGCTGGCGGTGACGGAGAGCACGGACGACGGGACGACGTGGTCGCCCCCGGTGCTCACGGAGTTCACGGACAACGCGACGAAGTTCCACTTCGGGCGCCTGCCGGACGGGCGGTTCTACTACGTCGGGTGCCCCGACCCCGAGCCGCGCTGGACCCGCTGCCCGCTGGTGCTGAGCCTCTCGAAGGACGGGGTGCGGTTCGACACGCACTACGTCCTGGCGGACGAGGACTACCAGAAGCGGCGGGAGGGGCGGGCGAAGGGCGGGAACTACGGCTACCCGCACACGATGCTGCACGAGGGGCACCTGTACGTCATCGTCTCCCGCCGCAAAGAGGCCGTCGAGGTCCTCCGCACACCGCTCGACGCCCTGTAGGTGCGGCGGCGCCTGCGGACTGGGCTGCAGAGGCGTACCTCCTGCGCCGGGCGTCGCCTGCGCCCCCACCTCCTGCGACGGGGGTCTCCTGACCCCCGGCGTCCGGGAGGGGCGAGGGATGCCTCCGCGCCAGCGCCGTTGGAGCGCCCCCATCGCGGCGGGGGCTTGGCCCTGAGCCTGTCGAAGGGCCGCCGCGACCGAAGCGCCGCCATAACGCTGGCGCGGAAGCGCTCTGGACGTTCCAGGACGTTGGGGGTCAGGAGACCCCCAACGCTCGCGCTTGGAGCCTTGCTCGCGATTGAGGCGTCGCTTGCGCGGGGCGTCCCGCCTCCTGCGCCACCACCTCCTGCGACGGGGGTCTCCTGACCCCCGGCGTCCGGGAGGGGCGAGGGGCGCCTCCGCGGTAGCGTCGTTGGAGCGCCCCCTTCGCGGCGGGGACCGCCGCGATCGATGCGCCGCCATAACGCTGGCGCGGAAGCGCTCGTTGGCCTTCCAGGACGTTGGGGGTCAGGAGACCCCCAACGCTCGCGCTTGGAGCCTTGCTCGCGCTTGAGGCGTCGCTTGCGCGCGGGGCGTCCCGCCTCCTGCGCCGAGGGTCTCCTGCGCCCCCACCTCCTGCGCCGAGGGTCGCCTGCGCCCCGTCGCAGGAGGGGCGGCTCTGCGGACCAGTCTTCAGAGGCCCTCTCCGCCGTTGCGCTCCGTTGCGTTTCCGCCGCGGGAATGGTTGCAGCCGGGGCGGTTTCTGCTACACTTTCGCTCTGGTCTCGCCCCCCACGGGCGGTGGCCGCGGCGCGGGGCCGGCGGACCAGTCGATGGAGTGACGCAATGCACACGATACGGGCGAGTGCGACGAAAGTGGTCTGGGGCGTCTGCGCGTGCGTGGGGCTCTTCGCCGCCGTCGGCTGCCAGACCGAGCAGTACGCCAGGGACCTGGTCGCCAAGAGCGAGGATCGCGGCATCCTGGCGATCCGCTTCTATCCGACCGGGGAGGAGATGGTCGACAAGCGGCGGATCACCGCCCACCGCGTCATCCAAGGCGCTGAGGACACCCCCATCGACGTCTGGGTCATCCGCGCCCGCGGGGAGGACGGCGCCCCGGCCCAGGCCAAGGCCACCATGCTCCTCCTCCACGCCCACGACCAGAACAAGGCCAGTTTCCCCATCCTCGGGGCCGCCGAACGGCTGGCGAAGAAGGGCTATGACGTCGTCCTGCCCGACCTCCGCGCCCACGGCCGCAGCGGAGGAGCGTTCGTCACCTACGGGGCCAAGGAGAAGCATGACCTCAAGGCCGTCCTGGACGCCCTGATCGTCCCCAACGGGGTGCACCCGGACGTGTACGTGTTCGGGGTGAACCTCGGGGCGGCGGCGGGGATCCAGTACGCGGCGATGGACGAGCGGGTGAAGGGCCTCCTCGCCGTTTCGCCCTACATGGACTTCCCCCACTACGCCCGCTACCGCTACGTCATGCTCTCCCCCGAGGACTTCCAGGCGACGCTGGAGGCCGCGGCCGAGATGGGCGACTTCGACCCCGCGGACACCTCGACGGTGAAGGCGGCGATGCAGGTGCAGGCGCCGATGGTGATCCTCCACGGGCTGCTGGACGCCTCCTCCCCCGTCACCCACGCCGAGGCCGTCTACACCGCCGCCGCGGGCCCCAAGAAGTTCCTCGTCCCCGGGCCCTCGGACGTCCTCCGCTGGGCGATCCTCGAAGACTGGGTCGCCGCCCAAATGGACCACCTCGCGACCCGGGGACTGCCCGAGGGCCTGAACATTCCGGGACTGTGAGATCGAGAGAACCGACTGCACCCCCAGGGCGTGGAGATCGCAGAGCGGGACGGCCGTCCTGCCCCCTCTGCGATCTTCGCGTTCCGGGCGCCAGCGAATTTGCCGGGAGCCAACCCCCGCAGGAGCCGCCATGACCGCAACATCGGGATCGCCCGAGACGATCGTGATTCTGGATTTCGGTTCGCAGTACGCTCAACTCATCGCGCGGCGCGTCCGCGAGAACGGGGTCTACAGCGTGCTCGCCCGCCCGGACATCCGCCCCGAGGAGATCGCCCACCTCAACGTCAAGGGCCTGATCTTCACCGGCGGGCCCTCCAGCGTCTACGAGCCCAACGCCCCCCGCTGCGACCCGCGCATGCTCGAGCTGGGCGTGCCCGTCCTGGGGATCTGCTACGGGATGCAGATCGCCTGCCAGATCCTCGGAGCGGACATCCGCCCCGCCCACGCCCGCGAGTTCGGCCGCGCGACGCTCACCATCACCGACCCGGGCGACCTGCTCCGCAAGGTCCCCCGCCAGACCTCCGTCTGGATGTCGCATGGGGACCAGGTGCAGGCGTTGAGCGAGGACTTCGTCCCCCTCGCCGCCACCGCCACCTGCCCGTACGCGGCGGTGCGGCACCGGCGGCGGAAGTTCTTCGGGGTGCAGTTCCACCCCGAGGTCACCCACACGCCCCACGGGACGGAGATCTTCTCGAACTTCCTCTACGAGATCTGCGGCTGCCGGGGCGACTGGACGATGGCGTCGTTCATCGAGACGGCCATCGCCGCCGTGCAGGCGCAGGTAGGCCCCGACGAGCGGGTGATCTGCGGGCTCAGCGGGGGCGTGGACTCCTCCGTCGTCGCCGCCCTCCTCCACCGGGCGATCGGGGAGCGGCTGGTGTGCATCTTCGTGGACAACGGACTGCTCCGCATGAACGAGGCGGAACTCGTCCGCGACACCTTCACCGAGCACTTCCGCACGAACCTCGTGGTCGTCGACGCCGCCGACCGCTTCCTGGGCAACCTCGAGGGCGTGACGGACCCACAGCAGAAGCGGCGGATCATCGGGCACACGTTCATCGACTCCTTCAAGGACGCCGCCCGCTCCATCCCCAACGCCCGCTTCCTCGCCCAGGGCACGCTGTACCCCGACGTGATCGAGTCCGGGCACTCCCTCGCCGGGCAGGCCGCCAACATCAAGCTCCACCACAACGTCGGGGGCCTGCCCGCCGAACTGGGCTTCGACCTCATCGAGCCGCTCCGCGACCTGTTCAAGGACGAGGTCCGCGAGGTCGGCCGCCTCCTGGGCCTGCCCGAGGTCATCGTCTGGCGGCACCCGTTCCCGGGCCCCGGCCTCGCCGTGCGCGTCCTGGGCCCCATCAGCCGCGAGGCCCTCGAAGTCCTCCGCCAGGCCGACAACATCGTGATCGAGGAAATCACCGCCGCCGGGCTCTACCGCAAAACCTCCCAGACCTTCGCCGTCCTGCTGCCCGTGCAGTCGGTGGGCGTGATGGGCGACGGGCGAACGTACGAGAACGTGGTGGCCGTGCGCTCCGTGGACACCAGCGACTTCATGACCGCCGACTGGTCCCGCATCCCCTACGAGATCCTGGCGAGCATCTCCAACCGGATCATCAACGAGGTCCGGGGCGTCAACCGCGTGGTGTACGACATCTCGTCCAAACCCCCGGCGACGATCGAGTGGGAGTAGGCCAGCTTGACGGGCAAGGCGCTCAGTTCATACGCTTAAGGGTATGCGACGGTCCGTTTACATCGAGACGACGATCCCAAGCGCGTACCACGACATCCGTGAGGACGCCAGATCCATTGCGCGCAGGGAGAGCACGCGGCGGTGGTGGGAGGAAGAGGCGCCGCTCTACGACCTCCAGATCTCGGCGTTCGTCGTGGGCGAACTCGCGCAAGGCGACTACCCAGGCAAGGACAAGATCCAGACGATGGTCCAAGGCCTCGACGTGCTGGAGGTCATCCCCGAGATCGAGGATATCGCCCGGGTCTACGTCGCCAGAAGCGTAATGCCCGCCGGCGATCTCGGGGACGCATACCACTTGGCCATCGCCTCCTACTATGCCGTCGACTTCATCCTCACCTGGAACTGCCGTCATCTGGCGAATGCAAACAAAGTGCAGCATATCAAGGTAGTAAATGGCGAGTTGGGCCTGCACGTTCCGCTCATCACGACCCCCGACCTGTTGCTGCGGGAGGAGAACGACCATGCCTGAGCAGGATCCGCTGGTCGAGCGCGTGCGCAGAGCGCGACGAGAGATCTTCGAGGAATGCGGACAGGATGCCCACCGGCTGTTCGAGTGGGCAAAGAGCATCGAACGTCAACACCCGGAACGGGTGAAGGGGTATGAACAGCAAAGAGCGGGGAAGGCGCAGAAATCGGCGTAACCATCCCACGGGACCGCCCTGTCGGGGCTTGTCCCGTGGGCATTGTCTCGTGCGAGTTCATACGCGTGCTGGTCGGGAGGCGCCCCCTCACCCCCCTCGCTGCGCTCGGGGACCTCTCCCCGAGGGGAGAGGGGTTATGCCTCCCCGGGGAGAGAGGGGCTACGCCCCCCCGCGGGGAGAGGAGTTGCGCCTCCCCGAGGGGAGAGAGGGGTACATTCCCTCCGCGGGAGAACGGCTACAGACCCGCCTCCCACTCCACGCGATGTGCCAGCGTGCGGGGTTTCTGGCCCGGCAGTTCCACGCTCGCGATCACGCCCTTGGGCAGCGACAGCACGCCCTTCGCCCGCGCCCCGTCGCGCTGCCAGGACGAGCGGATGTCGCCCTGCGGTGTGGGGAACACGACGTCCGCCTTCCCGACGGCCGCGAAGTCCAGCCGCGGGCGGAAGCGCACGCTCCGCCAGGCGACGTCGGTCTGCACCACGCCCCCCAACTCGCCCGCGAGGTGGTAGATCGGATGGGCCGCCCATGCGTGCGTGCACGACCCGCCCGTCCCGATCGCCCCCCCGAACGTCTCCCACGTGCCCTCGAAGGGGATCATCGGTTCCCAGTGCCTGCGCAGGTGCGCGAGAGCCTCGCCCCCGTGCCCCAGCGAGCGGGCGACCTCGTACACGTACGTCACCCAGTAACTGCTGGGTTTGGCGCCGGGGATCTCCTCGTCGCGGAGGTACGGAAGGATGCGCTTCTCCACCAACGAATCCCAGTCGCCCGCCCGCAGCCCGCACAGGATCGCCAGCGTCTGCGTGTGCACCGAGTGCACGTCCACGGGCTTGCCCTCCCAGGTGAGCCCGTCGCGGAACAGGCCGGCTGCGGCGTCCCAGAACGCCTCCCGCACGGCCGCCTTCTGCCGACGGGCGAGACTGGCGAGTTGTCGGCTCGCGGCTTTCATCCCGGCCGCTTCGGCGAGCGTCGAGAGTTTGTCGAGCGCCAGCAGATACCACAGGTTCAGCAGGGCCGGGGCGCCTTCCTTGTGGATGTTCGTCCAGTCGAGGAACAGCCAGTACCGCCGGTCGTACACCAGCAGCCCGCTGTCGCCCCGGCCCTCGGTGGCGAAGTAGCCCAGGGCCCGCTGCGCCCGGGGCCACTGCTCGCGGAACAGCTCCGTCTCCCCCGTCTGCCAGTAGTGGTCCCACAGCGTCAGCAGCCACGTGAGGGTGAAGTCCGGGAGGATGCACGTATGGGCGATGGTCGGGGCGTGCCCGTAGGTCAGCCCGTTGGGGACCTCCTGCTGCCCCACCGAGCGGATCCCGCGCGCCAGCAGCCTCGCATCGGCCGATAGGTGGAAGGTGTTCCACGCCTGCACCCGCGCGTCGCCCCACCACTGCGCCTGCTCCCGCCACGGGGTATCCACGTAGCTGTCCAGGGCGCACACCTGCTGCGTCTGCACGCTGATGCGGTGGACGTCGTTGAGCACCGCGTCGTCGCACTCGAACGACCCGCGGAGGTCCAGCGGGTAGACGCTGTGGCGAAGGGCGAGCGTGAGGCGGAGGTCGGCCGTGGCGCCGCGGACGATGGCGACCACGAAGCGGTGCCCGATCCCCTGGAACAGCTCGCACCGCGTCCGCCCCTCGCGGAGCACCACGCGGGCGGCCATCGACGCGCAGCACGCCTGCCCCGGGGCGGTCACGACAGGCGTCCCGTCGGGGTGCTGCGCCTCGGTGAAGTACACGTCCAGCGCCTCCCCGCCCCGGGCCCCCCGCGCATCGAGCAGCAGCGTCCCGATGACGGGGCGGCCCATGTCGAGCAGCACCGCCGACAGCTTCCCCTTCCCGCTCGCGGGGAGCGTGAAGGCCAGCCCGTCCTTGACCTTGCGGCCCTGGGGGGCGTCGGCCCACGTCAGCGGGCCCAGTTCCCCGTGGAACCCGTGGGCGACGTTCTCCCACGTGGGCCAGTCCGGGGCGGCGGGCCCGGTGGCGGACAGGACGGTGCGGGCATAGGGGCGCACCTCCCCGGTCAGGTTGGGCAGACCGCGCGGCTCGACCGAGTGCCAGGGCATGACCCCGTAGCCGCGGCGGTGGCTGTGGGCCTGGACCCATCCGCCCGTCGTCGCCCCGGTGGGGGCGTTGGCGGTGACGGGATCGTCGTACCCCCCCCACTTCCCGCCCAGCGGGGAGCGGGCGGAGGTGATCCACGCGCGGTCGTCGAGGCGGGCGTCGAGCTGCTCCTGGAAGTTGATCTGCATGCTCAGGCGGGCGGTGTAGCGCACGTGCGCGGGGTCCGCCCGCATGATCCATTGCGGGCCCGTGGCGATCTCGACGTCCCCCCACGTCGCCCCCACCAGCAGACCGGCCGCCCGCTGATGGATGTACTGGAACGTGCTGATCCCCGCGTTGTAGGCGATCACGCTCAGCCAGTTGTGCCCCGGGCGGAGGAGCGGGGCGACGTCGATCTCGTCGAAGGGCCAGTTCGCCTGGTATCCCCGCGCGGGCCCGCGCCCGGCGTAGTGCCCGTTGACGTAGAGCATGTACTGCTGGTCGGCCGTGATGAACAGCGGGGCGGTGTCGGGCACGGTGGGCAGCTTGAAGTCGTAGCGAAACTGGGCGTACTGGTTGTGCAGTTCGTGGTCGGGCGTCGGCCAGATCCACTGGGCGCGGCGAAGCGGGTGGTCGAGGGGCAGCATGCGGATCTCCTTTGGCGAATCAGCGGACAGGGTAGCGGGGCGCGGTTGCGAGGGGAAGAGGGGGAGGAGGATTTGGGTTGCGGACGGCGGTGTGGGATGTCCGAAGAATGGGCCGCAGAGACGCGGAGGAGAGAGAGAGAGAGAGAGACTCCTTCATGCGCCTGCGCCGGGGGTCTCCTGACCTGCCCCGCGCGTCTGCGCCGGGGGTCTCCTGACCCCCGGCGTCCGGGAGACGCGAGGGACGCTTCCGCGGCAGCGTCGTTGGAGCGCCCCCTTCGCGGCGGCGGCCGCCGCGACCGAAGCGCCGCCATATCGCTATCGCGGAGACGTTTCGCTCGTTCCGGGACGTTGGGGGTCAGGAGACCCCCAACGCTCGCGCTTCGGATTTCGGATTCCCGGGATCCCAAATCCGAAATCCCCCGCCCCTCCCGTGGTTTCCCGTGCCCCCAAC
Source organism: Phycisphaerae bacterium (assembly GCA_041687095.1). Lineage (GTDB taxonomy): Bacteria > Planctomycetota > Phycisphaerae > SM23-33 > SM23-33 > JAWLCQ01. The sequence goes on along the minus strand of JAWLCQ010000120.1, from coordinate 798 downwards.
GCCCGCGCAGGCTACACTGTAGGGCTGCCGCCCTACCGGGCGGGGACCGAGGTGCAACTATGGGACTGCTGGAGATTCAGGACCTGCGGCTGCAGGTCAATGAGAAGTCCATCCTGGATGGGCTGACGCTGGACCTGTGGGAGGGGCACGTGCACGCGCTCGTGGGCCCCAACGGGGCGGGCAAGTCCACGCTGGCGTATACCATCATGGGCCTGGAGGGCTACCGCCACTACGAGGGCGAGATGGTCTTCGCGGGCCAGTCGCTGCGGGAGCTGTCCACCGACCAGCGGGCCCGCCTGGGGATGACGCTGGGGTGGCAGGAGCCCGCCCGCTTCGAGGGCCTCAGCGTGCGCAAATTCGTCCAGGCCGGGGCCTCGGACAAGAGCGACGAGGCCGTCAACGCCTGCCTCGCCAAGGCCGGGCTCTCCCCCCTCCACTACGCCGCGCGGTCCGTGGACAAGACGCTCAGCGGCGGGGAGCGGAAGAAGGTCGAGCTGGCGAGCATCCTGGCGATGCGGCCGCGGCTGGTGCTGATGGACGAGCCCGACAGCGGGATCGACGTCGAGAGCCTCCACCGCATCCACGACGCCATCGCCGTCCTCAAGGAGGCGGGCTCGACGGTGCTGCTCATCACGCACTCGATGGAGGTCCTCCGCTGGGCCGAGCACGCCTTCCTGATCTGCTGCGGGAAGGTCGTGGACAAGGGCAGCGTGGAGCACGTGATGCAGTACTTCGGGGACAAGTGCGTTCCCTGCGGGCACAAGAACCGTCCGCAACTGGACAGGGATTGATCGCCAT
>JAWLCQ010000119.1:0-15484 GCA_041687095.1 Phycisphaerae bacterium | reverse complement strand
TTCCATGGATGTCTTGAATCTACTGCTCACCTGTTCTCCTGCTCGCCTGCTCTAGCAGCCCGTTTCTAAACGGGCTGCTAAGCCCACCGACTGCGTCGGCGGGATCGCCCGGACCGTCTGCGCCCCTCCCATCTTCCCCACACTTCGTTCAGATCCGCTTGACACCGGTCCCGGGATCCCCTATAAGTACCCGGCCGAATCAGAGGATTCCCGGTCGAGTACGCTGTCTCCGGATCGCTCCGTTCCCCCGCCGTAAGTGATTGTGCGGGTCGAACTGTCGGCTGACGGCGCCTCGGACACTCAAAGGACGGAAACCCCTAACAGAAAGAGCGAGAGAGAACTCCCTATGAAGGACCAGTACAGCAACATCCTCAAGCCCAAGATGGACCCCGACAGCTTCCGCAAGCTCGAGGCCCTGGACAACGAGAAGTTGCACGCCTTCGTCGTCGACGCGGTCCAGCTCTGCACGCCCGACGCGGTGATCGTCTGCGACGACTCCTCCGCCGACATCGCCCGCATGCGGCAGATGGCCCTCGACGGCCGCGAGGAACTCCCCCTCAACATGAAGGGGCACACCGCCCACTTCGACGGGTTCCGCTCCGCCAAGGTCAACGACCAGGGCCGCGACACCGAGGTCACCAAGTACCTGCTGCCCCAAGGCGTCACGCTGGGCAAGCGGCTGAACTCGATCGACCGCGAGGAGGGCCTCAACGAGATCCGCGGGTACTTCCGCGGTGCGATGGCCGGGCGGACGATGCTCGTCCGCTTCTACTCCCTGGGCCCGCTGAACAGCCCCTTCAGCATCCAGTGCGCCCAGATCACCGACAGCGCCTACGTCGCCCACAACGAGGACATGCTGTACCGTCCGGGGTACGAGCAGTTCAAGACGCTCGGGGGCAGCGGGGACTTCTTCCGCTTCCTGCACGGGACGGGCCCGGTCGATGAGCGCATGACCTCCAGCGACCCCGACCACAAGCGGATCTACATCGACATCACCGAGGACATGGTCCTCTCCGTCAACACGCAGTACGCGGGCAACACCGTGGGGCTCAAGAAGCTCGCCCTCCGCCTCGCCATCCGCAAGGCCGACCGCGAGGGCTGGCTGGCGGAGCACATGTTCGTCATGGGCGTCCACGGGCCCAGCGACCGCGTCACCTACTTCGCCGGGGCCTTCCCCTCCGCCTGCGGGAAGACCTCCACCGCGATGATCCCGGGCGAGACCATCGTCGGGGACGACCTCGCCTACCTCCGCATCATCGACGGCAAGATGCGCTGCGTGAACATCGAAGCGGGCATCTTCGGGATCGTCCGCGACGTCAACGGCGACGACGACCCGGTCATCTACGAGGTCCTCACGCGCCCGGGCGAGGTCATCTTCGGGAACGTCCTCGTCAAGGACGGGGACCCCTACTGGGTGGGCATGGGCAAGGACCTGCCCCACGAGGGCCAGAACTTCGCGGGCGACTGGCACATCGGCATGATCGACAGTGCGGGCGAGGAGATCCCCCCCTCGCACCCCAACGCCCGCTACACCGTCCGCCTCAAGGACCTCGCCAACCTCGACCCGAACTGGGACGCCCCCCAGGGCGTCGAGCTCGGCGGGATCCTGTACGGCGGGCGTGACAGCGACACCACCGTCCCCGTCACCGAGAGCTTCGACTGGGTGCACGGGATCGTGACGATGGGCGCGTCGCTCGAGAGCGAAACCACCGCCGCCACCGTCGGACAGGTCGGGGTGCGGAAGTTCGACCTCATGAGCATCATGCAGTTCGTCGCTATCCCCCTGGGCAAGTACGTTCAGAACAACCTGGACTTCGGGCCCCGGGTCGGCGACAGCGCCCCGAAGATCTTCGGGACCAACTACTTCATCAAGGGCCCCGAGGGCAAGTTCCTCAACGGCAAGCTCGACAAGGCCGTCTGGGTCAAGTGGATGGAACTCCGCGTCCACGGCGAGGCGGGCGTCATCGAGGGCCCGACCGGCCTGCTCCCGAAGTACGAGGACCTTCAGCGCCTCTTCAAGCAGGTCCTCAAGAAGGACTACACGCTGGAGGCGTACGTCCAGCAGTTCACCATCCGCATCCCCGAACTGCTCGCCAAGATCGAGCGCATCGAGAGAATCTACCGCAAGGACGTCGAGGACGCCCCGGCGGTGATCTTCGAGGCCCTCGACGCCCAGCGTCAGCGCCTCGAGGCCCTGCGGGCGAAGAAGGGCGACTACGTCTCCCCGCTCGACCTGTAAGCCTCCACACCGCCTGCCCCCGGTTCGACCCGCGGGCAGAGCACGACCGACCCTTCCGCAGGCGCCCCGGCTTCCCGGGGCGCCTGCTTTTTTTTCGCCGTCGCATTCGCCCCCGGCCGAACACGGATCCTAACTTCCCTGTGCTCGCACGCCCCCAGGACGCGGGGGATGATGCCGCATCGCTATCGCATCCACCATCGTGAGGGAGAACCGTGAACGACCGCCGCTTGACTCCGCAGGCCCGCTGGGCCCTCGTGCTGGCCAGCCTGCTGCTGGCCGCACCGGCCCTCGGGGGCATCCTGGCCCCCGAGCCCGAAAGCCTCGTCCTCCACGCAGGGGGGCGCCTCTACCTGGGCAAGAACGCCGCCATCCTCGGCGATGTCGGGGCCCACGAATCCGTCAGCATCGACAAGAACGCCTCCGTCCAGTCCGTCTACTCGGGCGGGGCACTGTGGATCGGGAAGGACTCCTCCGTCACCGGCCGCGTCCACGCCGCCGGGGCCTCGAGCGTGGATCAGAACCTGAACTTCACCGGCGGGACGTGGTCGGCCGACAGCGTGTACTTCGGGTGCAACGCGTCCATCCAGGGCGACGTGCTCTCCGCCTCGGGCTCGCTCGACATCGACCGCAACGCGAACGTCCAGGGCAGCCTGTTGGGCAATGGGGACCTCTGGATCGGCCGCGATTCGACGGTGCAGGGCGATGCGAGCCCCGGGGTGGGGCGTTCGCTGCGCGTGGACCGCGGGGTGACGATCGAGGGCTCCACCGCCCCGGAGCCGGTGCTGGTGGACACGCTGCACCTGACGGAGGTCCCCTCCGGGGGGGCGCACAGCAACGGGTCGCAGAGCCTGTGGCTGGGCAACAATTCCGCCGAGGCCCTCCTCCCGGGCGCGTACCGCGACCTGGGCGTGGGCAACCAGGCCCAGATCACGCTGTCGGCGGGCGTGTACGACCTGCACGACCTCTGGATCGGCAACGAGGGAACGGTGACGGTGGACACGACGGGGGGCGACGTGACGGTCAACGCGAACTCCTGGGGCACGGGCAACAACTTTGATCTGCACGTGGTCGGGGACGGGGAGTTCGTGATCAACACGTACAGTTCGCAGGGCGTGTGGATCGGGAACGGCTCGTCGCTGGAGGCGACGATCAACACGTACAACGGCAACCTGCGGGTGGGCCACAACGTCCGCCTGCAGGGGCGGATGACGGCGACGGGGGACATCTCGCTGGGCGATTACAGCGAGGTGATCCTGGCGGCGAGCGAGGGCGGGAGCGGCGGGGGCGGGGGGGGCTCGTCCGACGTGCCGGAGCCCGCACTCGCCCTGCTGCTGGCGAGCGGGGCAGTGCTGCTGGCGCGGCGGCGAGTCCGGCGGCCGACGGGGGCGTGACGGCGAAACGAACCAAGAGTGACCCGGGCCTCCGCGGCCCGGCCGGCGAGAGAGAGTGACGGATCGGGGAGTACTGACAAAGCCTTCTCCCTCCCAGGGCCTCGGCGGAGCACGCACCGCCGGGGCCCCCTTCTTTTGCCAACGAGCCCAATCGGGGGGGATCGCCTCCTCCCGGGGGATGGGCGTTTCCTTCGTCGCACGGGCGTGGCCGAAAACCGGTAGGGCCCGGTGCGAGGCAGGATCGCCCCGCCGCCCCAGCGCCCTCGCCTCTGGAAACCCCAAATCCGAAGCACGAAATCCGAAACAGATCGAAAACCCAAAGGACCGAAATCCCAAACACGGAAGCTCCGGACAAAGCGTCAGCGACTCTCTCCAGTTGTGACCTCCCGGAGCCCGTTTCTGTCATTTGGATTTCGTGCTTCGGATTTGTTTCGAGTTTCGGATTTCGGGTTTCGGATTTGGGGTGCATCCAGCGGGTGCGAGGACTCGCCGGGGCCCCATCGAAAACCGGCCACGCCCCGTCGCAGGACGGTGTTGCGCGGACGGTGGCGGACGCCTGGCGGGGCCGCTATCATGGCGGTATCCGCTTGCGCGTGGCGCCTTGGATGGGCCCGCGCGAGGCGAGACACGGAGGTCGCGTGACCCTGCAGCAGAACGACAAGCCGCTCTGGGGACTGGGGGAGGTGCTTCGCCTCGCCTGGCCCGCCAGCCTGAGCATGCTCAACGTGGGGATCATGCGATTCGTCGACGGGTGGATGGTCTCGCGCGTCGGGCCCGAGCCCCTCAGCGCCCAACTCGCCGGGGGCATGACCGCCTTCGTGTACGAGAGCTTCGTCCTGGGGACCCTGTCGGCCGTCAACACGTACGTCGCCCAGAACTACGGGGCGAAGCGGCACGATCTGTGCGGGCAGTACGCGCGATCGGGCCTGGCGCTGGGGCTGCTGCTGTCGTCGTTCGGGCTGCCCCTGCTCGTCTTCGCCCGCCCGCTGTTCGCCCTGATCGGCCATGCCCCGGACCTGCAGGTCCTGGAGGCCATGTACTTCCGCTACATGATCGCCGGGATGTTCATCACGCAGTCGGCCGTCGGGCTCGAGCGGTTCTTCTACGGGGTGCATCGCCCGGTCGTGGTGATCGTCGCGTCCGTGGTCGCCAACGCCTTCAACGTCCTATGCAACTGGGTGCTGATCTTCGGGAAGTTCGGGTTCCCGGCGATGGGGCTGGAGGGGGCGGCCATCGGCACCGTCGCCGGGGCGGGCCTGCAACTGCTCATCCTCGGGGGCGTGTTCGTCTCCCCGCCCTTCCACCGCCTCTTCGCCACCCGCCGCTGGCAGGCAAGCTGGGGGCAGTGCCGGGACATCATCCGCGTGGGCTGGCCCGCCGGGGTGCAGTTCGTCAACGACATGATCAGTTGGGGGCTGCTCACCACCGTGCTCATCGGCCGATTCTTCGGGGAGGACGCGCTGGCGGCGCACACGGCCACCATCCGCTACATCTCGCTGTCGTTCATGCCCGCGGTGGGAATCGGCATTGCGACGACGAGCCTGGTGGGCAAGTACATCGGGGAGGGGCGCAAAGACCTCGCCGCCCACCGCACCCACGCCGGGCTGCTGCTGGCGATGGCGTACATGGGCGTGTGCGGGGTGCTCATGCTGCTGTTCCGCGACGAACTGATCGGATTCTTCATCGAGGCCGACCCCGTCCGCACCGCCGAGATCATCCAGATGGGCGGGTACATCCTCATCTGCGCCGCGTTCTTCCAACTCTTCGACGCGGTCGGCATTGTCTACGTGGGGGCCCTGCGCGGAGCGGGCGACACCCGCTGGCCGATGATCGTGACGGCCCTCCTCAGTTGGGGCGTCATCATCGGGATGGGGACGGCCATCGTCCTGCTCCTGCCGCAACTGGGCCCCGTCGGACCGTGGATCGCCGGGTCGCTCTTCGTCATCCTGCTGGGCGTGGCGATGACCTGGCGCTTCGAGAGCCGCGCCTGGGAACGCATCGACCTCCTCCACCGCCCCGAGCAACCCCAGCCCTCGCTCGTCTCCGCCGTCGCCGAACCCTTCAGCGCCACCGCCGCCGAACTGCCCGTCGAGGCCCTGGACGATCCCCCGAACAACGGGTTCCCCACCGCCCCGCACACCTACGGCCCGCCCTCCGCCGGGTTCCAGATCTCCCCGGCCCCCCCGCCGGAGGATGGGCAGGGATGAACGCAGATGAACGCGGATGACAGGAGGCGAGAGCCCGCTGCGCGGGCGAAGGCGGGCGTGCCGCCCGCCGCTAAACCACGCGCCTTGGTTTCCGATTCCCGGTTCCCGGTTCCCGGTCCCTGGTTCCCGGTTCCCGGTCCCTGGTTCCCAGTTCCTGGTTCCTGGTTCCTGGTTCCCGGTCCCTGGTTCCCGGTTCCCGGTTCCCGGTCCCTGGTTCCCAGTTCCCAGTTCCTGGTTCCTGGTTCCCGGTCCCTGGTTCCCGGTTCCTGATTCCCTCCCCTGCATCCCTGCCTCTTCTCATCTGTGTTCATCTGCGTTCCTCCCCGCTATATTCTGAAGCGTTCAGCGCAGGAAGCATTCACCGACAAGGAGTGCCCGAACCATGCCCAACGACCTCGACATCCTCCGCCGCGTGGCGACGGAGTACCGCGAACTGTGCGAGTCGCCCGTCAACACCGAGCGCCGCCGCCTGTGGTATCTCCACAACGCCCTGCAGGGCGAGCGCCCCATGGTCCTCGCCGAGCCCGGGGGCGTCATGAAGGAGTGGGGCCCGACCGTCCCGGCCCTGGAGTGCACGGAGGAGTGGGCCCGCGGGCAGGAGTGGCAGCTCCGCGCCCGCATGCACCACTTCCACGACATCGCCGACGACGCCACTCTCGAACCCACCCTCAACGTCCGCTGGAAGGTGAACGTCAGCAACTACGGAGTGCAGGAGGAGAAGCACATCCCCCAGACCGACGGGGGCACACTGGGCGCCATCCACTGGGACCCGCCCCTCAAGGACCTCTCCCGCGACTTCGACAAGCTCACGCCCCAGACCTACTCCGTCGACCGCGAGGGCACGATCGCCGAACGCGACTACCTCGCAGGGATCTACGACGGGATCCTCGACGTCCGCATCCGCGGGCCCTTCTGGTGGACGCAGGGCCTGACGTGGGCGGCGATCCGGCTGATCGGGCTCGAGCCGCTCATGCTCTTCATGTACGACGACCCCCAGGGCCTCCACCGCCTGATGGGCTTCCTCCGCGACCAGCACCTGGCCTTCTCGCAGTGGTGCGAGGACGAGGGCCTGCTCACGCTCAACAACGAGAACGACTACGTCGGTTCCGGGGGGCTGGGGTACACCCGCGAGCTTCCCGCTCCCGACTTCACCGGAACCGTGCGCATGAAGGACCTGTGGCTCCTCAGCGAGTCGCAGGAGACCGTCGGGGTGGGACCGGAACTCTTCGAGGAGTTCATCTTCCCCTACCAGTTGGCCATCATGGAGAAGTACGGCCTGACGTACTACGGCTGCTGCGAACCGATCCACTCCCGCTGGCACGTCCTCAAGCGGATCCCGAACCTGCGGACGGTGTCGATCTCGCCCTGGTGCGACGAGGCCCGCATGGCCGCCGAACTGGGCCGCCGCTACGTCTACGCCCGCAAGCCCAAGCCCACGCTCATCAGCACCGAGCGGTTCGACGAGTCCGCCATCCGCGCCGACATCCGCCACACCCTCGACACCGCCCGCGGCTGCGAGATCGAGTTCGCCATGAAGGACGTGCACACGCTCAACGGCGACCCCAAGCGCCTCGGCCGCTGGGTGCGGATCTGCCGCGAGGAGATCGAGCGCGGGGGGAGGCACTAGGGAATAGGCACTCGGGACTAGCAGCCCGTTTAGAAACGGGCTGCTAGAGCAGGCGAGCAGAAGAACAGGTGAGCAGTAGATTCAGGACATCCATGGAACTCCTGAAGAGCCAACGTGGTACACGCCTGCGGTCTCCTGCTCTCCTGTTCTACTGCTCCATCAGGAAGCATGGTGTGACTTTGTAAACAGGCTGCTAGGGGGGAAGTGGGGAGTTTCGAGACAATAGGGGCCGGGCGCCGTGGCTTGCGAAGCGCAGGGGCTTGCCCCGGCGCAGCCTTGGCGAAGCCGGGCCCAGCCACGCCAAACCAGCGCTGCATCTCAGCGCGGACGCTCCACTCCCGGGCTACTCGCGGAGTCCGACCACCCCCGGCCGGTGCTTCGCCAGTTCCTCCCACGCCGCCCGCACGCCGCGCATCCGCTGCTCTCCGCCCTCCTGCGTGAGCACGTCGGGCGGGAAGAAGAAGCGTTCGTCGACGATGGGCCAGGGCGCGGCGTCGGCGGCGTTGGGGTGTGCGAAGACGGGGGAGTCTGCGGTGGCGACCTGCAGCAGCAGGTCCAGGCACAGGTATCCCAGCGGAACCGTCACCGGCCCTTCGGGGGTCTGCAGGACCGTCGCGGTCGGGGTGGTGTCGTCGAGGTGCGCCAGCAGGGCGCGGACGCCCTGCGGTTTCAGCAGCGCCGCCGCGGTCGGTGGGCGTGTGATGTCCACGTGGAAGTCGTGGGCCCCGTCGGCGGCGAAGACCCGCGGGGTGGTCCGCTGGTCGGCCAGCGCGAGGTCCAGTTTCCCATCGCCCGGCTTGCCGCTTCGGCAGCCGATCAGCGACACCGCCACACTCGCCGCTAAGGCGCAACCAAGCCCCAGGATCCGCATCGCACACTCCCAACCGAAGCCATCGCCCCCCCCCGCCGATCATAGGCGATTCACCGCAGAACGCAACCCCCGGCGCGGCCGGTCCGCGCGAGGCCCGGGAGGGTGCACGATCGTTCCTGCGTGCAACGTGTGGTCCGCCCCCTGGGGCCGGAAAGAGGGGGATTACGCAGATTTGAGGGATTACACAGATGGGGAGTACCCCACGCGTCCTCATCCTTGGGGCAACCTCCGATGGACAGAATCTCATCTGTGGAATCCCATCAATCTGTGTAATCCCTTTCTCTCCCCTTCCTCTGGCCGGGCGCCACGGCGGGGTTCACTGCGCTGCTACGGTCGTGCACCCGGTCTGGGACGGCCGCCGGTGTGCGAGTCCATTGGCGAACATAGAATCGTCCAAGGGCTCGCGCCGGGCGCGGGCGTAAGGCGGTTCATACAATGCCATCCCATGCATCCTCCGTTCGCGACTGGTTGCGGATCCGCAAGGCGCTGCTGCTGGCGTTCATCGTCCTGACGGCGGCGATCCCGCTGGCGTTCGTCGACTACAACGAGCCCTCGCTCGCCCGCCTGCTTACCAAGGCCGCCGCCAAGGTCGGGTCGCTCGCGGGCGTCGTCCTGTTCACGTGGCAGTTCGTCCTGGGGGTGCGGACGATCAGTGCGAAACTGCTTCCCGACCTCCTGTGGGGCTACCGGGTCCACCGGTTCCTCGGGACGTGGGCGAGCGTGCTGCTCCTGCTCCATCCCGTCTTCATCACCGTCTACTACCTGCTGGCGATGGACCGCAACCCCCTCGCGATCGACCTGTCGGACCGCTTCAGCGTCTTCGTGCTCCTGGGGATCGTCGCCCTGGGGATCCTGGCGGTGATCGTGCTCACCAGCACCGTGGTGCGGAAACGCATGGAGACGGAGACATGGTACCGCGTGCACCTCTTCACGTGGCTGTTCCTGCCGCTGGCGTTCGTCCACAGCCTGCCCATCGGGATGACGCTGCAGGGGTCGGGGCTGCGGTACGGGTGGTACGTCCTGATCGGTGTGCTGGCGGCGGCGGGGGCGATGCGCCTGCTGCTGCTGGCGGGGGTGACGGCACGGCGGTACCGGGTGGCGGCGGTGGACGAGGTGGGCCCGGAGGTCACGCGGGTTCTGCTCGAACCGCTCGCCCCTCCGCTGACCCCGCAGATCGGGCAGTTCGTCTACGTCCGCCGCGGGCGGTGGGCATCGGCCCGCCCATACACGGTCTCGCACTACGACCACGACACCGGCCGCCTGGGCGTGACGATCAAGGCGCTGGGCAGCGTGAGCAGCTTCACCGGCGACGTGCGGGAGGGCGAGGTGTTCCTGCTGGACGGGCCCTACGGGGTGTTCCTGCTGCGGGCGATGCGGACGCACCGGCCGCCCGTCATGCTCGCCGGGGGCATCGGGATCACTCCGTTCCTGCAGTTGATCGAGCACCTCGACCGCGAGGGGCGCCAGGGGTGGCTGTTCTACGGAAGCCTCACGGAGGACGAGATCGTGTTCCGCCGCGAGGTCGAGGCGAGCGCCCACGTCCGCGTGGTGCACGTGCTCAGCGAACAGGAGGACTGGGAGGGCGAGAAGGGCTTCATCACGCCCGATCTGCTCACCCGACACCTGGGGGAGGACCTGCGGGCGTACGAGTTCCTCCTCTGCGGCCCCCCGGAGATGATCGAGAAGCTCCTGGTCGGCCTGCGACGAAGCGGCGTCCCGCGCGAGCAGATCCACCTCGAAGAGTTCGGGCTGTAGGCCACGCAGAGGGCGTAGGACGAGCAAAGGGCGGAGCGCAACGGGGCCCTCTGCACGCGGGATGCAGGTTCCCGCGCGCAAGCGTCTCCGCTTCGCTACGACGCTTGCACGCCCTACCTACTTGCACGCCCTACCGCCTTTCTCACCTTGCCCTTGTCTGATTGCGACGATTGCAGCACAATGATCCAATTCCTCCCGCCTTCGCGGCCGCTTGCGAAGGCGAATGATCAGGAGTCCACGCACATGGCCGAGAAGAACGTATACAAGGAAACGCTGAACCTGCCCCAGACGGGCTTTGACATGCGGGCGGGGCTGCTCGCCAAGGAGCCCGCCCTGCAGGCGAAGTGGAAGGCCCAGAACCTCTACGAGCGCATCCGCACCGAGCGCGAGGGCAGCGACCGCTTCATCCTCCATGACGGTCCCCCCTACGCCAACGGCAACATCCACATGGGGACCGCCCTGAACAAGGTCCTCAAGGACGTCGTCGTCCGCGTCAAGACCATGACCGGGTTCGACGCGCCCTACATCCCCGGGTGGGACTGCCACGGGCTGCCCATCGAGCAGAAGGTCCTCGACGACGCCGGGGCCAAGCTCGACGCCATGGACGCCATGGACATCCGCACCCGCTGCCGCGAATACGCCGAGCGCTTCGCCTCCCTCCAGTCCGAGCAGTTCCAGCGCCTGGGCGTCATGGGCGAGTTCGACGCCCCCTACATCACCATGCACCCCCGCTACGAGGCGTGCGTCCTGGAGGTGCTCGCGCGCCTCGTCGAGCAGGGCCTCGTCCGCAAGCAGCTCAAGCCCGTCCACTGGTCCATCGCCAACCGCACCGCCCTCGCCGACGCCGAACTCGAGTACCACGACCGCACCGACCCGAGCATCTACGTGCTCTTCCGCCTCGTCGGGGACTCCGCGCAGTCGCTCCCCCACCGCCAGGGCGACCCGCTGTACGCCATGATCTGGACCACCACGCCCTGGACACTCCCGGGCAACCTCGGCATCGCCGTCCACCCCGACCTCCAGTACGCCTGCGTCCACCTGGACACCACGGACGGGCCCTGCACCGTCGTCGTCGCCGCCGAGCGCCTGTCGGCCGTGCTGAGGACCGCCGAAGCGAAACGCCCGGGCTGGGTCCGCTCGCACGAGGTCGTCGGGACCGTCAGCGGGCAGCAGCTCGTGGACCTGGGGCTGTTCTACGAGCACCCGCTGTTCGAGGGCAAGCTGTGCCCGGTCGTTCCCGCCCCGTACGTCACGGTGGAGGACGGGACGGGGCTGGTGCATACGGCCCCGGGGCATGGGGTGGAGGATTACCAGACGGGCCTGCGGTACGACCTGGGCGTGTACTGCCCGGTGCTGGAGGATGGGACGTTCGACGAGACGGCCCCGGAGTTCCTGGTGGGCAAGAGCGTCTGGGACGCCAACCCGCTGGTCATCGCCCGCCTCCGCGAGCGCAAAACGCTCGTCGCCGATGAGCCCATCGTCCACTCCTACCCGCACGACTGGCGGTCGAAGACCCCCACCATCTTCCGCGCCACCGAGCAGTGGTTCGTCGGGGTGGATCGCCCGCTCGACGACCAGAGTATCACGCTGCGGCAGCTCGCGCTGGAGACCGTCCGCCGCCCCGCCGACGAGAACGGGGTGGACTTCATCCCGGCCTGGGGGCGCAACCGCATGACCGGGATGCTCGAGTCCCGCCCCGACTGGTGCATCTCCCGCCAACGCGCCTGGGGCCTCCCCATCCCCGCCTTCCACAACGAGGCGGGCGAGGTCCTGCTGACCCCCACCAGCGTCCGCGCCGTCGCCCGCGTCTTCGGGGAGCACGGATCCGACGCGTGGTTCACCCTCTCGTCGGCCGAGCTGCTCGCGGGGTACGACCCCAGGCACGACCCGTTCGTCCAGGACCCCGAGCGGTTCCCGGTGGCGGGCCTCACGCCCGGGCGGGACATCCTCGACGTGTGGTTCGAGTCCGGTTCGAGCTGGTTCGCCGTCGCCATCGCCCGCGGGCTCGTCGATGACATCCCCGTGGACCTGTACCTCGAGGGGTCGGACCAGCACCGCGGGTGGTTCCAGCTCTCCCTGCTGCCCGCCCTGGGGACCGCCGCCGTTCCGCCCTTCAAGGCCGTCCTCACCCACGGGTTCATCGTGGACGAGAACGGGTACAAGATGTCCAAGAGCCTGGGCAACGTGATCAACGTGATCGACCAGCTCGAGAAGCGCGGGGCGGACGTGCTGCGGCTGTGGACGGCGTCGCAGAACTACCAGGACGACATCCGCTGCAGCGACGCCCTCATCGCCCAGTCCGAGGACGCCTACCGCAAGATCCGCAACACGCTGCGGTTCCTCATGGGCTCGTGCTACGACTTCAACCCCGCCACCGACGCGGCCGATCCCGCCCCGCACTCGGTGGACGCGTGGATGCGGATGGAGCTGCACCGCCTCATCCGCGACGTGCGGACCGCCTACGACCGCTACGAGTTCCACCGCGCGATGCGGGCGATCTACGAGTTCTGCACGGTGCAGGCGTCGAACGTGTACCTGTCGGCCGTCAAGGACCGGCTGTACTGCGACGCCCCCGCCTCCCCCCGCCGCCGCTCCACGCAGACGGTGATCCACGAGGTGCTGATGGCGCTGGTGAAGCTGCTGGCGCCCGTGCTCCCGCACACCTGCGACGAGGCGTGGGACGCCATCCCCCACCGCCCCGCCGACGAGCCCGACACCGTCCACCTCGCCGCGCTGCCGGACTACGACGCGGCCGTCCTCCGCCTCGCCGAGGACCTCACCCCCGTGAACCCCGACAACGGGACGTTCTACCCCGACGTGCTGCAGGCGGGAGCGGCGTGGGCGTGGCAGCGGGTGATGGAGCTTCGCGACGTCGGGATGGTGAAGCTCGAGGCCCTGCGGAACGCGGGCGTGAAGAACTCCCTCGACGCCGAGGCCGTCTTCCTCGTCCGCGCCACCGACGAGGCGAGCCTGGCCTTCGTGCAGACCTACCTGGTCGAGTTGGAGGATCTGCTGGGCGTGGGCTGCGCACGGATCGAGCACGTCGAGGCACTCCCCGAGGGCGAGGCCATCGACGTCGAGGTCGTCGACACCCGCGAGACGTACCCCCGCTGCGCCCGCTCCTGGAAGCGCCGCCCCGACGTCGGCAGCGACCCCGAGTACCCCGAACTCTCCGCCCGCGACGCCGCGGTCATGCGGGAACTGAAGGCATAGAAGGGAACACGCATGAAGTACCTCATCCTGCTTCTGCCGCTCGTCCTCACCGCCGTCGCCTACGCGGGCGTGACCGTGGAACAGATCCTGTCCGCCAAGGACGCCCCACAGGAGATGACCTACGCCAAGCGCGGCGGACGCGAACTGCACGTGTACGTGTACCCCCCCGCGCGGGAGAAGGATGCCACCGACAGCGCCCGCCCCGCCATCGTGACCATCCACGGGGGCGGGTGGGCGAACCCGGGCCCAGAGCACATGGCCCACCTCTGCCGCTACTTCGCCTCCCGCGGGCTGGTGGCCGTCAACGTCGAGTACCGCCTCGCCGAGCCCAACGAACTCCGCATCCCCGACTGCATCCGCGACGTCCAGGCGGCCGTCGCGTTCGTCCGCGCCAACGCGGGCACGCTCGGGATCGACCCCAACCGCATCGCCGTCGCGGGCGACTCGGCGGGCGGGCACCTGGCGGCGAGCGTCGGGATCCTGCCGGACCCCAACGCGGTCCTGCCCGTGGAGGTGGTCTCAGAGAGCGAGACCCGCTTTCTCGGGACGCCCGTGAGCTTCGAACGCCTCGGGCAGCTCGCGGGGGCCCTGGCAAGCCTCCATCCGGACCAGGTGTTCGCCGTGCTCCCCGCGAACGACGTGCCCTGGCCGCGGGTGATCGAGGTCTTCAACGTGCTCGTGAGGGCGAAGGCCAAGGCGATCAACTTCGGCAAGCCCGGGGAAAGCGCCCCGACCCCCAACGGCAGCGCCGACGCCACCCGCGTCCTCGCCGACGCCATGATCCTCTACAACCCTTCGGTGGACGTCGCGGGGCTCAAGTGGATCAAGGGCCACGTGGGCGTGAAGGCGACGAAGGATTCGCCCCCCGGCGAGACCTGGGAGGACCGCGCGAGGCGCGTCAGCCCCATCGAGTTCATCCGCCCCAGCCTCCCCCCCACGCTGCTCATCCACGGGATCGACGACGGGTGCGTCCCCATCGAGCACGCCGACCGCTTCGCCGCCGCGATGAAGAAGGCGAACAACCGCATCGAGTACAAGCGGATGGAGGGCTGGAACCACGCGTTCGTCGTCCCCTACTACGGGACCGACCGCCAGATCGTCGAGGCGATCCGCATGACCGACCGCTTCCTGATCGACCTGGGCTGGCTGACGGGCGAGCCCACGATCGAGCTGGGAAGCACACCGGACGAGAAGCACAAGAAGCCGTAGCGGTTGCCATCTGCCGTCGGAAGTCCAAGGACACGGCGGCCCAGGTGTGGGGCCCAAAATCCGAAATCCGAAGTTCGAAATCCGAAACAAATTCAAAACCGGAAATGCGAATGACCGAAACACTCGCGCCCCAGCCCATTCCCTCAGGGGGCCGGACTGTCGAATCGGGCGTTTCTGTCCTTTGGATTTGGTGCTTTGGACTTGTTTCGGATTTCGTGCTTCGGATTTCGAATTTCGAGACGTCTGAGAGCGATTGCAGGCAGGAAACAACCCGATGACTGAGAACGGTTCTTTGATCCAGGATCCCGCGCCCCTTCGCCTCGGCGTGCTGCTCAGCGGGGGCGGGCGGACGCTGCTGAACCTCCAGGAGCGCATCGACGCCGCGGACCTCCCCGCCCGCGTCGCGGTGGTCATCGCCTCGCGCGGGTGCAAGGGCGTGGAGCGGTCGCAGGCCATGGGGCTCGACACCCGCGTCGTGCCCTACAAGTCCATGCCCGACCTGGAGGCCTACGCCCGCCGCATCAACGAGATCCTCGACGAGACCCAGGTGGACCTCGTCGTCCTCGCGGGGTTCCTCTCCAAGTGGATCATCCCCGACCGCTACCTCGGGCGGGTGATGAACATCCACCCCGCGCTGCTGCCGAGCTTCGGGGGGCAGGGCATGCACGGGCGCCACGTGCACGAGGCGGTCCTCGCCCGCGGCTGCAAGGTCAGCGGATGCACGGTGCACTTCGTGACCAACGAGTACGATGCGGGCCCGATCATCGCCCAGCGCTGCGTGCCCGTGCTCGAGGGCGACGCCCCCGACGACCTCGCGGAGCGCGTGTTCCAGCAGGAATGCCTCGCCTACCCCGAGGCGATCCGCCTCTTCGCGGAGAAGCGGCTGCGGATCGAGGGGAACGTGGTGCGGGTGCGGGGGTAGGCGCGCACGCTCCGCCCGTGCGTGTGCGTGCGATGCGCCTGCGTTGGGGG
>JAWLCQ010000118.1:0-15485 GCA_041687095.1 Phycisphaerae bacterium | reverse complement strand
CGGCTGGCACATTCTGAACGAACGCCTGATCGGCTATCGGCTCTGCCAGCAACTGGGAAAAATGTGATAAAGAGACAGCCCCTCGGGGAGAGGTCCCCGCGAAGCGGGGGGTGAGGGGGCGCCCGGAACGTGAGGACGGCCCGGCGAGCAAGGAGCGGCCGGATGGGTTGGTTTCGGATGGCGAGGGTGGACCCGTTCTCGCACGGGAGGGCCCCCCTCATCTGTCGCTGCGCGACATCTTCTCCCCCAGGGGAGAAGGGTTTGGGACGCCGGCGGGCGGTTGGGTTTGTTTTCAACGTTCGTAATCGTGACGTAGCCTGGCCCGTTTTTCCTGCCCTTGGCGGGAGTGGGCGGGCGCGGTATGGTTCCCGCACACCCACAAGGAAACCCGGGAGGTATGCGATGCCCAAGGCGTGGCAGGACGGTCAGGCGTTGATGTGGCGGGGCGAGGGCGAGACGATCCGGGTCGAGGCCTACGGGCCCGACGTGCTGCGGGTCCGCGGGGTCCCGGCGGGGGCGTTCAGCGACGAGCCCTTCGCCCTGCTCGATCCCCTGCCCGCCGAACCGGTCATCACCATCACCGACGAGCAGATCTCCATCCGCAACGGCCTGCTGGAGGCGACGCTGGGGGCGAAGAAGGGCGAACTCACCTTCCGCCGCACCGACACCGGGGAACTCCTGCTCGCCGAGAAGCCCATCGACGCCCTCCGCCCCCAGCGGGAGTACCGCTGCCTGAGCGACGGGGACCTGCGGCGGCTGTCCGTCCGCTTCGACGCTTACGCGGGCGAGAAGCTCTTCGGGCTGGGGCAGCACCCCAACGGGACGCTCGACCAGAAGCACCAGGTCATCGACCTCGCCCAGTACAACACCGACGTCGTCATCCCCTTCCTCCTGTCCTCCCGCGGGTATGGGCTGCTGTGGAACAACCCGTCCCAGGGCCGCGTGGAGATGACCGAGTTCCAGACTCGCTGGGTCTCCGACGGGTCCTATCAGGTGGACTACCTCGTCCTCACCGCCCCGGGTCCCGCGGGGCTGCTGGAGCGCTACACCGCCCTCACCGGCCGCTCGCCCATGCTCCCGGAGTGGGCGGCGGGGTTCTGGCAGTGCAAGCTCCGCTACCACTCCCAGGAGCAGGTCCGCCAGATCGTCCGCAAGCACGTCCAGGAACTCGGCCTGCCCATGAGCGTCATGGTCCTGGACTACTTCCACTGGACGAAGATGGGCGAGTACAAGTTCGACGAGTCCCGGTGGCCGGACCCCGAGGGGCTCGTCCAGGAACTCGCCGAACTGGGCGTCAAGCTCGTCGTCTCCGTCTGGCCGACGGTCAGCCGCGTGAGCGAGGTGTTCCAGCCCATGAGCGACCAGGGGCTGCTGCTGCGGACCAACAGCGGGGTGCTCTCGACGACGTTCGCCGCCGACACGGGCTTCGTCGGCCGCCCGTACCAGTGCATCTACGACCCCTCGAACCCCGACGCCCGCGCGTTCGTGTGGTCCCGCATCCGCGAGGGGTACTACCAGCGCGGGGTGAAGGCGTTCTGGCTCGACGCGTGCGAGCCCGAGATGCACCCCCCCCACTACGACAACCTCCGCTACCACGCCGGGCCCGGCGTCGCCGTCTCCAGCCAGTTCCCCAAGTGGCACCAGCAGACGTTCTACGAGGGGCTCCGCGGCGAGGGCGAGCCGGACGGGGAGATCCTCACGCTCGGCCGGTCCGCCTGGGCGGGCTCCCAGCGCTACGCCGCGGCCGTCTGGAGCGGGGACATCCCCAGCACCTTCGACTCCCTCCGCCGCCAGGTCCGCGCCGGGCTGAACCTCATGCTCTGCGGGATCCCGTGGTGGACGACCGACATCGGGGGCTTTAACGGCGGCGTGCAGGCCGACGAGGGCTTCCGCGAACTGCTCATCCGCTGGTTCCAGTACGGGGTCTTCTGCCCGCTGTTCCGCCTGCACGGGATCCGCAAGCACGAGCACCCCTGGGGCTTCGACATGGCCAACTGGACCGGGGGCGACAACGAGGTGTGGTCCTACGGGGAGCAGGCCTTCGGGATCCTTCGCGAGCAGCTCTTCCTCCGCGAACGCCTCCGCCCCTACGTCATGGAGCAGATGAAGCGGGCGAGCGAGAGCGGCCTGCCGCCCATGCGCCCCGTCTGGTTCGACTTCCCCCAGGACGCCTCCGCCTGGACGGTCGAGGACGAGTTCCTGTTCGGCCCCGACATCCTCGTCGCCCCGGTGACGGAGGCGGGGGCGGCCTCGCGCGAGGTCTACCTCCCCGCGGGCGCCACGTGGACGGACGCCTGGACCGGCGAGGCGCACCCGGGCGGCCAGACCCTCACGGCCGCCGCCCCCCTCGAGCGCATCCCGGTGTACCTGCGGGACGGGGCGGATTTGCCGATCCGGGGATAGAGCATGCGCATGGCGGAGCGACGCCGAGCCCTCTGCACGCGGAGCCGCGTCATCGGGGCTCTCGCCTCCCTGCAGTCGCCCTCCGCGCACGGCAGCGCCGCGGGTTGTGGGCCCGCGGCGCTGGAGATGGAGTCACCGGAAGCAGCGCCTAGTGACGCTTCGCCTCCATGTCGCTGTTCTGCTTCTCGGGCTGGATTTTCAGGTCATGGCCGCGATTCCACTTTCCATCGCGGTCGCGGTCGTAACGGTCGCGGCCACGATCATGGTCGCGGTCGTCGCGGCCGCGGCGGTCGCGATGGTCGTCGCGGTCCCGCCGGTCCCAGTCCCGGTCGCGATGGTCGTCCCGGCCCCGCCTCCAGTCACGATGGTCGTCGCGGCGGCCCCAGTCCCAGCGGTACTCGCGGCCGTGCGTTGGGCCCGGGACCCAGTAGCGCTCGGTGCGGTACTCGTAGCGGGGCGGAACGTAGACGCGCTCGGTTCGCCCGGGCACCCAGGTGCGGACCTCGGTGTGCCCGTAGCGGCGGTACTCGTAGTGCCCGGGAGTGGTGTAGTACTCGTATCGCCCGGGCGCGACGAGCACGCGGACGGTCCGCGTCTCCCAGTGCCCCTGCCCGTACCCGCCCCGGCCGAGGTGCATCGCCCCGTCGCCGATGCGGACGGAGATCTGCGCCCCGGTGGGGACGACGGCCGCACCGGAGGCAACCTGCGCCGGTCCACCCTGTATCGTGGCCTCGTCGGCCCACGCCCCCGTCGCCAGCGCCCCCGTCAACGCCGCCACGGCCCACATTGCTCTCGTCATCTTCATGGTTCGTCTCCTTTCGGGTGCAACACTCGTCTTCAAACGGTCGTTGGAACCGTGGACGATTGGACAGCCCTGCCCGGGGGTGGTTAGCGGACGGGGGAAGAAAACCGCCGCGCTCGCCGCCCGATTGACGCCCCGCCCCGTCCGCCGTAGCATCGCTGCCCATCACCGACACCCAGACGAAAGGATCGCCCATGTACATCGGCGCGGATTACTACCCGGAGCACTGGCCCCGCACGCGTTGGGAGACCGACGCCAAGCTCATGCAGAAGGCGGGCTTCAACGTCACCCGCCTCGCCGAGTTCGCCTGGGCCTTCCTTGAACCTGAAGAGGGGCGGTTCGAATTCGATTGGCTCGACGACGCCCTCGCGGTCCTGGCCAAGCACGGGGTGTCTGCCGTCCTCTGCACCCCCACCGCCGTCATGCCCGCCTGGTGCGCCCGCAAGTACCCCGAGACCCTCGCCATGAAGCCCGACCGCACCCGCATCGTCTGGGGCGTGCGGAAGAACAACTGCTTCACCAGCGGCACGTACCGCCTGCTGAGCGAGCGCGTCACCCGCGCGATGGCCGAGCACTTCCGCGACGCGCCCAACGTCATCGGCTGGCAGACGGACAACGAGTTCGGGCATCCCGTCTGCCACTGCCCCACCTGCCGCAGCGACTTCCAGGACTGGCTGCGGAACCGGTACGGGTCGCTCGACGAACTCAACGCGCGCTGGGGCACGCACTTCTGGGGGCACGTGTACGGGACGTGGGGCGAGATCGAGATCCCCGCGGACTTCGCGTCCTACAACCCCAGCCTGTGCCTCGACTGGCAGCGGTACTTCTCGTGGCTCAACGTCCGCTTCCAGCGCGACCAGGTCCGCATCCTCCGCGAGGTGTGCCCCGAGCACGTGGTGACGCACAACCTCATGGGGCACTTCAGCGACCTCAACTACTACGACCTGTCCGAGGACCTGGACTTCGTGAGCTGGGACAACTACCCCGTCTGGGGCGCCCCGGGGATCCCCTACGACGCCTCGTCGGCGGCGGATGTCATGCGCGGGCTCAAGCGGAAGAACTTCTGGATCATGGAGCAGACGGCCGGGCCGGGCGGATGGGGGGCGTTCAACCGCAACCCGCGCCCGGGCGAGATCCGCAAGATCGCCTACCAGCAGCTCGCCCACGGTGCCGACGGGCAGGTCTGGTTCCGCTGGCGGACGTGCACGGCCGGTCGCGAGCAGTACTGGCACGGGCTGCTGGGGCACGATGGCAAGCCGCTCCGCCGCTACCGCGAAGCCGCCCAGACCGCCGGTGAGTACCACGCCCTCGCCAAGGAGCTTGCGGGCACGACCGTCCGCACCCCCGTGGCCATGCTCTACGACTACGACAGCAACTGGGCCCTCCGCATCCAGCCGGGCTACCCGGGGAACGACTACCAGGCGGCCCGCGCCCGCTTCTACAACGCCCTGTTCCGCGCGGGGGTGAACGTGGACATGCTGCCCCCCTCGGGACCGATCGAGGACTACCGCGTGGTGATCGCCCCGGACCTGCACGTCCTGCCCGACGCGCTCGCCCAGCGCCTCGACGCGTTCGTGAGGAATGGCGGAATCCTCGTCACCGACTGCCGCACAGGCGTGAAGGACGAGACCAACCTCTGCCACGACCGCACGCTGCCCGGGCTGCTGCGCGACGCCCTGGGGATCGAGATCGAGGAGTACGAGGTGCCGGGGATGGAGTTCGCGGTCACCGGAACCGACGGGCTCCCCGGGCAGTTCACCGCCCACCAGTACATCGACTGGGTGAAGGCGAAGACCGCCCGGACGCTCGCGGGGTACGAGCAGTGGCACCTCGCGAAGTTCGCGGCCGCCACCGTGAACGAGTACGGCCAGGGGGCGGGGTACTACGTCGGGACGGTCGTGAAGGAACCAGCGTTCTACGACGCCCTGATCGCCGACGTGCTCGCCCGCGCGAAGGTCCGCCCGCTGGTGACGCCCCCCGAGGGCGTGGAGGTCTCGGTCCGCGAGAGCGCCCCGGACCGCTGCAGCGCGATGCTCGACGGCGGATCCGCCCGGACCGCCAAGGCGGCAGGCCAGCAGGCGAAGGCGAAGCGCAAGCTTCTGTTCCTCATCAACCACACCGAGGACCCCAAGGCCGTCCAAGTCCCCGCGGGGAAGAAGGAACTGCTCACGGGCAAGACCACCGGTGACGAGTGGACGCTGGAACGGTACGGGGTGGCGGTGATCAAGCTGTAGGGCACAGGGCGGACGCTGCCCTTCACCGGGGCGGGTCGAACACTGCCGCCAAATGGCAAGCCACTATCAAGGCACTGTGCCCTGACGGGGGCTTGCCATTTGGCGGGTAAGGAAGGAGCACGGTATGTCCATCACGGTGAGCGAAGGCAATCGGATCGACGTCGTCACCACTCGCCTGCGGGCGAGGTTCGAGGGGCCGCGGCTGATCGAGCTGCGGGACCCAGACGGGAACGTCCTGCTGGCGGCCCCGACGGGCGAGGCGGCCGTGCCCGCCATCGAGGTGTTCTTCCAGGACAACCAGGCGATGCCCGTGGGCGCCGGCCCGCACGCCCGCATCCGCACCCAGCGCGTCAGCGACGTCTGCGCCCACGTCTTCATCGAGGACGACGAAGCCGACGCCTTCCTCCGCATCGCCGTGGATCCCGAGGGGCGGCTGCTCGTGGAACCGGCCGCCCAGGCGCTGCGGCCATCGCTGGGGCTCGTGCGGTGGAGCCTCGCGGGGATCGCCGACGGGCTCCAGCTCGTCGCCCCGTTCTTCCAGGGGGCGAGGCTCGAACTGGAGCACCCGCTGGCGGTGGGCTACTGGGCGTGGCCCAGCGGCTGGGAGGCCGCTCTCGCCATCCTCCAGGGCGCCTCGGGCGGGTTCAGCGTCCGCACGGAGGATCGCCTCCAGACGCCCAAGGCGCTGCGGGTCGGGAACGACCGCAACGCCCGCACGCTCGGGTTCGACACCGAAGCCCACGGGCCCTGGGACCGCAACCAGGCGGTCGGGTCCCTCACGTGGATCCTCGATACGCACGAGGGCGGTTGGGAGGTCCCGGTGGACAGCTACCGCCGGTGGCTGTTCGCGGAGTACCGCCTGGACCGCGTCGCGTCGCTGCGGCCGGACTGGGTGGGCGACGTCCGCCTGGCGATCCAGTGGTGCCCGTGCAAGGAGGAGATCCTCACCGCCCTGGCGAAGGCGACGGATGCGCGAACGGTCCTGCTGCACGTTCCGGGCTGGCGGGCGGACGCGTACGACGAAAACTACCCCGAGTACAACCCCAGCGACACCGGGCGAGCGTTCATCACCGCCGCCCTGGGCATGGGCTTCCGCGCGATGCCGCACTTCAACTACTTCGCCATGGACCCCAACCACCCGCTGTTCGCCCGCATGCGGGACTTCCTCGCCCGCGACGTGCGGTCCAAGCGGCTGATGGGGTGGCGGTGGAAGAGCGGCACCTGCCCCCCCTTCCCGCAGGCGGTGGGCACGCTGGGGGCACACCGCGACGAGAAGGTGATGGCCTACGTCCACCCCGGAGCGAGCGCGTGGCGGAGGGAGTTGGTCGCCCGCATCGCCGCCGCCGCCCGCGAACTCGACGCCCCGGGCGTCTTCGTGGACCAGACCCTGTGCACCTACAACCTCGACAACGCCCAGGTCGAGAACCTCTCCATGCCCGAGGGCATGGCCGCCCTCACCCGCGAACTGACCGACCTCCGCACGCCCGCAGGCGCCCCCCTCGCCGTCGGGGGCGAGGGCCGCCACGAACTGTCCATGCAGTACCAGTCCGTCGCGCAGGTGCACCTGTACCGCTCGTGGCACCGCAACGCGGACCGCTTCGCCGAACTCGACCCCGTCCCCGTCTGCGAGCGCCTCTTCGGGTCGCTCTGCCGCTCGATGGGCTACACCGACCTCGGCGGGGACACCCCCGACAACCAGCTCCGCCTGCAGGTCCACGAGAAACTCGGAGCGATCCCGTCTCTGACGCTCCGCAGCGCGGAGCAGATCACTTCGCCTAATGCTTTCGTGAAACAGCTGTTATCTCAGGAATGAGCGGGGATAAACGCAGATGAACGCGGATGAGGAAAGTCGGAGATGCAGGGGATGCGGGCGGAAGGGATGAGTCTGACCCTGCGCCCCCTGCACGCAGGGGAGCGAGAGTACGGACGCCAAATGGCAAGCCTTGATAAGGTACAAGGCGAGATCCTGCTCTCACGCCTTATCAAGGCTTGCCATTTGGCGTCAGTGGCAGAATAGGAGACCGCGGGAACCCCCCTGCAGTCGCTGCGCATCGATTCGTCGCGTCCTGTGCGATCGGGACGCGGATTCCGCTACCCACGCAAATCCGAAATCCGAAATCCCAATTCAGGTCCACAATCCCCTGCATCCCCTGCATCCCTGCTGCCAGAAGGATTTCCAAGAATCCTTCCTCCGCGGGGTTGACGCGGGCGGGGGCGGCCGGTAAGCTTTGAGGTTTCCGTGAGGCGCAGTCCGTCCGCACGGAGCTTCCCTGGGAAACCGGGGAATGGGCAGGCAAGGTTGCGGCCGCCTGTTCAGGCTTCCGGACGGATCCACAGCCGCAGCAGCTATGCAAGGTCGGATACTGCCCCGCGCCGCAGTCCCGACCGCCACAACAGGACCCCTGCCGGGGCCCGGGCCGTGCCGCTCGCCCCCCAAGGGCGACGGTGATTCACTACCCGGTGGTGTAATTGGCAACACTGAAGGTTTTGGTCCTTCTATTCCAGGTTCGAGTCCTGGCCGGGTAGGTTCCACGGGACTGGAGTACCGGGATACCGGAAGACCGTAGCCCTGAGCGAACGCAACGAGTTCAAGGGCAGACGTTTAGCGGCGGGCGGAACGCCCGCCCGAGCCGGGGCGAGACGCCCCTGCGACACACGGGCAAGATGCCCGTGCCACAGGAAGACGGAAGCGAGCAACGTGAAGGCATCGGCGATCATACTGGCGGCGGGCAAGGGAACGCGGATGAAGTCCGACCTGCCCAAGGTGCTGCACCCCGTGTGCGGTCGGCCGATGCTCGCCTACGTCCTCGACGCCTGCCAGGCCGCCGGGTGCAACCCGCTGGTGACGGTCATCGGCCATCAGGCCCACCTCGTCCGCCAGGCCTTCGCCGCCTACGACGGGCCCGTCCGCTGGGTCGAGCAGACCGAGCAGCTCGGGACCGGGCACGCCGTCATGGTCTGCCAGGATGAACTGGCGAAGCTGTCGGGCCCGGTGCTCGTGCTTGCCGGCGACGGGCCGCTCATCCGCCCCGAAACGCTCCGCCAGATCCTCCAGACGCACGAGCAGGAAGGGGCGGCATGCACGTTGGCGACGTGCCTCATGCAGGAGCCCGCCCGCTACGGCCGCATCCTTCGCGACGAGCAGGGCCGCCTGATCGGCATCGTGGAGTACCTGGACGCGACGGACGAGCAGCGGGCCCTCCGCGAGGTGAACGTGTCGATGTACTGCTTCGACGCGGCCAAGCTCCGCTCCGTGCTGCCCCGCCTCTCGAACGAGAACGCGAAGAAGGAATACTACCTCACCGACGCCCTGGGCATCCTGCGGGCGGACGGGGAGGTTCTGGCGGCGGTGGCGGCCGTCCCGGAGGAAGAGGCCACGAGCATCAATACTCCGGAGGAACTGGCGGAGGTCGAGCGGATGCTGCTCGCCCGCCGGGCAGCGGAAGGAGGCGGGCATGTCGGGTAACCTCAAGATCTTCAGCGGCCGGGCCAACCCCGAACTCTCCCGCCGGATCGCCGAGTACCTGCATATCCCCCTCGGGGCCGCCACCATCCACACCTTCCCCGACGGGGAACTGCTGGTGAAGCTGGACGAGGACGTCCGCGGACGCGACCTGTTCATCATCCAGCCCACCTGCTCCCCCGTGAACGAGAACCTGACCGAACTGCTGGTCTTCATCGACTGCGCCCGCCGCGCGTCGGCCGAACGCATCACCGCCGTCATCCCCTACTTCGGGTACGCGAGGCAGGACCGCAAGGACGAGGGCCGCACCCCCATCACCGCCAAGCTGGTGGCGAACCTGATCGCCACGGCCGGGGCGGACCGCGTGCTGACGCTGGACCTGCACGCCGGGCAGATCCAGGGGTTCTTCGACCTGCCCGTGGACAACCTGCACGCCGAGCCCGTCCTCTGCCGCCACTACGCCGACCAGAACTTCGTGGACCTGGTGGTGGTGAGCCCGGACGTGGGGAACGTGAAGCGGGCCCGCTCGTACGCCCAGCGGCTGGGCGGGGACCTGGCGATCATCAACAAGCGCCGCGTCTGCGGGCAGTCCGTGGAGACGTCGCACCTGATCGGGACGGTCGAGGACCGCACCGTGCTGATGGTGGACGACATGATCTCGACGGCCGGGACCATCGCCCAGGCCGCCGCCCTCTGCCGCGAGCGCGGGGCGAAGAAGATCTTCGTGGGCGTGACGCACCCGGTGCTGTGCGGCCCGGCGATCGAGCGGCTGCAGGCGGCCCCGATCGACGAGCTGGTGGTTACCGACACGATTCCGATTTCGCCGGAGAAGGCCGCGGGGCTGCCGGCGCTGAACGTTTTGAGCGTCTCCGGCATGATCGGGGAGGCCATTCACCGCATCCACAACGACGAGTCCGTGAGCAGTCTGTTCTGGAAAATGGACAGGGCCGAAGGTCGTTCGTGACGCACGAGACCGCCCGGCCCGGGAGAGCGACATGGCAACGATGAAAGTGCAGTTGAGGAATGAGATCGGCTCGCGCAAGTCCCGCCGCCTGCGGGACAGCGGGCAGATCCCCGGGATCGTCTATGGCCACGGGCAGCCGTCCGTCGCCGTGACGATCAGTGAGCACGAGATGGGCTTGGCCCTGGCGCACGGGGCGCGCGTGTTGGAGATCGACCTCGACGGATCGATCGAGAACGTGCTGATCAAGGACGTGCAGTACGACACGTTCGGCCAGGTGATCCTCCACGCGGACCTCGCGCGGGTGAACCTGGACGAGCGGGTCGAGGTCACGGTCCCGATCCTCCTCCGCGGGACGCCCAAGGGCGCCGAGGAGGGCGGGGTGCTCCAGCAGATCGCGGCCGAGGTCACCATCGAGTGCGTGGTGACGGCGATCCCCGAGGAGATCCGCGTCCCGGTCGCCGAACTCGCCCTGGGCCAGTCGCTGCACATGAGCGACCTGAAGCTGCCCGAGGGCGCGACGCTGCTGGAAGACCCGGCCGCGATCGTGTGCACCGTCAGCGTGATCGCCGAGGAGGAGGAGGCCGCCGAGCCCGCCGAGGGCGGACCGTCCGAGCCCGAGGTGCTCCGCGAGCGCAAGACCGAAGAGGAAAGCTAGCCCCCCCCTATGGCCAGCGAGCACGACAGCCCGTTCCTTGTCGTCGGGTTGGGAAACCCGGGGACGAAGTACGACCGGACCCGGCACAACCTGGGGTTCCGCGTCGTGGACGGGCTGGTGCGGCGGTGGTCGGCCGATGGGCCGCGATCGGCGTTCCAGGCGCACGTGTGGGACGCCCGCCTCCACGGTCCGCAGGACCAGGCCCTCCGCGTCCTGCTCCTGCAGCCGCAGACGTACATGAACCTCTCCGGCCGCAGCGTTCAGGAGGCCGCCCGCTTCCATCGCATCGCCCCCGAGCGGGTGCTGGTGGTGATGGACGACATGGCCCTGCCCGTGGGGCAGTTGCGGTTTCGCGAGCAGGGGTCGGCGGGGGGACATAACGGCCTGGCGGACATCCTGCGGGCCTTGGGAACGGACGCGATCCCGCGGCTGCGGATCGGGATCGGGACTCCGCCCCCACGGATCGAGGGTGTGGATTACGTGCTGATGCGTTTTTCGAGCGACGAGGAGCCGGTGATCGAATCGGCCCTCCCCCACGCCGTCCTCGCCGTGGAGCAATGGGCGACGCACGGGATTCGCTTCGTGATGGACAGGTACAACCGAAAGGTCGATTCGCAGCAGACCCAGGAGAATGGGAGTTCGCATGACTGACCAGATGCAGACCTACGAGGGAATGTTCCTGATGGACGCGGGGCAGCCGGACTTCGAGGCGGCCTCCGCCCCGGTGCGGAACATCCTGACCCGCTACGTCGGAGAGATGCTCGCCTTCAAGCTGTGGGACGAGCGCCGCCTCGCCTACGAGATCAAGGGCCGCAAGCGCGGGATGTACATCCTGGCGTACTTCAAGGCCGATCCGCAGATGATCGTGGAGATCGAGCGCGACTGCCGGCTGGATGAGCGGATCCTCCGCTCGATGCTCCTGCGGCGGGAGACGCTCACCGAGGCCGAGATCAACGCCGAGCCGCCCATCACGAGCGGGCGGCGGGAAGACCGCTACGACGACGAGCGGGGCTTCGGGCAGGACGACGACGACGACCGCCGCCGCCCCCCCCGCCGCCGCCGCGATGAGGTCGAGGCCCCCAGTGATGACGAGACCGGAGTATCCACCGACGAGGACAGCGAGGACTAGGGGAACCCCCTGACCTCCCCGCTCTGTTCCTCGCGCAGGAGAGCTACATGGCCAACTACAACAAGGTCATTCTGATCGGAAACCTGACGCGGGACCCGCAGCTCAAGTACCTCCCGTCCCAGACCGCCGTCGTCGAGATCGGCCTCGCCGTCAACCGCCGCTGGAAGTCCCAGGACGGACAGCAGCGGGAGGAGACCTGCTTCGTCGACTGCACCGCCTTCGGCCGACAGGCCGAGATCATCAACCAGTACGTCCGCAAGGGCAACCCCATGCTCGTCGAGGGGCACCTGAAGCTGGACACCTGGGAGGGCAAGGACGGGCAGAAGCGGAGCAAGCTCCGGGTGATGATCGACGGGTTCCAGTTCCTCGGCCAGGCGTCCGGCGGATCGGGCGGCGGTGGGGCCCCGGCGGCCGCTCCCCGTCCCGCGCGGGGACCGGGGCAGGCGCCTCCGCCCCCCGCCCCCCCGCAGGAGGACTACGGCGACGAGTTCCCGGGCTACGAGCCCTCCGAGGGCGGCGAGGACATTCCGTTCTGACGCCCGCGTGGGACCTCCCGCGGGAGGCCCGAAGGTAGAGAAGTGACCGCCCGCCCGACCCTGCGGGGCCGGGGGATGCGGCGGAGACATGCACGGAAAGGACACGAGATCCATGGCAAGACGAACATTCGGCGACAAGGGACGCGCGGCGTCCAAGCGAAAGAAGAAGACTCGCTTCCGCGAGCAGGCCAAGTGCCGCTTCTGCCGCGAGAAGGTCGAGGAGATCGACTACAAGGACATCCCCCTGCTGGGCAAGCTGGTCACGCAGCACGGCAAGATGTTCTCCCGCAAGCGGAGCGGGAACTGCGCCAAGCATCAGCGGAAGGTGAAGTCGGCCGTCAAGCTCGCCCGCTTCATGGGCCTGATCCCCTACGTCACCTGATCCCCCGTCTCAACGGATTCACCCCAGGCACTTACGGAGTACGTTCATGAAGGTTCTTCTGAAGAAAACCGTCGACAAGCTCGGGATGATCGGGGACGTGGTCGAGGTGAAGATCGGCTACGCGCGAAACTACCTGCTGCCGTACGGGCTGGCGGTTGAACCCACCGCCGGGAACATCCGGGCGATCGAGGAGGAGAAGAAGGCCTACCTCGAACGCCTCGCCCGCGAGCGCGCCGCCATGCAGGAGCGCGCCCGCCTGCTGCAGGGCACCGAGGTCACCATCGCCGCCCGCGCCAACGAGGAAGGCCACCTGTACGGGTCCATCGGCCCCGCCCAGATCCTCGCCGCCCTCGCCGAAAAGAACATCTTCATCGAGGCCGAGCAGGTCGCCCTCGACGAGCCCATCCGGCAGCTCGACAAGCACGACGTCACCGTCCGCTTCGCGCATGAGATCGAGGCGACGATCCACGTCTGGGTCGTCCCCCACCGCGAGGCGGAGGAAGGCCAGACCGAAGCCCCCGCCCCCGCCGAGTCCAGCGAAGAGGCGTAGGGAGACCGAGCGCGCAAGCTATCGGACCCACCGGACGGCCGATCGTCCGGTGGGTCCGCTCATGCGCGCATCCCCAGGGGCACCGGCCCGCCCCCCGGCACCTGCCTGGGGCGATGGCCCCCCAACCCCGCGCCCCAGCGGTCCCTCCCGGCTTGCCTGCGCTTCGGAAAAGGGGACAGGCACCTGCGCGGCGAACGACGTGCCGCTTCGGAGCCAGTCCCCTTTTCCTGGTTCCCGGTTCCCGGTTCCCGGCTACTGGTTCCTGGTTCCAGGTTCCCGGTCCCCGGTTCCTGGCTACTGGTTCCCGGTTCCCGGTCCCGGGATTCCCCGCTTCGGGTCCCCGCCCTGATTGCAACGGGGGCCCGCGAATGCTTTAATGGGGGCTCGCACCAAGGAGGCGAGGATGAGTCAGCTCGATACACAGGCAGTGGGCGGTGAGGGACTGCAGCGCGTCCCCCCGCACTCCCTCCACGCCGAGGCCTGCGTCCTGGGCTCGATGATCCTCGACGCCACCTCGGCGGACATCATCGTCCAGATCGCGGACAAGGACCACTTCTACCGCCCCGCCCACCAGATCCTCTACCAACTGCTGCTGGACATGCGGGAGGTCCGCAAGCCCATCGATCTGGTGACCGTTCGCGAGGAACTCAACCGCCTCAACCTCCTCGACGCCATCGGGGGCATCGACTACGTCGTGGAACTCGTCGAGGGCGTCCCCGATGCCGCCAACGCCGAATACTACGCCCACATCGTCCGCGACAAGGCCCTCCTCCGCGCCCTCATCCTCGCCGGGACCGACATGGCCCGCGACGCCTACGAGTCCGACGAGGAGACCGCCTCCATCATCGACCGCGCCGAGGCCAGCGTCTTCCGCATCGCCCAGATGCACATCGGCCAAGAGGCCGTCGGGCTCCGCGAACTGCTGGAGCAGACCTTCGAGTCCCTCCAGGCCAACGAGGG
Source organism: Phycisphaerae bacterium (assembly GCA_041687095.1). Taxonomy (GTDB): domain Bacteria; phylum Planctomycetota; class Phycisphaerae; order SM23-33; family SM23-33; genus JAWLCQ01. Next base: position 1,407 of record JAWLCQ010000118.1, on the reverse strand, counting down.
CAAGCTCATCACGGGCCTGGCGACCGGGTACGACGTGCTCGACGAAATGACCAGCGGGTTCCAGAAGGGCGAGATGCTCATCCTCGCCGCCCGCCCCTCCATGGGCAAGACCAGCTTCCTGCTCAACATCGCCGAGCACATGGCCGTCGTCGACCGCGTCCCCGTCGCCGTCTTCTCCCTCGAAATGTCCCGCGAGCAGCTCGTCCAGCGGCTCCTGTCGTCGTACGCGCGGTACAACCTGCGACAGATGCGGCGGGGGATGATCACGCCCGAGGACTGGACCGCGTTGCAGACGGCCGCCGGGGACCTGCACAACGCCCCGGTGTTCATCGACGACTCGGCCATGCTGACCCCGCTGCAGTTGCGGGCGAAGGCCCGGCGGCTGAAGGCGCAGCACGACATCCAGGCCGTCTTCGTCGATTACCTGCAGTTGGTGTCGTACGGGGGGCGGAGCGGGACGCCGCGGCACGAGCAGATCACGGAGATCTCGCGGTCCATCAAGGCCCTCGCCCGCGAGCTGGAGGTCCCCGTCGTCTGCGCCGCCCAGCTCAACCGCGGGCCCACCGACCGCCCCACGCACCGCCCCCGCATGAGCGACCTCCGCGAGAGCGGCTCGATCGAGCAGGACGCCGACGTCATCACCCTCCTGCACCGCGAGGACTACTACCACACGGGCGAGGACGGGTACATGCCCACGGGCATCACCGAACTCATCATCGCCAAGCAGCGCAACGGCCCCACGGGGACGGTGCCCCTGGTGTTCCGCCCCGACGTCACCCGCTTCGAGTCCGCCGCCAGCGGAACGTACGTGCCCAGCGAAGAGTAGGCACTGGGGGGGGAGGCACTAGGGAATAGGCACTAGGGACTAGGGGGGGAAGGCAGGGCCATCACATAGTGCGATTCGCCGGGTGCCACGGGTTCGCAGAACCCGTGTTCCGCCTCGCGCTCGTGCGAGCACGGCTGTAAACAGCACAGCCGTGGCACCCGTGGCCACGCCTTTGCAGTGGGCCTGGGGGGAAGGTGAGCGGGGAGAGGGGAGGCGAGCGGGACTCCATGGGTCGCTTGCCCTCTAACCTCTCATACGCATCCCAGGTAATTCTCGGGCAGCGTCGGTCTGACGTGGTTGCTCCCGTCTCCGCCAAGGCTCCGCCGCAGCAAGCCGCTTCGCTCCGCAAACCACGGCACCCGCCTGCGAACTACGTGGAACGCGTATCACCTCTCACCTCTCATCTCTCACCTCTAACCTCTCCCCCGACTCTTTGCCTCCTAACCATTCTCCCTCCTGAAGCCTGGTGCTTGGTCCCTATTCCCTAGTCCTCAAACAAGCGAACCCTGAAGGTCGTTTTCCGGTCTTTGGGTGAAAAAGCTCGAAAAGCCTCGCGTTTTCGGGTTTATGGAAGGTGTGAA
>JAWLCQ010000117.1:0-15518 GCA_041687095.1 Phycisphaerae bacterium | reverse complement strand
CCAAGGGGCCCCGGCAACCGCCGAACGTATCGCAAGGGCCTGCGGCCCCTTTGGTTGCGGCCGAAGGCAGCGCTGTGTTCATCCGCGTTCATCCCCGCTGATTCCCTGGAAGGTGTGGATGCCCTTGCCGCAGGGAGAGGGGCGGCCGGGAGTTCGCCCTGTGTCTCCGCACAAGGCAATCCGCAATCCACAATCCGCAATTCCCTCCGCAACTCCCCCGCCCTTGTCGCACGGCCGCCGCCCTGATAGCCTGTGGCGCTTTGAGAGGATGAACGCACAATGATCCGACGCGGTGTGATCTTCGACATGGACGGGGTGCTGGTGGACAGCTACGACGCGCACCTGCACTCCTGGCTGCGCCTCGCCGAGAACCACGGGCTGGAGATGACCGAGGAGGACTTCGCCCGCTCGTTCGGGCGGACCTCGCGGGAGATCATCCGCGAGCAGTGGGGCGCTCGCGTGCAGGACTCCGACATCGCCGCCTTCGACGCGGAGAAGGAGGCCCTCTACCGCGAGGTGCTCCTGGCGGACTTCCCGGAGATGGACGGGGCCGACGACCTCATCGCCGCCCTCCACGCCGCCGGGTTCGCCATCGCCATCGGCTCCTCGGGCCCGCGGGAGAACATCGAGACGGTTCTCCAGTGCCTCCCGCACGCGGGGTGCATCACGGCCACGGTCAACGGGATGGACGTCCGCCACGGCAAGCCGGCGCCCGACGTGTTCCTCCAGGCCGCCGGGAAGCTCGGGGTGGACCCGCGGCTCTGCGCGGTCGTCGAGGACGCCCGCCACGGCGTCGACGCCGCCCGCCGCGCCGGGTCCCTGCCCATCGGCATCACCGGGACGACCGACCGCGCCATCCTCGAGCAGTTCACCCCGCACGTGGTGGACTCCCTCCGCGAACTGACCCCACAGGACATCGCCCGATGGATCGACGAGAATGCGGGAGGATGAGAAGCCCTTGCTGCCTCTCGAAAGAGTAGATGACATGGGTGCCACGGCTGCGCTGTCTGCAGCCGTGTCCTTCCCGGCAGCACGGCTGCAGACAGCGCAGCCGTGGCACCCGGCGAACGGCGCAGCCGTGGCGCCCGGCCGATAGCTGAAGGCTGATAGCTGAAGGCTGATAGCTGACAGCTACAACCGCTTCGCTTCCCATAGACTTCCTTGACGCCTGGAGTATTCCCCATGCAGACCGAGCAACTCGTCGGGCGGGAGATCGCGTGCGGGTGCGGCCAGACGCACCGGATCGATCCGCGCGAGGTCCTCTACGCCGACGACGCCATCGACCGCCTCCCCGCCCTGTGCGCCGGGCACACCCCGGGCCGCCGCGTCGGGGTGCTGATGGACGCCCGCACCCGCGCCGCCGCCGGGGCGGCCATCGCCTCCGCGTTTCGCCGCGACGCCTGGGACGTGCAGGAGGTCCTCGTCCCCGACCGCCCGGGCGGGGGCACCGTCCGCGAGCGGTCCCCCGTGTGCGACATCCCCACGAAGGAGCGCCTGGCCCCGCGGATCGGGGACGTCGGGCTCCTCGTCGGGGTCGGGGGGGGCGTCGTCAGCGACCTGGGCAAGTGGATCGCGTTTGACCGCGGGGTCCCGGCCGTCACGTTTGGCACGGCCGCCAGCATGAACGGCTACGCGGCGGCGAATGTGGCGGCGTCGGTGGCGGGGGTGAAGACGGTGATCCGCGCCCGCCCGCCGGTGGCCGTCGCGTCCAGCCCCGCGGTGCTTCGCGCCGCCCCGATGGAGATGACCGCGTCGGGCCTGGGGGACGTGCTGGCCAAGAGCGTCAGCTCGACGGACTGGCGGATGAACCACCTGCTGTTCGGGGACTACTACTGCGCGCGGTCGGTGGGGCTCATCGCCGAGATCGAGCCGCTGTACCTCGACGACCCCGAAGGGATCCGCGACCGTCGCCCGCGGGCGATGGAGGCGCTGTTCGACGCGCTGCTGCTGACGGGGATCGCCATGACGATGGCCGAGACCTCCGACCCCGCCAGCGGGGGCGAGCACCTGATCTCGCACACGCTGGACATGACCGCCAACGCCCGCGGGATGGAGCACGACCTGCACGGGCGGCAGGTGGGGGTGGGGACGATCCTCGCGAGCGAGCTGTACCGCCGCGTGCTGGCCATCGAGTCGCCCACGTTCACGGTGCCCGACGACGAGGTGGACCGCGCGTACTGGGGCCCGCTCGACGACGTCGTCGCCGAGCAGCACGCCCGCAAGGCCGGGCGCATAGCGTCGGCCGTCGAGGCGCTGTCGCGCGGGGACGCGTGGAACCGCCTCCGCGCGGAGCTGTCGCCCATGGTCCGCGCGCCGGAGCGGATCGCCACGTGCCTGCGGCGGGCGGGGGCGGCGTGGCGGGGGCGCGAGATCGGTTGCGATTCGCTGCGGCTGGTGCAGGCCCTGCTGCACGCGCACGAGATGCGTGGGCGGTTCACGATCCTCGACCTCGCCCGCATCACCGGCGTGCTGCCGCTGCAGGCAGAGGAGATCGTCGAGCGGTGGGGATGACAATCAAAACACATACGGGTAACCGTTTCCGGGACGGACCCCGGGTGTGGGCGCCACCGTCAAGCCGCATGCGGTTCGCGGCTTGGAGGTGCTGCCCCGGAGGCCGCAGCACCCCCAAGCGGCAGACAGCGCCGCTTGAGGGTGGCACCCCGAGAACGGTGACCCACAAGGAAGGAACGAATGCATATGACCGGACGTGAGTTTTCCGAGGCGTTGCGGAGTGGGCGGCGGGTGTACGGGACGCTGATCGTCTCGCCGTCCCCGCGGTGGTGCGACGTGATCGCGTCGTGTGGGCTGGACTTCGTGTTCATCGACACCGAGCACGTCGCCCTGGGCCGCGAGACGCTCTCGTGGATGTGCCATGCCTACCGCGGGCAGGGCCTCCCGCCGCTGGTGCGGATCCCCTCGCCCGACCCGTATGCCGCGTGCATGGTGCTCGACGGGGGGGCGTGCGGGGTCATCGCCCCGTACGTCGAGTCGGCGGAGCAGGTCCGGCAGTTGCGCGGGGCGGTGAAGCTGCGGCCGCTCAAGGGCCGGCGGCTGGAGCGGATCCTCGCCGGGCAGGAGCAGTGCGAGGACGAGCTGGCGGCGTACGTCGAGGCCCGCAACGCCGACAACGTCCTGGTGGTGAACGTCGAGAGCGTCCCGGCGATGGAGGCGCTGGAGGAGATCGTGGCGGTCCCGGGGCTCGACGGGGTGCTGATCGGCCCGCACGACCTGTCGACCTCGCTGGGGATCCCCGAGCAGTACGACCACCCGCGGTTCGACGAGGCGGTGCGGCACATCATCGCCACGTCCCGCCGGTTCGGGGTGGGGGTGGGCATCCACTTCTGGGGGGGGATGGAGCAGGAGATCGCCTGGGCCCGCCATGGGGCCAACCTCCTCATCCACTCCACCGACCTGACCCTGTTCCAGCAGGCCTGCCGCCGCGACCTGGCGGAGATGCGGGCCGCGCTGGGCGATGGGAGCACCCGGGGCGGAGGGGAGGTCAGCATCTGAGGCGCATCCCAGGAAGTTCGCGGGCAGCCTCGACTGGGCGTGGTTGCTCCGCTGCGCTCCGCAGACCACGGCACCCGCCCGAAAAGTGACCGCAACGCGCAGGAGGCCTGCGGAAAATCCTGCCCCCGGCTGGTCAAGTCCGCCGCCGAAACCCACGATACATAGGTTGGACCCAAATCAGATACCCGCCGTGTAGGAGGACCAGCCGTGGCCGGACGAGCCGTAATGGAAACAGGGAAAGACATTCTCGCGAAGGTGCTGGGGTCGTCCGACCTGCCGACCGTCCCGGGGTTGGCGCTGCGGATCATCCGCATGGCGCAGGACCCCGAGGTCCGCGTGGAGGAGATGGCCGAACTCATCGGCCACGACCCCGCCCTCGCCGCCAAGCTCCTGCGAACGGTGAACAGCGCCTTCTACGGCCTGCGGAGGCAGGTCTCCACGCTCAGCCGGGCCGTGACCGTGCTGGGGACGCGTGGCGTCAGCGCGCTGGCGGTGGGCTTCTCGGTGGCGGGCATCCTCCGCACGACGACCGCGTCGAGCGCGTGCGATCTGGCGCCGGTGTGGGAGCTGAACGTTCACTCGGCGGTCACGGCCCGGCTGCTGGCGGAGCGGACGCGGTACCCGGCCCCGGAGGAGGCGTTCGTGGCGGCGCTGCTGCAGGACATCGGGGTCCTGGGCCTGCACCGCACGCTGGGCGCCCCGTACGACTGCGTCTACGAGTCCGTCATGGACCACGAGGCCCTGGAGCGCCTGGAGCGGGCCGCCCTGGGCACCTCGCACCCCGAGGTCGGCGGAGCGATGGCGTGGCACTGGTCGCTGCCGGACGTACTGGTGTCGGCCATCGCGTGCCACCACTGCCCCGAGGCCGCCCCCGAGGCCGCCCGCCCGCTGGTGCGGATCGTGCACACGGCGAGGCTGATCGCGGGGATCGTGCTGGCGTCGGACGCGCGGTCGGTGACGCTGACGGCGTACGAGAGCGTCCGCGGCTGCCTGGGCCTGGACGCGAAGGACCTGGAGCAGATCCTGCGCGACGTGGTGGATTCGACCTCCGAACTGGTCTCGCTCTTCGACGTCCGCCCCATCCCGCGGGACGAGTTGGAGAGCGCCCTCGCCTCGGCGTGCGATGCCCTGACCGAGTTCGCCCTGTCGGGCGATTCGGCGTAGGAGAGGCCGGGGGCGGCTACGGCGGTCCGGGTGGGGGCGCGACCTCGCGCGCCCGCCGCAGGATCGCCAGGTTGTGCGCCACCGCCTCCGGCGGAAGCGCCTGGCGGTAGAGGGCGACCGCCTCGTCGTAGCGGTTCAGCAGGCCCAGGGCGACGGCCATGTTGCAGCGGTAGCGGACGTCGCGGGGCATCGCGGCGGCGGCGGTGGTGAAGAACTCCAGCGCCTCCCTCGCCTGCCCGCGCAGCAGGTAGCACATGCCCATGTCGTTGAGGAGGACCGGGTCCCGCGGGGCGATCCGCAGGCCCAGAGCGAGGACGTGCATCGCCTCGTCCACGCGCTGGTTCCGCAGGTGGCAGCTCGCCAGGTCGCAGTAGGCCGGGAGGAAGTCGGGGTAGCGGCGGATGACGTCCGCGAGCACGCGGGCGTACTCCGCGTCGCGGTGCTGCGACGCCAGGACGCACGCGAGGGCGTACAGCGTCCTCGCCGAGGGCGGGCGATCCCTCCCGCGGGCGAACCCGTCGTCGGGGTCCGCGGGGCGGTCGTAGCGGATGTCGCTGTAGTCGTCCTGGCACCCCGCGCCCAGGAGGCACAGGCACAGGGCGGGCAGGAGGAGCCGCCGATGCGCGAGGCTCATGGCTGGACCCCCCCGGGGGCGCCGATGAGGATCCCGGTCGTCGGCCCGGATTCGGAGAGTTCCTCCTCCCGGATGGCCTGCAGGGCGCGGAGGGCGTCGTCGGCCGGGAGCCCCTCGCCGCCGGGGAGCCCGTCGGCGATCTCGAAGTTGCCGGCCGGGACGCCCAGGTCCCGCAGCGCATCGCGAACGGCCTGCACCCGGCGGGCGTAGAGGGCGTCGGGGGCGTCGCCCTGGTGGACGTTCAGCACCCCGCCGTTTCGGCAGTAGCGTTCGGCGAGGACCTGAAGGTCGCGGAGGCCCAGGGGGTTGAGGGCGTACCCGTACTGGGTGAAGTGGTAGGGGTACAGGGTGTTCTGGGTGACGATGGCCTGATCGATCTGCGCGCGGAAGACGGACTCGGCGAGCAGGCGGTCGACCTCGGCTTCCTCGTGGGGGTTGCCCGCGAGGGACTCGCACCCGACGAGGGCGGGGAGCCAGAGCAGCAGCAGGGCGAGGCGTTTCACGTCTCTTCTCCTTTTTTGGTGTCTCGACGCGGTCACAGGTTCATCAGCGTGCGGCTGAGGACGATGGCGGCGGGCCCGGCGAGGACGATCAGGACGGCCGGGAAGATGAACAGCACCAGCGGGACGATGAGCTTGACGGTCATCTTCTCGGCGGTTTCCTGGGCGAACTGGCTGCGGGCGTCGCGGACGGAGTCGGAGTAGGTGCGCAGGGCGTCGGCGATGCTCGTGCCGAACCGTTCGGACTGGACGAGGACGGCGACGAGGGAGGCGATCTCCGTGCTGCCGGTGCGGTCGGCGAGGTGGCGCATGGCCTGGTGGCGAGGGGCGCCGAGGTGGATCTCGAGGTTCGTCAGGGCCATCTCGTCGGCGAGCGTGGGGCTCACGCTGCGGATCTGGTCGCTGACGGCGTTCCAGGCCATGTCCATCCCCATGCCGGAGCTGACGCAGATCTCCAGCAGGTCCAGGGCGTTGGGCAGATGGGCGCGGACCTCCTCGCGGCGGCGGCGGCGCTTGGTGTGCACGAACACGTTGGGGGCGAAGAACGCCGCGCTCGCCAGGGCGACGACGGCGAGGGGCTTGAACAGCGGCGGCAGCGCCAGCGGCAGGATGAGCACGCCCCCCATGATCAGGGTCGACAGGAGCAGGAACAGCTTCACGCCGATGAACACCGTCGCGGCGTTCTCCGCGTAGTAGCCCGCCTGGGCGAGTTCCTGCTGGAGGGGCACGGAGGACCGCCCGTGCGTGACCCGCTCCCCGATGGCCGTGAACGCCCGCTCCGCCGTCCCGGGCCCCTCGTGGTACGGTTCGGCGGGGCCGGGGCGGGCCGAGGCGGGCGCCCCCAGCAGGCGCTCCCGCAGCCGTCGGCGCTTCGCCGCCCGCGCCGCCACCACCGCCCCGCCCAGGCAGGTCGCGGAGACGAACGCGAGCGTCGGAATCAGGATCTCGTTCATGACTGCCTTGCCTTGGGCCTAGTAGTTCAAACGCACCATGCGGTTCATGATCCACGCCCCGACGATGAGGCTCACCACCGCCGCGATCCCCATCATCCGCCCCGTGGGGGTGGCGTAGAGCGGCTCGATGTAGCGGGGGTTGATCACCGCGATCATCGCGAACAGCAGGAACGGCAGGACCAGCAGGATCCGCTTGCTGAGCTGGGCCTGCGCCGTCAGCACCCGCACGTGACGGTTGAGGCGGACGCGGTCGCGGATGACGGCCGCCAGGCGATGGATCATGTCTGCCAGGTTCCCGCCGCTGCGGAGCTGGATGGCGATGGAGGTGGCGAACAGGCGCATGTCGGGGTGCTCGCACTCCCTCGCCGTCCGCCCCAGCGCGTCCTCCAACCCCACGCCCATCGTCTGCATCTGGCAGATCTGCTGGAAGATGGTCCCCACGGGCGCGTCGATCTCCTCGGCGATGACGCGGAGGGACGCCAGCAGCCCGTGCCCGGCGCGGAGGGAGCGGGACGCCAGCTCCAGCCCGTCCATCAACTGCTGCTCGAACACGTTCTGGCGCTTCCGCGCCCGGGCGCGGAGGAACATCTGCATGGCCACGGGGACGGCGACGAGGGCGATCAGGGGCAGCACGAGCGACCCGCTGATGGCGTACAGGAGCAGCGCCAGGGCCGCGGCCGTCCCGGTCCCGCCCAGCACCAGCGTGTGGGCCGGGAGGTCCACCCCCGCGTCCTTCCGCAGGTGCTCCACGCGCTGCAGCGGCCCGCGGCGGGGGGCGCCCGGAACCGTCGTGTGGGCCTCCTGCCCGTCGTGCCACAGGCGGATCTCCCGCGTGGGGCCCGCGGCGTCCACCACCCCCAGTTGCCGGCGGACCCGCTGCCGGCGGCGGGCGTGGTGCATCGAGACCAGCACCACCAGCGCCAGCCACAGCGCCAGCACCAGCACGCCCACCAGGCCGCCGATCACGGTATCGCCGTACGACCAGGTCTCCCAGATCATGATGGCGCCTCCGGGCTGCCGAGGCGGCGGCGCTGGAAGAACTCCGCGGGCATGGAGAACCCTTCCTGCTCGAGGCGTCTGAGGATCTGCGGGCGGATGCCGCACGTCGCGAAGTCGCCCGTCGCGTGCCCGTCGGCCCCCACGCCCGTCTGGCGGAAGACGAACAGGTCCTCCATGGTGATGACGTCGCCCTCGGTCCCGGTGATCTCGGCGATGCTGACTACCTTCCGCCGCCCGCCCGTCGTGCGCACCAGGTGCACCAGGATCGTCAACGCCGACGCCATCTGCTGGCGGATCACGCTGACGGGGAAGTTCAGCCCGGCCATCGAGACCATGTTCTCCACCCGCCGCAGGGCGTCGCGGGGGCTGTTGGCGTGGACGGTGGTCATGGACCCCTCGTGCCCGGTGTTCATCGCCTGGAGCATGTCGAGGGCCTCGGGCCCGCGGACCTCCCCGATGATGATCCGGTCGGGCCGCATCCGCAGGCTGTTGCGGAGCAGGTCGCGCTGGTTGATCTCGCCGCGCCCCTCGATGTTGGGCGGGCGGGTCTCCAGGCGGACGACGTGCTCGCCCTGGAGCCGCAGCTCCGCGGCGTCCTCGATGGTGATGACGCGCTGCCCCGCGGGGATCCAGCCCGAGAGGATGTTCAGCATCGTCGTCTTGCCCGTCCCCGTGCCCCCGCTGATGAGAATGTTCATGCGGCAGTGCACGCAGGCCTGGAGGAAGACCACCATCTCCGAAGTCAGCGTGCCCAGCTCCACCATCCGCTCGCCCGTGAGGGGCATGTTTCCGAACCGCCGCAGACTCAGCACCGGGCCCGTCAGGCACAGCGGGGGGATGATGGCGTTGACGCGGGTCCCGTCGGCGAGGCGGGCGTCGAGCATGGGCGAGGCATCGTCGATCCGCCGGCCCACGCGCGACGCGATCCGCTGGATCACGAGCATCAGGTGGTCATCGTCGCGGAACCCGCCCTGCGCCTTCTCCAGGCGCCCGTACCGCTCGATGTAGACCTCGTAGGGCCCGTTGACCAGCACGTCGCTCACCGTCGTGTCCCGCAGCAGGGTCTCCAGCGGCCCCAGGCCGAAGATCTCGTCCATCAGCTCCTGCAGCAGCGCCGCCTTCTCCCCCGCCGGCAGGGGGCAGCGCTGCTCGCTCAGCAGCGCGTCCACCCGCCGCGAGCACTCCGCGTGGAGCTGGTCCTGCGACATCGTCCGGGCGGCCGCGAAGTCCAGCGTCTCCAGCAGGCGGCGATGGACGTTGGCCTTGACCGTCTGCAGGGCGGCCGGGGCGTGCAGGCCGCCGGCGCCGGGTTGTTCAACGTGATCGTTCATGGTTCGATGGCTTGCTGTCCTGTCCGGGATGAGGCCCCGCGGCCCCCCCAGCGTGTCGGTGCCGTCGCCTACGCCGCCGCCTCCCGCCCGCCCGCGGAGCGCAGCAGGCCCCGCGCCAGGCCCAGAATGTCCCGCCGCAGGTCCCCCCGCGGCGCGGCCCGCGCCAGGGGCTGCCCCCGGTCCATGCTGCGGTGCACCCCGCGGACGTCGTCCCGAAGCAGGATGGGCGCGAACGGATCGAGAACCCGCGCGGCGTCGGGGACGGGGACCATGGTGTCGCGGCGGGAGTAGCGGCCGACGACCGCCCGGAGGCGCTGCGGGTCGATGCCCCGCGCCTGCAGCTCCCGGATCATCGACCGCGCCACCTGCACGTCCTTGACCGCCAGGCGGAACGTCACCAGCGTCGCGGCGCTTTCGGCCGCCAGGGCCGCCGCCACGTTCATGGGCACGCGCGGGGCGTCGACGACGACGAAGGACGCCGCCGACCGGCAGCCCGCGAGCAGCCGGTACACCGCCCCGGTGTCCCACGTCCAGTTCGGGTCGGGGAACCCCCCGGCGGGGCTGGTGAGCACCCGCAGGCGATCGCCGTAGCTCGCGGCGGCGGTGCGGACCATCTCGCGGTCGATCCGTTCGCTGTCGGCGAGCAGGTCCGCCACGCCGTACTGCACCTGCAGCCCCAGCAGCAGCGCCAGCGGCCGGTAGTGCAGGTCGAGGTCCACGAGGACCACGTCCTGGTGCAGGAGTTCCTGCAGCTCGTGGGAGAGGTTCAGCGCCAGCAGCGTGCACCCGCACCCGCCCCCGGCGGAGAGGATGGTGACCACCGGCCCGCTCCGGGCCCCCTCGTTCGCCGGAGGCGCCACCCGCTGCAGCACCTCCGCCAGCGAGGAGGTGATGCGGTCCTTCGTCAGGAAGTGCCTCGCCCCCGCCTCCATCGCCGCAAGGACCAGCTCCATCGGCGCCTCGCGCCCGATGAGCACGAAGCGGGTGCGGGGGAACCGCGCGATGGCCGCCTCGATCCGGCGGAGGGACTCGGCGGGCTGGGGATCGACGTCCACCACCGCCACGGCCGGGCTCTCCTGCTGCAGGCGGACCAGCAGCTCGTCCGCGCTGGCGCAGACCCCCCCGATGTTGAAGCGGGGGTCGCGGCTCAGGGCGGTGGAGACGGTCCCGACGGTGGGGCGGTCCTCCGTCATGATCATCACGGTTTGTCGAGTGTCCGTCATGGGAACATCACTAGCCGCGGCGGCTACTCCTGGGGCGGTACGGAGGTCATCTCCACGGCCGGCGGCTCCCGCCTCGGGGCGGGGGCCGGTTCGGCCTGTGGGGCGGGGGCCGGCTCGTTCGCGGGGGCCGGTGGCGGGGGAGCGGGCTCGGCCGCCTCCGTCGCCTCCGGCGTCTCCCGAGGGGCCGGGGTCATCTCGACCGCGGGGGCGCTCCGCACGGGACCGTCCCGCACGGGGAGCGGTGCGGGGGTCACCTCGACGGCCGCCGCCCGCGTTGCCTCAGGGGCCGGGACTCCCTCCTCCGCCGTCGCGGCCCCTGCCGCGGGCGGGGCGGGGGGCGTCTCCCGGGCGACGACCGGGCGCGGCTGCTGCGGGGCGGGCACGGCCGCCGTCCCCGCGGGTGCCCGCGTCTGTTGCGGGGGCGGCGCCATCGGCTGCGACGGCGCGGGGCGCGACGGGCCGCGCCTCGCCGGGGCCGCCGTCGGCGGCGGAGCGGCGGGGCGGGTGTCGTACGTCACCCACGCTCCGGGGCCCTTCAACTGCTCCAGCCCGATCCGTCGCATCCACTCCGCCTGCGGGGGCGTCACGGCGACGGGGGCCTGGCCCTGGATGCGGCCCAGCCCGTAGAGTTCCCAGTCGTCCGGCTGCTGGTGCAGGAGGCCCGGGGCGGGGGGGAAGTCCTCGAGGGACAGCGGCTCGACCAGCGACGCGCGGACGAGCACCAGCAGTTCCGTCTCGCCGCTCGTGTAGCGGGTGGAGCGGAAGAGCGTCCCGAGCACCGGCACGTCCCCCAGCCAGGGCACCCGCGAGCTGCGGGCGGTGACGGAGCGGCTGATGAGCCCCGCCATGCCGAACGTCTGGCCGCTGTGGAGGCTGAGGGTGGTCTCGGCGCGGCGGGTGACGAGGGCGGGCACGCGGAAGCCCTCGATGACGACCGCCCCGGCGTCGGTGAGTTCGCTGACCTCGGGGGCCACGTTCAGGCGGATGCTCCCGTCGCCCATCACCGTGGGCCGGAACCGCAGGCGCACCCCGAACTCCTTGTACTCGATGGTGATGGACGTCCCGTCGGCCGATCCGCCCTGCACGATGGGGATGGGGAACTCCCCGCCCGCGAGGAAGCTGGCCTCCTCCCCGCTCAGGGCCACCAGCACCGGTTCGGCCAGGACGCGGAGGTACTGGTTCTCCGACAGCGCCTGCAGGAAGAACTGCAGGTCCCAGTCGGGAATGCCCCCAAACAGCGTCACCGCCGATCCGACGCCCGTGTCGCTGGTGAAGACGAAGGGCAGGTTGGCGGCCGCCCGCGTCCCCTCCTCCAGGCCGATGCTCACCGGGTTCAGCGCTCCTCCGCCGTCGGGCCCGATCGTCACCCCGCCCAGGAAGTCGTTGCCGGCGATGAACCCGTTGAACCCCAGCGCCCGGATGGCCGTGCGGGAGGCCTCGGCGACGCGGACCTGGAGCTGCACCTGCGGCACGCCCGCCAGCGTGGTGGTGTCGATGTACTTCATCCCCGTGCTGTCCAGGTAGCTGCGGAGCCGTTCAAGCTCCTCCACCCGCCGCGCGGTCCCCGAGAGCACCACCGCGTCCCGCGTCTGCGACAGGGTCACGTTCCCCCCGGGCAGCAGGGCGGCGACCTCTCCCCGCATGTGCTCCAGGTCCGCCTCGACCGCCACCTGGTAGTGCCGCATCTCCTCGTCCTGATTCCACAGCATCAGGTCCGTCTTGCCGATCGCCTTGCCCAGCAGCAGCACCCGCTGCGGGGTCAGGGCCTGGGCGTCGGCAATCTTGGGATCCGACACCGCCACGCGCGCCACCGGCCAGGGCGCATCGACGATGCGCGACTGACCGGCCTTGACCGACAGGGCCGGGGGCCTCGAGGGCGACTCCTGCCCCTCGGCCGCCAGGCCCGGCAGGAGCGCCGCCGCCAAGGCCACCATGCACGCCGCTCTCCTTCTGCTCATCTCACTGGTCCTCTTGCTCTCGAAGGTGAAGGGTCTGCGTGGCCGAGACTCCGCCACGAAGGAATTCGATCTCCCAGGTCCGCGGGCCTGCCTCGGGCGGCGGGGCCTGGGCGTCCGCCGCGACCGGCGCCTCGACGGGCGCCGCGGCGGGCCCGAGCGGGGCGGCGGCGAGGGGAGCCGCGGGCGCCTCCTCGGCGGCGAGGACGACGTGCGCATCGTCCGCCCCCTCGGGCGCCGTCGCGTCCTCCCGCGAGTGAAGGACCTCGCTCAGGAGCGTGTAGCCCGACGCCTCCACGTCCCCGTCCATCGGGTTCCGCATCGTCAGCGACAGCGTCCCGTGCTGCTGCGCGATCTGCAGGAGTTCCGCCTGCTTGGGCTTCACCAGCAGCGTCACCATGTGCTTCTCGAAGCTGCGGACGGGACTCTTGTCCTTCTTCTCCGCCTCACTGTCCGAGGCGACGGTGGTGGACTCGACCGCGAGCACCTGGACGCTCCGCAGCAGCGTGACGGAGACGAGTTCCCCCCGCTGCCCGACGACCTCCGAGGGCAGGCGCAGCGACGCCAGCACGTCCACCACGCACCCCGGATACACCAGGCCGTTCATCGCCTGATGGCTCGACAGGGCGAGGGACACCGCCCGCATCCCATCGGGCAGGGCGGCCGCCAGGTTCACCTTGGATCGCCCCCCGGCGAAGTACTCCTTCTTGAAGGGCTGGCCCTCGACCATCGGGACGACCAGCACCTTGCCCACGACCTCTACCGGGTCCGTCAGGGCGTCGGGGGGAAGCTTGGCCCGCTCCACTTCGCGGACCTCGATCCCCTGACGATCGACCACGGAGACGGCCCTGAGCGGCTGGGCGGCCACCAGGACCTTGACCGGAGCGGCGGCGGGGTCGGCCTCGCCCACCCGATCCGCCCGAAGCACGCCCACGAGCACGGCCGCCGCGGCGGCCGCGAAGACTCCCAGCATCAGCAAGGCGACAATGGACCAACGCATGATCAGGTACCTCCCGAGGCGTTCGAAGAGTTCCCTTGTGAAGTAACAGTATGTGCGGTCAGCCCCTCTTCGGAGCCGTGCGGGCGGTTTCGCTGCCATTCAGACTCCCTGCCCACCTTCCGGTGGGGCAGGGACCCCAGCCCGTCACCGCCTGCCGCCCCAATCGCCGCCCCTAGAAGCCTTCCTTCGCCATCGTGACCGAGGCGTGCAACCGCGGCGGGACGGGGACGAACGGCAGCCCGAACAGGCGGACGTCGTCGTAGGGCACGGTGACGACCACGGTAACGGGTTTGCCCGTACCCGGGTTCACCCCGGTGGGAACGGTGATGGTGCCTGCCCGCACCGGGATGCCGGCCTCGGCGAGGAGGTCGGCGGCAACGGATCCGCCCCCGGTGATCTCGTCGTCGTCGGTGACTCCGGCGCGGACGGCGACCCGCGCGCCGTGCCGGGCGGCGTTGGTGACCTCCTCGGCCTTGAGGAACAGCCACCCGTACTCGATGCCCCCCAGCACGATCAGCAGGAGCAGCGGCAGGACGAGGGCGAGTTCCACCACCGTAATGCCGCGTCTTCGGGATGGGGCTTTCATGCTCGCCATAGGAATACTCCTATCGCCGCCAGGCAGGCCCCGGCGAAGATCGCCAGTCCGAAGGGCATGGGGGGCACGCGGTCGGCCGTGATGGGGGGGGAGGGCGTTCCCTGCGACCCCAGGCGCCCCAGCACGTGAACGCTCAGCCCCAGGAAGTAGTGTCCGACGTTGACGGCGACGGTGCGGAATTGCCCCCGCCTCCCCGACCACATCCCTGCCAGCAGCAGCCCCGCCAAGGACACCCCGGCCAGCATCACCAGCGAATTCACGACGCCCAGCCAGGCGCCCATCGCGCCCATGATCTTGGCGTCTCCGGCCCCGCCGCGGGCGAGGAGGAACAGCATCACGCAGGGGATCATCGCCAGGACGCAGCCCGCGAGGGCGTCGGCGGCCCCGCCGGCGCCCCCCGTCGCGGCCGCCCATGCCACCCCGCCCGCCCAGAGCGGAACGGTCAAGGCGTTGGGGATCCGTCGGCGGGAAACGTCCAGCACAGCCGCTGCAAGTGAGCCCCCCAGGACCACACTCCACTGCAGCGGCTGGCTGGCTTGTTCCCACAGGGCAAACGCCCCGATGAGGGTCAGGTCCACCAATGTGGGGCCCTCCTGCGGTTGCGGCGCGTCAGGTGCCGGTCCCGCCCGCGCCAAGCGCCGTCCCCAACTCCGTGAACTTCAGGCCCACCTGCGTCCCCACGACACCGATCGCCGTGATGGCCGCCAGGGTGATCAGGGCCGCGATGATCGCGTACTCGACCGTCTCCAGGCCCTGTTCA
Source organism: Phycisphaerae bacterium (assembly GCA_041687095.1). Taxonomy (GTDB): domain Bacteria; phylum Planctomycetota; class Phycisphaerae; order SM23-33; family SM23-33; genus JAWLCQ01. The sequence continues at coordinate 894 of JAWLCQ010000117.1, read as the reverse complement.
TCCCTCCAGAACCGCTTGCATGTCCGTACCAAAGCTCCCATGGTACTCTCCTCACGTCTGCTGACGTCTATGGGACCCCCGCGCAAGCTGCCGAAAGCCCCGGTTGCTGCCGGCCGCGCCCCGAACAACGCGTACGGGGCCGGTCGAATGAACCCTCACGCATACGCCGCATCGGATGTCGATCAGAGCTTGGGATCCGATGCCAGGAGTCTTCCCCGCCGGCGTTGTGGCTCGTCCCCGCCGGCCCCCCAGGCTCTACGAGTTATTCTATAGTCCGGTGGATAGAAACGATCCCGGTTGCGAAAGATTTATGGAGAGACGTAGATATGAGGCTTTCGCCATTCTCCCCTCAGCGCCGCCACGGCCAAAACCGAGGGAAATCCGCAGACCTGTCTTATACGCGTTCCACTCAATTCTCGGGTGGGTGCCGTGGTTTGCGGAGCGCAGCGGCTTGCCTCGGCGTAGCCTTGGCGAAGCCGGGAGCAACCACGCTAGACCGACGCTGCCCGAGAATTAACTGGGATGCGTCTTATCCCCTCTCCCTCGTTGTTCTACACACCTCGTCGCCCTGGCACCCGGCAGCCCAGGGCCTGCCTATCGTCCCGGACAGGGAACTTCGGGAGTCCCGGCAGGGAGTCACGAGTGTCCCGGCTCCAGGCGTCCCGGCAGGGAGTTCCGGGCGTCCCGGCTCCGAGTGTCCCGGCAGGGAGTTCCGGGCGTCCCGACAGGGACGCGACTGCGGGAGTCCCGGCAGGGACGGCTTGAGAATAGCCCAGCAGTTCACTGCTGGGTAAGCGGTTGCGCGGGATCCCAAGCCCCGGGAGGGGCGCTTGAGGGATGGGTCCATGACGCTCCCTCAAGCGCCCCTCCCGGGGCTTGAAAAGAAGAAACAAA
>JAWLCQ010000116.1:0-15593 GCA_041687095.1 Phycisphaerae bacterium | reverse complement strand
CCGAAGCCCGAAATCCGAAACAAATCCAAAACCGCAAATCCGAAATCCAAAACCGCTGCGCACCGTGCGGGATTCGGAGTCTTCAGGGACCCTGCGTACCGGGAGGCGGTTTGGGATTTGGGGTTTCGTGCTTCGGATTTGTTTCGAGCTTCGGATTTCGGGTTTCGCGAAAACGGGGACTGGCTCCGCAGCGGCATGCTTCTTGCCGCGCAGGTGCCTGTCCCCATTTTCGCGGCGGTGCGGGGCTCATGGCCCGCACTCCGGTGAATGGTTACGGGTTTGGGATCTGGACCGCCTCCAGCGGGTGCGGGGACTGCGTTGGGGTCCTGCCGAAACACGGCCGCGCCCGGGCGTGGGGATCAGCACGCCGCGGGGCGGGCGGACGCGGCGGGGCGGGCGGGGACGATCAGGGTGGTCCGCGTTCCCGCTCCGGGGGCGGACTCGATCTCCATCCGCCCGCCCATCAGTTCCAGGCGGTCGCGCATCGTCCGCAGGCCGAAGTGCTCCGCCCCGTCCTCGCGGCCCATGCCCTTCGCGGGGTCGAACCCGGCGCCCGCGTCGGCGACGACGACGCGGAACGTGTCCTCGTCGCAGTGCAGTTCCAGGCAGGCGTGGGAGACCCCGGCGTGCTTGACCACGTTGAACAGCAGCTCCCGCGCGGACTGGAGCAGGAACGCCCGCAGCTCGCGGCTGTCGGGGTCGGCGTGGCAGTTGAGGAAGCACTCGACGTCCAGGGCGTGCTTGTCGTGCATCCACCCGGCGAGCCACTCCAGGGCGGCGGGGAGGCCCTCGCGTTCGAGGATCGGGGGGCTCAGGTCGACCATGAGGTCGCGCGTGGCGTCGAGGGACTCGCCCACCAGGGCGTCCACGTCCTGCAGGGCGGCGCGGACGCGCTGGTCCTCGGTGCGATTCATGACGTGCCCGCACCGCATGCGGATGGCGACGAGGAGCTGCTGGAGGTGGTCGTGCAGGAGGCGGGCGAGGCGGTGGCGTTCGCGCTGCTCGGCCTGGGTGAGTTCGGCGGCGAGGCGTTGGAGGGCCTCGGCGCGTTGGAGGGCCTCGGCGGTGCGTTGGGCGACGCGCTGCTCGAGCGTCTCGTTGAGCACGCGGAGCTGCTCGGTGACGCCCTTGCGCTCGATCGAGTAGTGGATGGACCGCCACAGCGCTCGGGAGGTCGTCTCGCCCTTGGTGAGGTAGTCCTGCGCCCCCAGGCGGACCGCCTCCACGCCGACGGACTCGTCCCGCGCGCCCGTGAGGACGATGATCGGCGTGGGCCCGTCCGCCTCGTGGACGCGGCTGAGGGTCTCCAGGCCCCGGCTGTCGGGCAGGTCCAGGTCCAGCAGGATCATGTCGAAGGGCCCCCGGCCGTGGAGCGCCTCGATCGCGGCCGTGGCGCTGGTGACGTGCTCCAGCTCGAACACGGCCTCGGGGTTCTCCCGCAGCTTGTAGCGGAGGAGCCCGACGTCCCCGGGGTTGTCCTCGACGAGCAGGATCCGAATCGGTTTTCCGTGCATCGGCATGCGTGGTGGGCTCCGTGAATACGCGACATTGTATGCCAAGCCGACCGCCCTTCCTACGGACAGCCTGCGGGGAAATCGTCTCTAGGCGCCCCGCGGATGCTCCACCGCTCGCCTCCGGTAGCCTTCCAGGTTCCGCACCACGTCCACCAGGCGGGAGAACCCGTGGGGCTTGAGGAAGTAGGCGTCGTCCGGCAGCCCGCAGGGCCGCAGGATGTCCCGGTCGCGGTCGGAGCTGGTGAGGACGGCGACGGGGACGGCGTCCCAGTCGGGGTCGGTGCAGATCTCCGTCAGCAGTTCCCGCCCGTTCATGCGGGGCAGATTGACATCGACCACAATGAAGTCGGGCCCGGACGTTCCCTCGGACCGGCTGGCCTGGAGCACAGCCATCGCCTGCTCCCCGTCGGGGGCGACGGTCACCTCGTACTCCAGCCCACTGCGGCGGACGGCCTCGCGGAACAGCCAGGCGTCCCCCGGGTTGTCCTCGACGAGCAGGATGTGCAGGGCGTCGGTCATGGGGCGGGCTCCGGGGCGAGCGGGAGGGTGACGTGGAACGTCGTGCCCTCCCCCACCGTACTGTCGAACCATATCCGCCCGCCGTGGCGCTCGGCAATCTTCTTGCACACCGCCAGGCCGATGCCGCGCCCCTCGTACTGCTCGCGCGCGTGCAGCCGCTGAAAGATCAGGAAGATCCGCTCCGCGTGCCGCCCATCGATCCCGATCCCGTTATCGCTCACGCTGAGGCGCCACCAAGGCCCGTCGCGGTCGGCCCGGACGTGGACGCGCGGGGCCACCCCGTCGCGGCGGAACTTGACGGCGTTGGCGAGGAGGTTCTGCAGCAACTGGACCATCTGCGTCGGGTCCCCCAGGACGACGGGCAGGGCGTCGTGCGTGACGCAGGCGCCGCTGTCGCGGATCACCGCCCGCAGGTTGGCGAGGGCGATGTCGAAGGCCTCCTCCAGCGGGACGGGCTCGGGGGGGCGGGCGCGGCTGGTGACGCGGGAGTACTCCAGCAGGCCCTGGATGAGCTGCTGCATGCGCTGGGCCCCGTCGGTGGCGAAGTGGACGAACATCTGCCCCTCCTCGTCCAGCCGCTCCCCGTACATCTCCTTCAGCAGGTCCATGTACCCCGTGACCATGCGGAGCGGTTCCTGCAGGTCGTGACTGGCGATGTAGGCGAACTGTTCGAGGTCCTCATTGGAGCGTTGGAGTTCGCCGGCCGTCTCGCGCAGCCGCTCCTCCGCCTCCTTGCGTTCGGTGACGTCGTGGATGATGGAGTACAGCAGCGTCCGCCCCCCGACGGGGACGGGCCCGCTATACACCTCGACCTGGCGGATCTCCCCGGAGGCGAGGCGGTGGGGGAACTCGAAGCGGCCCCGCGTCCCGTCGCGTGCCTGCGCCATGTCGATCCGCACGGCGGTGGGGGGCAGGGCGTTGAGGTCGTGGATGGACATCTCCCGCAGGCGCTCCTGCGGATACCCGTAGAACCCGGTGGCGGCGGGGTTGGCGTCGACGATGGATCCGTCGGAGGGATCGACGAGGAGCATGGCGGCGTGGTTGTTCTGGAACATGTTGCGGTAGCGCTGCCGGCTCTCGAGGAGGGCGTCCTCGGCGAGTTTGAGGGCGTCGATATTGAACGCCACCCCGAACCAGCGGACGATGCGTCCGGCGGCGTCGCGGATGGGTTCCCCGCGGACCTTGAACCACTCGTAGGCCCCGTCGTGGCGGCGGACGCGGTACTCCAGGTCGTAGGGCGCCCGGCCCGCGACGGCGGCCTGCCACGCCTCCCGGGCCCGCTCGCGATCGTCGGGATGCAGCAGCCGGTTCCACCCCTCCCCCAGGTGCTCGCCCATCGGCACCCCGGTGTACTCCACCCACTGCTGGGACTGGTAGTCGCAGTACCCGTCGGGGCGGGTGGTGAAGACCATGCCCGGGATGGACTCCAGGGCCTGGCGGTGGAAGGACTCGCTCTCCCGCAGGGCGTGCTCGGCGTGGACGCGGTCGGTGACGTCGCGCCCGTACAGGTTGCAGTAGCCTTCGGCGGGCAGGAAGGTGACGGAGACCGTGTAGGCTCTGCTTCCCAGTTCCACGTCCTGGTGCAGGGGCCCTCCACTCTGGGCGCCGGAGCGGACGAGCGCCAGGAGCGAGGGGGGAAGCGGCTGGTCGAGCTTGCACTCCCACCCGGGGAGCTGCGCGGCGGCGGCGTTGAAGAACAGGACCCGCCCTTCCGCCGACGCCCGCACGACGGGGTTGGGGTTCTCCAGGGGGAACCGGGCCATCCACTCCGCCCGCTGGTGGGCCTCGCGGAGGGACTCCGTCAGCCGCTCGCGCTCCGCCAGCAGGCGGGCGAGCTTGACGTTGCTGTACCCGAGCTGCGAGAGCATCTCGGCGAGTCGGAGGAAGAACGCCATTCCGTGGTCGATGGTCTCGCGGGGGAGGCGGGGGACGCGGTCGAGCGCGGCGAGGTACTGCTCCTCGTCGAATCCGTACTCCCTCGCCTGCGCGCGGAACACGTCCCGGTCGATCTCCTCGCCCTCAAAGAAGAACTGCCCGCTGAAGATGTTCCCCAGGTGCTGCCCGGCGACGACGATGGGGGTGGCGATGTCCCAGAGGTTGTTCTTGCACTTGTACAGCCGGTACTCGCCCTCGGGCACGCCGGCGGAGAGTTCGGTGTCGCTTTCGTGGCAGTGGCGGAGGGAATCGGGCTGGGCACGGTGGAACTTCGTGCAGATGTCCTGCCAGCCCACCCCGACCAGCACGTTCCCCGCCGTGTCGATGATGCTCATCGGGATCTGCGTCACCGCGTGGAACTCGTCCATGAGCTTCTGGAAGGCCGGGACGTCGATCAGGTCGCGCAGGCCCAGCACGCTCAGGTCGCCCTCGGGCGACAGGACGCTTTCGAGCTTGCGGCGGACGCGCTGCTCGCTCTCGCGGAGGGCCTGCTCGGAACGCTTGCGGTCGGTAACATCACGGGTGGTGACGATGGCGAGCAGCATCTCTCCGTTCCGCCCGTAGACGGGCGTCCCCCCATAGCTCCCGATCCAGGTTCGCCCGCTATCGGGGCGGCGGACGCGGACCTCGTAGGAGTCGAAGGTCTCCCCGCGCAGCACCCGCCCGATCGGCCAGTCCGGTGTCGGAAGGCGGTTGCCCTCCAGGTCGAACAGCTCGAAGACCTCGGGGAGTTCCCCCAGGTGCCGCCGGAGCGATTCGACGCTGTCGAACCCGTGGATGGCGAGGGCGGCGGGGTTCATGTCGATCAGGTTGCCCTGGGGGTCGAAGATCACCAGCCCCTCGGTCATCTGGTTGACGACGGCGTTGAGCTGGGCGAGGTTGCGCTCGTTCGTCTCCAGGGCCTCGCGGAGGGCGGCGTCGGCGCGCTTGTGCTCGGTGATGTCCTCGACGATGGCGATCTCGTAGTCGGGCTCACCGTGCATGTCGCGGACCAGCGACAGCGTCAGGCGGGCCCAGACGTGGCGGCCCTGCCGGTGGATGAACCGTTTCTCCACGGTGTAGCTGTTGATCTCCCCCGCGGCCATGCGGCGGAAAGGGACCAGGTCCCGGTCCACGTCCTCGGGGTGGGTGATCTGCGGCCAGGGGGTGCGGCGCATCTCCTCGCGGGAGTACCCGACCATATTGCACAGGGCGTCGTTGGCGTCCATCCAGCGGGCGTCGTCGAAGCTCACCCGCCCAATGCCGACCGCCGCCTGCTCGAAGACCGAACGGAAGCGGGCTTCGGCGGCGCGGCGGTGGGCGGTGACGGTGTCGAAGGCGGTGGCGAGGTCGCGGAACTCCTCCACGCGGTACTCCGCACCCGGGGGGGGCGGGGAGGCGTCGTCGGACCGCTCGATGTGCTCCCGCAGCAGGTGCAGCCCGTGGGTGAGCCTGCGGCTGACGAGCAGGGCCGCCGCCAGCGAGCCCAGCAGGACCAGCAGGTTCAGCCCGGCGGCGGTGCGGAAGGACCGCCACAAGACGGCGGCGGAGGACGGACGGGTGCGTCCGGCCCCGGCGGCCCAGCCGGTCGTGCCGACGGGCGCGTGAGCGATGGTGCGCGACTCCCCGTCCACAGGGGACACATACGCCCCCGATCCCTCCCGCCCGGCGAGGGCGGCGGCGAGCGTCTCATCCCCCCACCGCTCGGGGGCACGCTGCTCCCAGGCCAGCGGGACCTCAGGGGCGCGGTAGGCCAACCGCCCCGTGCGGTCGAACAGCAGCATCGTGCCCCCCCGGGGACGTTTCATCCGCAGAACCCGCTTCCCAAGGCCCTCCGCCTCCACCGACGCCGCCATCACCCCGTGCAGCATCCCGTCGCGGTAGATCGGGCGGGCGACCACGAAGATCGTGCGGCCGCTCACGCGGCTCTGGATGAGATTGCCCACGACCCACTGCCCGGACTCGGCCGCCGCCGCCTGCTGGAAATAGGTCCGGTCATGGATGTCGGTGCCGGCGAGGCGCGGATCGGAGGAGGCGAGAACGCGGCCGCGGACGTCGACCCAAAGCAGGTTGTTCACGCTGGGATACTCCCGCGCCTGCTGGGCAAGGACCCGGTTGAGGTCGATGGCGGGGAGATCGTCCAGTTCCTCCAGGGCGAGCCCCAGGGCCCCCATCTGCCGCCCCAGATCACTGACGAAGCCCTGGAAGAGGGCGGAGACGGCGCGGGCGGCCTCGACGTTGCTGGCGCGGTCGTCCAGGCGCTGCTGCTCGACGGCCCGCCAGCCGATCCACCCCTGCAGCACCAGGGTCGGCACGAGGACGACCAGCAGCAACACGAGCAGCACCGAGCGCAGACGGTACGTCTGAGCAGGCGGACGGACCAAGCGTAGCGGCCGTTTGGGGTTCATAGGCATCCTGGCGGCAGGAGGCGCGACCGGTCAGGCACCCATTCTACCCACGTTCACCGCCCCGGAACACGCCGTCAATCCCTTGTAACGACCGGCCGTAGCCCTGGGTTCCGGGGCGTCCCTTGCCTTTGAGGACTGCTTCTGCGAATCTTTCGAAAAGAACGAGGCCGGTCGCGCAATCTTTGGTCTCCTTCTGCGTTCTTCACTTGATAGGATCGAGGTACGCCCTTGGGCGGGCGCCTTGGCCCCCGCGAGCGGGGGGGACAGGCACCGGCGAGCTTACCGCCCCCAAATCGCACATTGCATACTTCGCCTATGCAGCCACTGTGCGCCAATGCTGCAGAAACGGACCCTATCGGCGAATGTCCGGGCGCCGAGAATGCGAGAGAGAAGATCGGACGCCCAACTGGGCAGCGAAGCGGATGGAGCCCCGAAACGCCTTCCGCCGCGCACAGGAAAGGTAACCGTTCACGGGACAGAGCCTTGGTGTCGGCGCCACCCTCAAGACGCATGCGGTTCGCGGCCTGGGGGGGCTGCCCCCCGGGGCCGCACCACCCCGGGAACGCTTACCAGGAAAGAAGCCTCCCATGCATCGACCGACGTACTGCGGCATGGAAACGGAGACCTCTCCCCGCCCCAGGGGGGGCGCCACCTGGCAGGAGGTCCTGCTCCACTGGTCCCAGGCTGAGGACATCGAGCGCCGCCGCCTCGCCGAATGCCTCCAGGACCGCGTCGCCCAGGACCTCGTCGCCGTCTCCCTCCGCCTCCAGATCCTCCGCCGCGCCGACCTCGACGACCGCGAGACGACCGCGCTCCAGGAGGCCCAGGAACTGCTCCGCGACTCCATGGCCGCCCTCAAAATCGCCGCCCAACGCCTCTGCCCCCTGCTCCTGCACGAGTTGGGCCTGCACGTGGCCCTGGGCTACCTGATCGACGAACTCGGCCGGGACGACCCCCTGCGGTTCGAGTACGAGTACGCCCCCCCCCTGCCCCCGCTCGACGAAACCATCCGCTCCTTCGCCTTCCGCGCCACGCGCGAACTGCTGGACCACTTCACCCGCACCCGCCCCACCGCCGCCATTCGCCTTCACCTCGAGGGCACGGACGAGGGCATCCGCCTCCTCGCCCAGAGCATCGGCACGACCGAGCCACGCGATGCGCCCTCGCCCGATCCGGAGCAGAAGGGCTTGGGCCTGCAGGTGATCCGCGAGTGCGCCCGCGCACTGGGCGGTCGCCTGCAGTGGTCACAGATGCCCGACGGCGATTGCTTCCTCCTCACGCTCCCCCCCCACCGCCCGGAGGGGCCCCGGCCTGCACGCCAGTAAGCTCTTGCCTGATTCCGCCTTTTACTGGTTTCCGGCTCGCGCACCCGCCTAGGATTTGGCAAGGTGTGCGGTACAGGGAGAACGGCTGGCTTGTGTAGCGGCGAGCCCTCCCCCCGCCCCCACCGAGTCACCCAGTTTCCGAGGTTCGCGTGCCAGCCTTGAGCAAGCGGCAGATCCAATCCGCCGTCCCCCTCCCCGACCCGCCGCACCCGGCGGGTCTTCAGGCGGCCGAGCGGTTCATCCACGTCCTTCCCTGGCACGTCGCCGTCATCGACCCCGACGGAGTGATCCGCGCGGTGAATGACGCGTGGCGACAGTTCGGACACGCCAACGGCCTGCGCTGCCCCAACGGCGGGGTGGGGAGGAACTACCTCCGCGTCTGCCACGCCGCCCAAGGCCCCCACTCCGAAGGCGCCGCCGAGGCGGCCGCGGGCATCCAGAGCGTCCTGTCCAAACAGGCGCCCCTGTTCACCATGGAGTACCGCCTGCCCACTCCGGCCGGGGACCGATGGTTCGTGTTCCGCGCCGTTGCGATGAACGGGCACGCGTCGAACCACGTGCTGGTGGGGCACGAGGACGTGACCGACCGCAAGCGGACCGAACTCGTCCTCGCCGAGTCCGAGGCCCGCTATCGCGCGCTGTTCGAAGGCGCGGGCGAGGGCATCATCCTCGCCGACGCCCACACCCGCTCCTTCCACTACGCCAACCCCGCCGCCGCCCGCATGCTCGGATACCCCCCCGAGGAACTCGCCCACCTCCACCTGGAGGACATCCACCCCCCCCCCGCCATCCCCCGCGCCGTCGCCCACTTCGACGCCATGGCCCAAGGCCAGGACCTCACCCTCACCGATATGCCCCTGCTCCGCAAGGACGGGACCACCTTCATCGCCGATATCGTCGCCAGCCGCCTCACCGTGGACGGCCGCCCGCACGTCGCCGGATTCTTCACCGACGTCTCCCGCCGCAAGGCCGCCGAGCAGAAGCTGCACGAGTACCGCGCGCACCTGGAGGCCACCATCGCCCAGCAGACCCACGCCCTCCGCGCGCAGGCGGACGAGCTGCAGCGGGCCAACGACGCCCTGCAGCGGAAGAACGCGGCCCTGACGGAGGTGCTCGCGTCGATCGAGGAGCGCCAGCGGGACGTCGGGCGGCGGATCCTCACCAACGCCGAGCAGACCGTCCTGCCGCTGCTGCAGTCGCTGCTGCCCGGGCTCTCGGGGCGCCATCGCGAAACGATGGAGCGAGCCCTGGGGGAACTGCGAGAACTCACCGCCCCCTTCGCCCACGCCCTCCAACGCCGCTTCGCCGACCTCACCCCCACCGAACTCCGCGTCTGCACCCACCTCCGCCAGGGCCTGTCCTCCAAGGAGATCGCCCGCGTCGAGGGCATCTCCACAGGCACCGTGCACCGCCACCGCGAAAGCATCCGCCGCAAGCTCGGCCTGGCCAACACCGCCACCAACCTCGCCGCCCACCTGCAGCAGTACGATCCCGATCCGCTTGCATAGTGGGGGTATGCACTCGCTATGGTATGTGGTAGGACTTTTCCCAGTTACGGGCCCCCTCCAAGGCGTCGAAATCATCCCCTAGCGGATGACCCCGCATGGCCCGACCCCGTTCGCCCGACCTACGCACATGACCAACGGCACAGATCAGGACCTGTTGACCCAGCGCATGCAGTCGCTCAGCGCCGAGGTGCTCATGACCGGCGTTGGGGACCCTGCAGGCTTGGCCCACATCATGGAGGAACTCGAGGACCTGCAGGGCTCTCTCCCCGATGATGCCCCGGACGCACAGGAACTGCTGGCCCTGACGGCGGAGGTGCTCCGCGGGGTGCGGGCGGGACGGGCGCGGGATCCCGACGAAGCCCTCCGCCTCGTCGCCGCCGGGATCGCCGCCGCCGCTGCCGCCGCCGCTGCTGACGGCGAGAGCAAGGCCGAATTCCGCGCGCCCGGATCGGCCGGCCATTCCCAGTCGCTCCTCCGCGGACACGACCGCTACGAGGAGGGGCTCGAGCGGCTGCTGCACCAGCAGGCCCAGGCCTTCCGCGCCCAGGCCCAGCAGGTGCAGGAACTCCACGACGCCCTCCAGCGCAAGAACACCGCCCTCCACGAGGTCCTCGACACCATCCAGGACCGCCAGCAGCAGATCGTCCGCCAGGTCGTCACCAACGTCGAAACGAGCGTCCTGCCCCTGCTGCAGGCGCTCCGCCCCTCCCTCCCGCCGCGCCAACGCAAACTGCTCGACCAGGCCATCTCCAACCTCGAGGAACTCACCGCCCCCTTCCTGCACAGCCTCGGGCGCGACATCCCCGCCCTGAGCCCCACCGAACTGCGGATCTGCGACCACATCCGTCGCGGGCTGTCGTCCAAGGAGATCGCCCAGGTCGAGGGCATCTCCACGGGCACCGTGCACCGCCACCGCGAAGGCATCCGCCGCAAGCTCGGCCTGGCCAATACCGCCACCAACCTTACCGTTTACCTCCAGCAGTACGGCCAGGAGCCCCCCTCCGCATGATGCACACCCCGACTATGCAGTCCCTGTATGCATCCCCTGCAGTTTCCCAGATTACGGGGTATGCCGATCCCGTCGAAATCTACCTCTGTGCCGCGGCCGAACGGCCCGGGCGGGCGACAGACCCCGCCGACCCGCCCCGCCGCACCGTCAGACAAGGAGTGCACACGTGAACATTCATGCCATGGTCGTTGACGATTCGGGCATCATGCGAAAGATGGTCATGAAGGCCCTGCACGAGACCCAACTCGCCGACTTCACCTTCATCGAGGCCTGCGACGGGGCGGACGCCCTCACCAAGTTCGACCCCGAGACGACGGGCATGATGTTCGTCGACTGGAACATGCCCAACATGAACGGCGTGGACCTGGTGCGGCGGATCCGCTCGTCCCAGAAGGCCCACGTGCCCATCGTCATGATCACCACCGAGGGCACGGTCGAGAAGGTCGAGGAGGCCCTCGATTCCGCCGGGGCCGACTGCTTCGTCGTCAAGCCCTTCACCGCCGACATCCTTCGAAAGAAGCTCGAACCGCTCTTCGAGAAGCTCGCCCAGGACGCCGCCCCCAAGAAGGGCTTCTTCGGCCGCCTGGCCAACCAGTTCGCCTGATCCCGATCCCCTTTTCACCCTCCGCAGGAGACCGGAATGCCCCAGACCGCCGCCCTCCCCGCCGCCGAGCATCACGACTGCGTCGCCGACGCCGCCGCCACCATCTTCTCCGCCACCTGCAATCTCAACCTGCAGCGCGGGGAGGAGAACGACCTCTGCCACGGCGGGGTCATCATCGCCATCATCTCCATCGTCGGAGACGTGGACTGGTCCATCTTCCTCGGCCTGCCCCGCGCCACCGCCGAAGCCATCGCCGCCAAGTTCGCCGGCTTTGAGATCCCGTTCGACAGCTCCGACATGGGCGACGCGATCGGGGAACTGACCAACATCCTCGCCGGGGAGGTCAAGAACCGCCTCTACGCCCGCAAGGTCCGCTGCGAGATCTCGCTGCCCAGCGTCATCCGCGCCGAGTCCCTCGAAGTCCTCGTCCAAAGCAACGCCAACGCCCGCAAGACCTGCTTCGCCTCCGACGCCGGCCCCCTCTGGACCGGCATCACCGCCGAACGCTCCGGCGGACTGGTGGCGTAGCCCCTAACCTTATCCCCCCGCGCAGGCCGCGAGGGCCCCGAGGAGTCACACCCGTCCACGCATGTGTACGTGTCACTCCTTGCGGCCCCGCGCCCCCAGCGGAGGCCGACGCACCACCGCCGCCGCACAACCGACCCCCACGCCAACGAGGCGTGCACCCAGAAAAGAGGCCGCCGTATGAACACCGCGGACTGCCACACCCAACTCGCCGACCGCTGCGAACGCCTGGGCGCCCAGATCCTCGCCGCCGACCCCGCCGACCGCGAGGGGCTCGTCGGCCCGGGAACCGACCTGGAAGCCCTCCTCACCGACGCCGCCGATGCCCCCCGCCCCGTCCGCGATCTGCTCGCACGCATGCTCGACACGCTGCAGGCCCTCTACGAGCAGCGCCTCCCCGACTCCGCCTCCGCCCTCGCCGCCCTCGCCACCGCCGCCATCGCCGCCGCCACCGCCCTCCGCGACCCCGCCGAGTGCGACGCCACACCCAACGCCCTCACCGTCGCCGCCGATGCGCTCCAGGAGGCCGACGGGGCGACGGCGACAGACGGCCCCGACGCCGCCGCACCCGCGACCGCCTCGCCCGTGCAGGGCTCCATCGAAGCGCCCCTCCCCCCCGACCGCCCCGGGGACAGCGCGAACACGGGCGAGACGCCCATGCCCCCCCCGGCCGAAGCGCCCTCGCCCACCGCCCTGCCGGCCACCTTCCTCATCCCCCCCGAGACCGACCCGGACATGCTCCACGAATTCGCCGTCGAGTGCCTCGACCACATCCGCTCCGCGGAGGCCTCGCTGCTGGAACTCGAGAGCGACCCGAACCTCCCCGAGCCGATCAACGTCGTCTTCCGCGCGTTCCACACCATCAAGGGCACCAGCGGGTTTTTGGGGCTGGAGATCCTCCAGCACCTCGCCCACCTCGCCGAGAACCTCCTCGACCGCGCCCGCGAGGGCAAGATCCACATCCGCGGGGGGTACGCGGACCTCGCCCTGGAGTCCTGCGACTCGCTGCGGACGATGATCGAATCCCTCCGCACCGCCGCCCCCGGAACCGCCGCCCCCATCCCCCCCGCCACCGCCGGCCTCCTCGATCGCCTCCGCGATCCCGAGGCGGCCGGGGTGTCCGAGGACGCCGACGTCGAGCCCCTCCGCGTGGGGGATATCCTCGTCGCCCAAGGCGCCGCCGACCGCGCCACCGTCGAGGCCGCCGCCCAATCCGCCGGCCGCAAACGCATCGGCGAAGCCCTCGTGGACGACCGCGCCGCCGCCCCCGCCGACGTCGCCCGCGCCCTGCGGACCCAGAACCGCCAGGGCGCACCCGCCGGGGACGCCACCATCCGCGTCGCCACCGACCGCCTCGACTCCCTCATCAACATGGTCGGGGAACTCGTCATCGCCCAGTCCATGGTCGCCCAGGACCCTGACGTGTCGGGCGGGGGGCGGCCCCGGCTGCAGCGGAACGTCGCCCACGCCGGCAAGATCATCCGCGCCCTGCAGGACCTCACCATGTCCCTTCGCATGGTCCCGCTGAAGGCGACGTTCCAGAAGATGGCCCGCCTCGTCCGCGACCTCGCCCGCAACACCGGCAAGAGCGTCACGCTCGTCACCGAGGGCGAGGACACCGAGATCGACCGCAACATGGTCGAGGCCCTCAACGACCCGCTCATCCACATGATGCGCAACGCCCTCGATCACGGCGTGGAGTCCGCCGCCGACCGCACCGCCGCCGGGAAGGACCCCACCGGAACGGTCCGCCTGCGGGCGTACCACTCCGCGGGCAACGTGGTCCTCGTCCTGCAGGACGACGGGAAGGGCCTCGACCGCGACCGCATCCTCGCCAAGGCCGTCGATCGCGGGCTCGTCGAGCCCGGCCGCGACCTGCCCGACAGCGAGATCTTCGCCCTCATCTTCCACCCCGGGTTCTCCACCGCCGAAACGGTCACCGACCTCTCGGGCCGCGGAGTGGGGATGGACGTGGTGAAGCGCGGCATCGAGTCCCTCCGCGGGCGCGTCGAGGTGGACTCCCGCAAGGGGCGGGGCACCACCTTCACCATCCGCCTGCCGCTGACGATGGCGATCACCGACGGGATGCTCGTCCGCGTGGGCGAGCAGCGCTACCTCCTGCCGACCGTCTCCATCGAGCGGAGCTTCCAGCCCCAGCCCGAGGCGATCTCCACCGTCAAGGGCCGCGGGGAGATGGTGCTGGTCCGCGGGGAACTGCTCCCGCTGTTCCGCCTCCACCGCCTCTTCACCGTCCCCGCCGCCGTCACCGACCCCTGCCAGGGCCTCCTCGTCCTCATCGAGGGCGAGGGCAAGCGGTGCGCCCTGATGGTGGACGAACTGCTCGGGCAGCAGCAGGTCGTCGTCAAGTCCCTGGGCGCCACGATCGGCCAGGTCCGGGGCGTCTCGGGCGGGGCGATCCTCGGCGACGGCCGCGTGGGCCTCATCCTCGATCCGGCGGGGCTGCTGGCCCTGGTGGACGCGAGCGAACCGCATACCCATCGCCCCGCCGCCTGAGCGAGGAGCGAATACAGCAGACCTACGGCGGATGCGGAGTCCGCCCCTGAGAAAAAGGAAAACAGCATGGTGGAACAAGCAACCCAGCACGTCACCGACGCCACACGCGCCAGTGCGGGCAAGTACCTGACCTTCGTCCTCGGGCAGGAGCAGTACGGCCTGGTGATCCTGACGGTCCGGGAGATCATCGGACTGATGGACATCACGGCCGTCCCGCGCGTGCCCGAGTTCATCAAGGGGGTCATCAACCTGCGGGGCAAGGTCATCCCGGTGGTGGACCTGCGGCTGAAGTTCGGCCTGCCGGAGGCCCAGCACACCGAGCAGACCTGCATCATCGTCGTCGCCGTCCGCGACGTGGAGATGGGCGTCATCGTCGACGCCGTCTCCGAGGTCCGCGACATCGCCGCCAAGGACATCGAGGACGCCCCGTCGTTCGGATCGGCCGTCGACACCGACTTCATCCTCGGGATGGGCAAGTCGGCCGGCAAGGTCACCATCCTCCTGGACATCGCCCGCGTGCTGACGAACGGCGAATTGGGCGAAGTGGAGCAGCTCGCGTCGGCCGCCGCGTAGACGGCCACTGGAATCCTACCCGGCGGGCCGCGGGCCGCGCGTGATGCGCCCCGCCCCGCCGCCCAACCCGACGGAGCGCCCCCCGCTCCGCACAACGCATCGAAACGACAGGAGAACGGACATGCTTCGGAACATGACAATCGGACGAAAGATCCTTCTGGGCTTCAGCGCCGTCGTGGTGCTGCTGGTCATCGTGGCGGCGATCGCCTTCTTCGCCCTCAACGGGGCATCCGACGGGTTCACGGACTACCGCGGCCTGGCCCGAGACACCAACCTCGCCGCCCAGCTCCAGGCGGACATGCTCTGCGTCCGCCTGAACGTGCGGCAGTACCTCATCACGTCCTCCGACCAGGACCGCAAGCAGTACGGGCAGTACCTCGATTCGCTCCACGCCCTCCTGCAGGAGGCCGACCAGAACATCCAGAACCCCGAGCGGGCCGCCCTCGTGGACGAGATCAACCGCGACATCAAGGACTACGAGGCGGGCTTCGACCGCGTCGTCGCCCAGACCGAGCGGCAGATTGGGATCGAGAACACCATCCTCAACACCAAGGGCCCCGAGATGGAGCGGGCCCTGACGGGCATCATGGCCTTGACGCAGAAGACCAACGACACCGACACCGCCCTCCGGGCGGCCGCGGCGATGCGGAACCTTCTCCTCGGCCGCCTCTACGTCGCCAAGTTCATGGACCTCGAAACCGGCGAGTTCGCCGAACGCGTCGACAAGGAATTCGCCGCCTTTGACGCCGAACTCCCCGCCCTCCAGGCCGCCCTCGCCACCCCCGAGGGCCGCGCCCTCCTCACCACCCTCGTCGCGACGAGGGACGAGTACCTCCGCGGCTGGAAGGAGTACCACGCCTCCGTCAAGGACCGCCAAGCCGTCGTCTCCGACACCCTCGACCGCATCGGACCCGAGGTCGCCGCCGCCGCCGAGGAGGTCAAGACCTCCGTCCAGACGGAGCAGGACCAACTCGGCCCGCGGGTGCAGGCCTCCAACACCACCGCCATCGCCCTGGTCTCGGTCATCAGCCTGGCGGCCGTCGTGCTCGGGGCGGTGCTCGCCCTGCTGATCACGCGAGGCATCAACCGCTCGCTGCTCCGCATCAGCGAGTCCCTCGCCGCCGGGGCCGAGCAGACCACCAGCGCCGCCGGGCAGGTGTCGTCGGCGAGCCAGTCGCTC